>JBGOSW010000172.1:0-9971 GCA_041476145.1 Binatia bacterium
GGGGGTGCGCGCCGCCTTCGCGCGCGCTCGCCCGGGAATGCGCGGCGCGTCCCGCGCCGCGCCCCCTCTGCTTCTCCGACGCAGTTTAGACGGAGCGGTTGCCCGTGCGACGTGCAACCGGCCCACAGGGCCGGAGAGCGTGCTACGACGGACGGACCGTGATACGAGCGGTCACGGTAGACTGTCGGCTGCCGAGCGTGCCCCAGATGCTAGGCGCGAGGAAGCGAACGCGGAGGCGTAGCGATAGCTACGCCGCACAAGTGAGCGACCGAGCAACGACGCAGATGGGGTGCGATCGGCAGCCGACACCAGACCGGATCGGGCGGTCGCCTCTCCACGGAGAGGAGGAAAGTCCGGACTCCGTAGGGCAGAGTGGCCGCTAACGGCGGCCCGTCGTGAGGCGGGGAAAGTGCCACAGAAAGCAGACGGCCGGCGCTTCGGTGTCGGTCAAGGTGAAACGGTGAGGTAAGAGCTCACCAGGTTCCGGGGTGACCCGGGACGCTCGGCAAACCCCACTCGGAGCAAGACCAAATAAGAGGGTTCGGCGGCCCGCCTCAGACCCTCGGGTATGGTCGCTGGAGCCGTCCAGCAATGGGCGGCCTAGAGGAATGACCGTCACCTCCTGATTGGGAGGGACAGAATCCGGCTTACAGATCCGGTCTGGATCACGCTTTCCGCCGCTCGGGCTACCGTTTTTCGCCCACCGTAAAAGAAATTTCAGGAGCATGAAAATTTTCCTTGACACGTTGGAGACCGTCGCCTATACGCCCCTGTGGGTTTAGGTGGGATGAAGTGGGAAAGAAGGGATTGAGCACGTCGACTAGTGGGACTCTCCAGTGTTCTTCGGGCGCTTTGACCATACGATCGACGCCAAGGGCCGGATCAGTATCCCGGCCCAGTTCCGCGACGTGTTGCTCGGGGATCCGCGGTTGGTGGTCGCGCCCTACACGGTCTACGGACACCGCTGCCTCGATCTCTACCCGCAGGGGGAGTGGCAGAAGCTGCTCGACAAGTTCTCCGCGCTGCCGCGCTTCGGCGCCGACGCGGTCAAGTTCGAGATGGGGTACCTGGCCCGATCGCATCGTTGCGAGCTCGACGCCGCCGGCCGCATTCTGCTGCCGCCGGTGCTTCGGCAACACGCAGCGCTCAAGAAGGACGTCGTCTTTCTCGGGGTGTATTCGCGATTTCGGCTGATGGATCAGGAGAGTTGGGTGGAGGTTGAGGGTGAGCACGATGCCGAGGCCGCCGCGAATCCGGCGATGTACCAAGACCTCGGGATCTGACCTTGCCCGTGGATGTGGTGGTGGCGGAGGGGTGGTGGAGGAAGAGGGGCGCGCCCGGAGTAGCGGACCGGGGGGTCACCGGGCGCGCCTTTCTATTCCAAGGTGAGTCGACGTGTCGAGCCAACTTCGGCCGTTCCCCGCGTGGGGCTCGGATGGGGGGATGCCGGGAAGTCGGCGACATGTTTCGGTACTGGCGCATGAGGTCCTCGCGTATCTGCGCGTACGGCCGCACGCGCGCTACGTGGATGGAACCCTCGGTGACGGCGGCCACGCGGAGCGGTTGCTCGAGGCCGAACCGACGCTCGAGGTTTTGGGAGTCGATCGCGACTCGCTGACGCTTGCCGCCACCGCCGAGCGGCTCTCGATCTTCGGCGGACGATTCCGTACCTATCACGGGAACTTCGACGAGCTCGGTGCGGCGTTCGCGCAGGTGGGCTGGGACCGCGTCGACGGCATTCTTCTGGACCTCGGTGTCTCCTCTCGCCAGCTCGACGACCCCACCCGCGGCTTCGCCTTTCGCGCCGGCGGTCCGCTCGACATGCGGATGACACAAGGCGCAGGCCCGTCCGCGGCCGACGTCCTTGCGACGTCCGACGAGCGCGCGCTCGCCGAGCTCTTGTGGCGCTATGGTGAGGAGCCGTCGGCGCGACGCATCGCGCGCGCCATCGTCGCCGAGCGGGTACGCCGACCGATCACCGACACCGTTGCTCTCGCCGACCTCGTCGCGCGCGTGGCCCCTCGTCGTGGCTCCCTCCATCCCGCGACCCGGGTGTTCCAGGCTTTGCGCATCGTTGTCAATGCCGAGCTCGACCACCTCGACGCCTTCCTCGGGCAAGCCCTCGAGTGGCTACGTCCGGGTGCGCGACTCGTGATCATTGCGTATCATTCGCTCGAGGATCGCCGGGTGAAGCGCACATTCCAAGAGTGGGCCTCGTCCTGCCGGTGCCCGCCGGCGCTGCCACGCTGCGGGTGCGGTGCGCGGGCGCGCGTCCGCCTGCTGACGCGCAAGGTGGTGACGCCGTCGACGCAGGAGGTGGCGGAGAATCGTCGGGCGCGCAGCGCCCGCTTGCGTGCCGTCGAAGTGCTGGAGTCCGCCGCATGAGCGCCGTCGGCGCCCCGACGAACTGGATCGGCCACGTTGCCGCGGCGCCGCGCGGGGCGCGGGGTGGCGTCGCCGCGGTCCGCCGGCGCGTGACTGCGGTGGAGCGCCGACTCGGGCGCCAGCTCGGACTCGGCGCCGTCGCGGCGTTGGCCGTCGCGCTGGCGCTGGTCTGGGTGCGCCTGCAGCTGGTCCACACGGGATACGACCTCTCGACGGCGCGCCAGATCGAGCGCCGACTCGAGCAGGAGCAGCGCGAGCTGCAGATCGAGATCGCGACGCGTACCTCGCCGCGCCGCCTCGAAGAAGTGGCCCGCGGCCGCCTCGGGATGGGGCCGCCCGCGCCGGGCCAGATCGTGACCAGACCATGAGCAGCGGCCGATGAACACGCGCATCATCGCCGTCGCCGGCGGCATCGCGGTGCTGCTCGTCATGGTTGCAGTGCGTATCGTGCACCTCACGCTGACGGACAGTCCGGGACTCGCGCGTATGGCGCGGCAACAGCAGCGCGAGCAGGTGCAAATTTCCGCGCACCGCGGCGCGATCCTCGACCGCCACGGCGAGACCCTCGCCTCGAGCGTCGACCGCCCGTCGATCTTCCTGCGCCCGCGGCGTGTCACCGACCGTGCCCGCGTGCAGAGCGCGCTCGCGACGCTCGGCCTCCGCCCGCAACAGATCGCGATGAAGCTCGGCAGCGACGCCCCGTTCGTGTGGCTGAAACGCGCCGCGAGCCCCCGTCAACGTGACCTCGTCGAAGCGCTGAAGCTCGAGGGCGTCGGTGACGTGACCGAGGCGCGGCGCTTCTATCCCCACGAGTCGGCGGCCGCGCACGTCATCGGGATCGCCGGCGTCGACCTCCAGGGTCTCGAGGGCGTCGAACGCTACTACGAGCGCGATCTCCGCGCCGAGCCGCGGACGCTCGAGGTCGAGCGCGACGCACGCGGGCGCGAGATCCTCACCGACGGTGTCGAGGCGCCGCAGGAGATGCAGGGCGCAACCGTGCAGGTGACTCTCGACCTCGGCATCCAGGACATCGCCGAGCGCGCCCTCGAGCGCGGCGTGCGCGAGTCGCGTGCGCGCGCCGGGACCGCGATCGTCCTCGACCCGTCGACCGGCGAGCTGCTCGCGCTCGCCAACGCGCCGAGCTTCGACCCCAACCATCGTGCGACGGCGAGCTTCGCGCGGCGCCGCAATCGTGCCGTCAACGACTTCTATGAGCCCGGTTCCACGTTCAAGCCGCTGCTCGTGGCGGCGGCGATCGAGCACGGCGTCGTACGGCCCGCCGAGATGATCTTCTGCGAGAACGGCCACTATTCCGTCGGCAAGTGGATCATCCACGACCACGGCAGTCACGGTTGGCTCTCGGTCGCGGAAGTCCTGCAGGTCTCGAGCAACATCGGCGCCTCGAAGATCGGCGAGCGGCTCGGCCGCGAGCGCTTCTTCGACTTCCTGACCGCGCTCGAGCTCGGGCGGCCGACCGGCATCGATCTCCCGGGCGAGGTCGGCGGCATGCTGCGGCCGCTACGCGACTGGTCGCGCATCGCCCTCATCACCACGAGCTTCGGACAGGGTGTCGCCGTGACCCCGCTCCAGATGGCGCGTGCCTTCGCCGCGATCGCCAACGGCGGGCTGCTCATGAAGCCCTACGTCGGCATGCGCGCGGTCGCGCCCGACGGCGAAGTGGTGTGGGAGCATCGCCCCACGGTCGTACGGCGCGTGATGCGCCCCGAGACGGCGGCGACGGTGACGACGATGCTCGAGCGGGTCCTGGACGAAGGCGGCACCGGCATGCGGGCGCGCGTCGCGGGATTCCGCGTCGCCGGCAAGACCGGTACCGCGCAGAAGATCGAGGCGGGCACCGGTCGCTACTCGCCGCACGCGCGCATCGCGTCCTTCGTCGGATTTCTTCCCGCGGAGGCGCCGCGGCTCGTGATCTTGGCGCTCCTCGACGAGCCGGAGACGTCGTCCTACGGCGGTATCGTCGCCGCGCCGGTCTTCGCCGAGATCGCGACGGCGGCGATGGAGCGCCTGGGCGTCAGCGCCTCGCCACCGCCCCCCGAGCTCCAGGAGGCGAGCGTCGCCGTCTCGGCGCCGGAGCCGCCACCGAGCGCGCCCGCCGGCATGCCGTCCTTCATCGGTCTCAGCATGCGGTCGGCGCTGGAGCGCGCCCGCGATCTCGGGTGGGCGGTGCGGGTCGTCGGCAGCGGCTACGTCGCCAGCCAGACGCCGCCACCGGGCGCGTCGGCCGCGCCGGGAAAGGCCCTCACGCTGAACCTTACACCGGCGAGCGGCGTACTATGACGGCCGCCGTGCTCGCCGCCGCGCCCGGGGTGACGCTCGGCGAGCTCCTGCGGAATTTGGGAGACGTGCGGGTCGCGGTCCACGGCGACCGCGACGTCGTCGTGCGCGGCATCAGCGCCGATTCGCGCACGGTGACGGCGGGCGATCTCTTCGTCGCCCTACCGGGCACGCGCACCACCGGCGCGCGGTACGTTGCCGAGGCGTGCGCCCGCGGCGCCGTCGCCGTCGCGGTGGATCGCAGCGACGCACCCGAGGTCGGGACCTGGGTGGAGACGTCCGAGCCCGCGCGCCTGCTGGCACGTGTCGCCGCGCGGTTCCACGGCGATCCGGCCCGCGACCTCACGATGGTCGGCATCACCGGGACGAACGGCAAGACCACCGTCAGCTATCTCCTCGAGGCGATGTGGCAGGCCGCCGGCCTCCGGCCCGGCGTTCTCGGCACGATCAGCTACCGGTTCGGCGGTGCGGCCGAGCCCGCGCCGCTCACCACGCCCGCGGCGCCCGAGCTCTTCGCGCGACTCGCGGCCATGCGCGCCTGCGGCGGCACGCACGTCGCGATGGAGGTGTCCTCGCACGCGCTGGTGCAGGACCGCGTCGACGGGATCGAGTGGGACGCGGCGGTCTTCACCAATCTCGGCCGCGACCACCTCGACTTCCATCGCGACACCGACGACTACTTTCGCGCCAAGGCGCGCCTCTTCCGCGCGCTCGAGGCGAGCTCCAAGCCGCGCCGGACGGCGGTGTTGAACGCCGCCGATGCGCGCGTACGCGCGCTGCGCGGCGACCTCACGATCCCGGTGCGCACCTTCGGTGCGGGCGGCGACGTCCGCGCCGAGCGGCTCACGATGACGCTTGACGGCGCGACGTTCGAGCTCGTGCTCGGTGACGAGCGCATCCCCATCCGGAGCCCGCTGATCGGCGCCGGCCACGTCGAGAACGTCCTCGCGGCGGCGGCGACGGCGCAGGTGCTCGGCACGCCGCTCGCGGCGATCGCGCGCGCGGTCGAGACCTTCCCCGGCGTGCCGGGACGGCTCGAGCCGGTGCACGCCGGCCAGCGCTTCACCGTGCTCGTCGACTTCGCGCACACGCCGGAGGCGCTCGCCGGCGTGCTCGGGTCGCTGCGGCCGATGGTCGCCGGCCGCCTCCTCTGCGTGTTCGGATGCGGTGGCGACCGCGACCGTGGCAAGCGTCCGCTCATGGGGGAAGCGGTGGCGCGTGCCGTCGATCTCGCCGTCCTCACGTCCGACAACCCGCGTACCGAGGATCCGCTCGCGATCATCGCCGACGCCGAGCCCGGGCTCGGCGTCGGCGGCCTCCCGCGTCTCACGGCGATCACCGACGCGCGTCGCGGCTACGTCGTCGAGCCCGACCGCGCACGCGCGATCGCGGCCGGGATCGGCGCGGCGCGCGCGGGGGATTGCGTCGTCATCGCCGGGAAAGGGCACGAGGACTACCAGATCGTCGGCACGACCAAGCTCCCGTTCGACGACCGCGCCGAGGTGCGACGTGCGCTCGCGGAGACGCGCGCGTGATCTGGCACCTCGCCGACGTGGTGCGGGCGACCGGTGCCGACGTGCACCGCCGCGGGCGCCCCGCCACCTTTCCGTGCGTCGCGACCGACTCGCGGAAGCTCGTCCCCGGCGCGCTCTTCGTGGCGTTACGCGGCGAACGCTTCGACGCCCATCATTTCGTCGCCGAGGCGGCGGGCGCCGGCGCCGCGGGCGTCGTCGTCGAGCGCGTACCGGCGGACCTGGAGCCGCTCGACGATCTCACCGTACTGGTCGTGCGCGACACGTTGCGCGCGCTTCAGGATTTGGCGGCCGATCTGCGACATCGCCTCGCGCCCTGCGTGCTCGCCGTCACCGGCTCGAACGGCAAGACGACGACGAAAGAGATGCTGGCGGAGATCCTCGCCGCGGCGGGAGGCGCCGCCGGCGTGCTGAAGACGCAAGTGAATCTCAACAACCTGATCGGGGTGCCGCTGACGCTCCTACGGCTCGCCGGCGGCGAGCATCACGCCGTCGTCGAGATGGGGATGAACGCCCCGGGAGAGATCTGGCGGCTCGCCGAGATCGCCGACCCCGACGTCGGCGTGATCACCAACGTCGCGCCCGCCCATCTCGAGGGCCTGGGCTCGATCGCCGGTGTGGCCCGCGCCAAGGGCGAGCTGTTCGCGCGCATGCGCCGTAACGCGGTCGCGGTCGTCAACGCCGACGATCCGCACGTCGCGGCGCTCGGCGACGCCTTTCCCGGCCGCGTCGTCCGCTTCGCCGTCGAGGGCGACACCGCCGCGGCCGAGGTGTGCGCCGAGGACGTCCGCGTCGACGCGCACGGTACCGCCGCCTTTCGGTTGCGCGCGGGGCGCGCCACGGCGGACGTGCAGCTGCGGATCGCCGGCCGCCACAACGTCGCCAACGCCCTCGCGGCGGCGGCGGCGGCGCATGCCGTCGGCGTCGGCATCGAGGCGATCGTCGCTGGGCTCGGTGCGGCGTTGTCGGTCGGCAGCCGCATGCGCGTCCGCGTGCTCGCGAGCGGCGTCACCGTCGTCGACGACAGCTACAACGCCAACCCGGCGTCGGTGGCCGCAGCGCTGCGCAGCTTGCGCGAGGCACCGGCGCGCCGCCGCTTCGCGGTCCTCGGCGACATGCTCGAGCTCGGCGCCGCCAGCGTGGAGCTGCATCGCGCGATCGGACGCCTCGTCGCCGAGCTCGGGATCGACGCGCTCTATCTCTTCGGCGAGCACGCCGGCGCCACCGCCGAGGGCGCGCTGGCGGCCGCCGCGGGCCTCGCGATGGACGCCGTGCAGGTGCTGCCGACGCACGCCGCGCTCGCCGCGGCCGTCACCGACGCCGCACGTGCCGGCGACTGGGTGCTCGTCAAGGGCTCGCGCGGTCAACGAATGGAGGAAGTGGTGCGTCTGCTCGACGCCGCGGAGTGACATGCTCTACCACGCCCTCTACTCGCTGCACACGACGCACACGATCTTCAACGTCTTTCGCTACACCACCTTTCGGAGTCTGCTCGCGGCGCTGATGGCGCTCTCGATCTCGTTCCTGCTCGGCCCGGGACTCATCCGCCGCCTCACCGCGAATCAGATCGGGCAACCGATCCGCGCCGACGGGCCCGAGCGTCACAAGGTGAAGGCGGGTACGCCGACGATGGGCGGGACGTTGATTCTCTTCTCCCTCGTCCTCGCGACCGTGCTCCTCGCCGACCTCGCCAACCCGTACATCTGGCTGGTGCTCCTCGTGACGCTCGGCTTCGGCGCGATCGGCTTCCTCGACGACTATCGGAAGTTCCGCTACGGCAGCTCGGCGGGACTCGCCGCACGCCACAAGTTCCTCGCCCAGTGCGCGGTCGCGACGCTCGGGGCCGTGCTACTGCTCCTCGTGCCGGACTTCCAGCCGACGGTGGCGATGCCGTTCTTCAAGAACGTCAAGGTCGACCTCGGGTTCCTCTATCTCCCGTTCGCCGCGCTCGTGGTGGTCGGCGCCTCGAACGCGGTGAACCTGACCGACGGACTCGACGGCCTCGCCATCGGGCCGGTGATGATCACCGCCGGCACGTATACTGTGTTCGCGTTCGTCACCGGCAACGTCAAGCTCGCCGAGTATCTCCAGATCCCGTTCGTCGCCGGCGCCGGCGAGCTGACGGTGTTCTGCAGCGCGCTCGCCGCCGCGGGCCTCGGCTTCCTGTGGTTCAACGCCTATCCGGCGCAGATGTTCATGGGCGACGTCGGCTCGCTGCCCCTCGGTGCCGCGCTCGCGATGGTGGCGCTGATCACCAAGCACGAGCTCGTGCTGGTGATCGTCGGGGCCATCTTCGTCGTCGAGGCGCTGTCGGTGATCGCGCAGGTGGCGTACTTCAAGTGGACGGGCGGCAAGCGTATCTTCCGCATGGCGCCCATCCATCACCACTACGAGCTCAAGGGGTGGCCTGAGCCGCTGATCATCGTGCGCTTCTGGATCGTGTCGATCATCTGCGCGCTCATAGCCCTCAGCACGTTGAAACTCCGCTGACGATGCCCGACACCGACGACTACCGCGATCGCACCGTCCTCGTGATCGGCTACGGCCGCACCGGCGCCGCCGTCAGCAACTTCCTCGTCGGCGCCGGGGCGCGGGTGCGGGTCAGCGACCGGCGACCGGCGGCGGAGCTCGGCGACCTGCCCGCGGATCCCCGTCTCGAGCTGCGCTGCGACGGCGAGGATCTCGCCGACCTCGCCGACGTTGCGCTCGTGGTGCCGAGCCCGGGGGTCGCCGCCGACGCGCCGCTCCTGTGTGAGGCCGTGCGGCGCGGCATCCCGGTACGCTCCGAAATCGAGGTGGCCGCGCGCGCGCTCGCGATCCCGCTCCTCGCGGTGACCGGCACGAACGGCAAGAGCACCACCACGACGCTCCTCGGCGAGATGCTGCGTGCCGGCGGTGAGCGTCCGTTCGTCGGCGGCAACCTCGGCACCCCGCTCATCGCCGCCGTCGGCGGGCGTCACTCGATGGCGGTCGTCGAGGTGTCGAGCTTCCAACTCGAATGGGTCGAGCGCTTCCGGCCGCGCGTCGGCATCCTCCTGAACGTCACCGAGGACCACCTCGACCGCTACGCCGACCTCGACGCCTACGGCGCGACCAAGCTCCGCCTCTTCGCGCGGCAAACGGCCGAGGACGTCGCGATCCTGAACGGCGGCGACCCGTGGATCCGCCGGCACGCGACCGCGCTCCACGCCGCGACGCTCTGGTTCGGCGCCGGCGAGGGTGTCGCGCTGCGCGCCGACGCCGCCGCGATCCGCATGCGCCTCGACGGACGCGAAGAAGTCTATCCGCTCGCGCAGGTGGCGCTCACCGGGGCACACAACCGCGAGAACATGATGGCGGCGATCGCCGCCGCGCGCGCGGTCGGCATCGCTCCGGCGGCGGTGCAGCAGGCGCTCGAGGCGTTCCACGGTCTGCCGCATCGGATCGAACTGGTGTGCGAACGCGACGGCGTGCGCTGGATCGACGACTCCAAGGGCACGAACGTCGGCGCCCTGATCAAGTCGCTCGAGGGCCACGAGCACAGCGTCGTCCTCCTCGCCGGCGGCATCGACAAGGGCGGCGACTACGGCCTGCTGACCGAGCCGGTGCGGCGCGCCGTGAAGCGCGCCATCCTCTTCGGCGCCGCGCGCGCGATGCTCGCGCGCACCCTCGGAGGCGCCGCCGAGATCGAGCTCGTCGACAGTCTGGCGGAGGCGGTGACGCGCGCGGCGGCGGCCGCCGCGCGCGGCGACACCGTGCTCCTCTCGCCCGCGTGCGCCA
>JBGOSW010000173.1:0-9964 GCA_041476145.1 Binatia bacterium
CAACGACGCGAACCGCGGACTATGCGGGTTGTGACAATGGACGCACAATAGATACCGCTTGGCGCCGTTCCAGTATCCCGTGCGCTTCCCGTGAATGCCGCTACGCCAGTCGCGATACTGCGTCCCGTGGCATTGGCCGCACAGTCGATAGGACTCGGTGAACGGGACGAGCGCGCCGCTCGCGAGACGGAGCTGATTGCGATCTTCCGCGTCGTGGCAGTCGAGGCACCAGCGGTGTTCCTCGTCGTGATGGAGCACGATGTCGCCATGCATGGCCTCGAGCGGGCGGCGTTCGCGGTTCGGCGGGAAGAGCCCGTGGCACTCCATGCACGGGAACAATCCCTCGGTGAACGGCGGGACGGGAACCGGGAACAGGACGCTCGGGCTTCCCGGGTCGCCACCCTGGAGTCCGACAAGCGCCTCGTCTTTCGAGAAGAGCGCGGGGAAGTCGGCGGGCGCGAACGATCGGTCCGCGGCTGCCCCCACCGTCGGCACGAACGGCTGCGCGCGCACGATGACGAGGACGACCCCCAGGACCGTCGCGGCAAAGAGCACGAGCAACGGCGCGAGCGCGTTCGAGCGTGCGATCGAGAACTCCGGCTCGGCGTTCTCCGCCTCCTCCTCGTCCGGCTTTTCGTGCCCTGGCTCGTCGTTCCGCATCGAACGCCTCAGCGCGTCTCGCGGTTCGAGCGCAGAAACGCGACCAGGTCCCGCATCTCGTCGTCCGCGAATCGCGGCCACGGCATCCCGCGCGCCCGAAACTTCTCGGCCATCGCCGGAGCGTGACTCCACATGGCCGAGGCCCAGTCGAGCGGCGACCGCATGGCGTTCGACGTCGCGAGGTCGGGACCGACGCGCTCGCCGGCTTGGTCCGCGACGTGACAAGAGGCGCAGGACTTCGCGCGAAAGAGCTCCGCCCCGCGCGCCGTGTCACCGCGTTCGTCCATGTACTGAACGAAATAGACGTACGCGAGTAGGTCCGACATCTCCGGACCGCTGAGCTCGGGGAAGGTCGCGCCGGTCGCCTGCATCGTCCGCCACATCGCGGGGCCGTGGTTCCAGAGCGCCCCCGCCATCTCACCGACGCTCCCCATCGGACCCCGCGCCGCGAGGTCGGGGCCGATCGTACCGCCGTCGCCCGCGATCGCGTGGCACTTCACGCAACCCTTCGTCGAAAACAGCGCCTTCCCGGCGCGCGGGTCGCCGAGCTGGGCGGCCATCTCCTGCAGCGACGGTGCCGCGCGGCCGGGCCCGCGAATGAAAGCGACGATTTCCGCGACCTCGTCGCCTTCGAGACGCGGCCGCTCGATCCCGAGCTCCGTCATCCGGGCCGCCATCTCGGGACCATGGTTCCACAGCGCCTGCGCCATGAAGAGCGACGACGCTTGAGGAGCGAGCTCATCGAGCCGCGGGCCGCTCGTACCGCCATGGCCGCCGAGCTGGTGACAGCGCGCGCACGAGCGCGCGTCGAAGATCGCTCGCCCTCGCTCCGCATCCGCCGGCTCGTCGAGGAATCTACTGTACAGAAGATAGGCCGACAGTTTTCCGAGATCGTCGGGCGTGAGCACGGCACGTTCGACCCCCTGCGCCCGCATCTCGGCGAGCATCGCCGGCGTATGGTTCCAAAGGGCGCCGGCAAGCTCCATGACGTCGCGCCACGAACGCCCGCGACCCAGATCGGGGCCTACTCGTGCTTCGGTCTTCGCACCCAGCACGCCGTGGCAGTGGCCGCAGCCCTTGCTCTCGAAGAGCTGTTTGCCGTCGACGAGGGGCTGGCGCGGCGGCGAATCGTGGTCATCAGCTGCGGAAGGCGGTGTGGTCGCCGCCGCTGCGACGACGGCGCAGAGAATGCTGCCGAGAATCCCGGCCAGCGCGCTGATGCGCCAGGCTCGCCCCATGACAGTCTCCACTGTGCAAGGGGTGTGCCCGCACTCACATGACAGGCGATCCGATGCGCGGATGCCTCATCGGGGGCTCTTCGTCCCCACCCGGCGGCCACTTACGCGCCGTCACGCTCGCGACGTTCTCAGTCTCGCCAACGAGACGGATACTCGTTTCTCGGCAATGGTATTGCCCGAGGCGATGATCGAGGAGTGCTGCGGCAGTCTGCACCGCCGCCGCTCGTGCTCCCTTCACTCCCGCCGGTCGAGGTGCATGTCGAGCCGTGCGACCCCGTCTTCGCGCACGGTCACCGGGCCGGTCTTCTCGGCGAGACGCTCGTGCCATACGCGCGCCGTGTAGCTCCCCGCCGGTACGCCCGTGATCGTGTATTCGCCGCCCTCGTTGGTCACCGCCACCCAGGGATTCGTGTGCACGACGACGTACCCTTCCATCTTCGGATGCACATTGCAGCGCAGCGGAACGACGCCGGGCTGGTCGAACGTGACGCTCTTCTTCTCGCCCTGCAGGTACATCCCGAGATCGAACGGCTTCAGCCGACTGTTCGAAACCACGTTGTGGATATGCGGGTCGCTGTTCGGAAAGTCGACCGTGGTACCGACCGGGATCGCGAGAACGTGCGGCACGAAGGCATCGCCGCGCTGGTCGATGACGGCATGCGGCGCATCCGACGCTGCCGCCTTCGTCGGCCCTTCGATGAGCACGACGGCGTTCGCGACCGGGGTCGCCGCTCCGGTCGTGACCATTCCCTTGACCGCACCGGTGCCCCCGGCCACGAGCGCGCACGGCGCGCTCAGCAGCCCGAGGACCGCGGCGACGACGAGGCGCCTCATCGCGCACCCTCGGTCGCTTTCGGCGCCGGCAAGCCGAGCTCGACGTCGACCGTCGCCGTGTCGTCCGCTTTCACGCTGAACGGCAGCGTCCGCGTCCCGAGTTCCTCGTGCCAGACGCGCAGGGTGTAGCTGCCCGGCGGCAGATCGCGAATCGCGTACGCGCCGTCGAGATCGGTGACCGCGTGATACGGATGCTCGGCGACGTCGACGAAGGCGCTCATCCAGGTGTGCCGGACGTCACACACGATCGCGACGAGCCCGGCGCGTGCGAGCGGCTTGCGGACGTGCGCCTTGGGCGGCAGCGCGACGTTGAACAGTGGATCCGTGCCGATGCGGGCGTCCGCGTTGTGGAGGATCGGGTCGCTATTCGTGATCGCGAGCCACTGCCAGACCACGGCGACCAGCACGTGGGGCACGAAGCGGCACGCGCGGTTGTCGAGCGTGATCGTCGTGTCACGCTCGGGCTTCTTGCCGTCTCGGACGCCCTCGACCGTCACGACGACGTACTGCACGCCGCCATTGTGCCCGACCACGAGCCGCTCATCGGGGACACCGTCGCCACATACCTCGTGGCTCTTGAAGACGGGGAGCGGCGGGCGCACCGGCATCGGGTCGGTGAGCCGCACCGTCCCGGTCACGCTCGCGAGGCCGGCCAGGGCCGGTGCCGCCGCGGGAAACAGCGCGAGGGCAGCTGCCGCCGAAAGCATCCCGCGCACCAGTCTCGATCTCATCGTCCTCTCCTCTGCACCTTCCATGCACATCCTTCAGCGCGGGCGGGCGGCTCCGGATCGCCCCCGCCCACGAACACCCATGCGCACGCCGTGGTGCAGATCACTTCTTTGCGGCCGGCTCCTTCAACGTCAGGAGGAACGCGGCGACGTCGTCGAGATCCTGTGGGGCGACCTTGAGCTTCGGCATCTTCGCGGTCGGCACCTTCGATTTCGGGTCGGCGATGTATGCCTTCAGCCAAGCCTCGTCCCGCTTGGCGCCAACGCCGTCGAGCGGCCCGCCGGTGCTCGCCATCTTGCCGCCCTCGCCGGCGATGCTGTGGCACATCTTGCACTGCTTCTCGTAAACCGCTTTCCCCTCGGCGGCACCCGCCCATGCACTCGTCGCACCGGCGAGCGCCGCGAGAGCCGCGACGGCTACCAGCTGCCGCCCGTGAGTTCCCGTCACCGTCTTCTTCATGTCGTCCTCCTCCTTTGGAAGCTGACCGTCAGCTTCGAGGCGAGCGGGATACCATGATCACACCGCGAAACGCGAGCCCGCACCATCGGCGGCGGTATCCCGACGTGGAACGCATAGGGGCGCGACAGCATCTTTCCGTCATTGCCCCGCAGAAGATGCGGCTCGAGCTGACGAACGCTGCGCACTGATCGGCTGATATCCGCACCATGGATCGGTCGCGAGAAAATTCCAGGTGAGAGCATAGGCGCGAGAGCGCGAGCCGCCGCAAATGTCGACGTACTCGCAGCGTCCGCACCGGCCGTGCAATGCCCGCGGATCACGCAGCGTGCGGAAGAGCGGCGATTCTCGATAGATCTCGGCGAGCGGCTGCGACCGCACGTTTCCCGCCCGCAGCGGCAGGAAGCCGCTCGGAAAGACGTCGCCGGTATGCGACACGAACGCGAATCCGTTGCCGGCGTTCACCCCGCGCGGCGCGAGCCCGACGGTGTGTCCCGGTCCCTCGGAACGCGTCAGGAGCTGCGGCATCGTCGGGGCGCCCGTTCGCGTCACGCGCTCCTTTTCCGCTTCCGCTTCGCGCTCGGCGACGTAGCGGCGGTAGTGCGGCGCCTCGGTCACCTTCACGATGAAGGACGCGCGCTTCTGGACGCGGTAGAGGACCTCGAACGCCGCTTCACATTGCGCCGGGCTGAGGCCGCCGAGCGCCACCCCGCGCCCGACCGGCACCAAGAAGAAGACTTCCCAGAACACGATGCCGAGACGCTCGACCAGCGCCGCCATCTCCTCGAGGAAGGGCACCGAGCGCGCGCACAGGGCCGTGTTGATCTGGAGCGGCAGCTCCGCCCGGTGCGCCCACTCGACCGCCGCCATCGTCTTCGCGAACGCGCCCGGCACGCCGCGAAACGCGTCGTGCAGATCGGCGCGCGGGAAGTCGAGGCTGAGCGCCATCTGATCGAGCCCCGCGTCACGCAGCCGCTGCACGAAGTCCTCGGTGAGCATCGCGGTCGCCGCCGGAATCGTCCCGACGCGGAGGCCCGCCTTCTTGCCGTACGCGATCAGGTGGCAGAGATCGGGACGCTTCACCGGGTCGCCGCCGCTCAGGATGAAGACCGGGGTGCCCATCTCCGCGGTCTCGACGAGGAGCCGCTCGCCCTCGGCGGTGGTCAGCTCGCCGGGGTTGCGCTCCGGTCGCGCCGATGCGCGACAGTGCGTACACGCAAGGTCACAGGCCTGGGTCGTCTCCCAGATCACGAGAAACGGCGCTTCGGCGAAATCGACGCTCGGTGGGCGCATGTCGCTCGATGCGAGTGCAGGATCCGTACCCGGGAGAGGCGAGCGTCCTTGCGGTGCCGAGGTGGCGTTCCAGGCCACTATGCGACTAGACTGCCGCGACGGACGAAGGCCGAGGTAAGCCTCGGGCTACATGTGACGGGCAATGGATGCCGGTCGCCCTTCGCAAAATCGAGAATGCAGCTATGGGAATTTCCCTAGGACGGCGACACGTCGCCGGTCGATCGCGCGCATGCGCTGGCGTCTGCGCGGCCGATTCTCGACCCGCCGCGCGCACCACCGGCGAGCCGCGTCGCGGCGACGGCACACGCGGCCAAAAGACGCGAATACGCGCCCCTGGCGATGGTTCCAGCTGTCCGTTCCGCTGTGCGTCTTCTCCACAGCAGTAAGCGGCTTAATAGATGCGATTTCAGCCGATTGGACCTACCGCGGTGGTACGCGGGTTGCACTGACGATGACCCGTACTTCCGCGGCTGGGCAGGCGCGCACGCACCGATCGCGTGCGCGGGAGGACGGCGCAATGAGTGGTTTCCGATCGTCGGGCGAGTATCAACCTGCCTGGGAGGAGCACCGGTCATGACAGCGAAGACGAGAACCCGTTGCGCAAACGCCCCGCTCATCGTGATGCTGTCCCTTCTGCTCATGCCCCTCCTGTACGCGGGTGAGGCAGGGGCGCTCTACCCGCCCGACGGCACGAAGCCTGACGGGTCCGGCGGCTACATGATCCCGGCTGACGGCATGTGTGTGATCGGCGTCAAGCTCGACGGCACCATGCTCGTCGATTGGTCGATCGCTAACTACCGTGACTGCGTCGCGTGGACGAAGTCGGCCGACTCGAGCGTGGACCTCGTGTCGATGGATACCCAGGCGAAGTGCGTCAACGCAGGCGGAGCGGGCAACGACGGCTACAAGCACGCCTGGTCGACCAGCCTCTGCTACGACGTCGCGAACAGCAGGGGCATATCCCGGGTCGATCTCGATAACACCGACCCGATGTGCTTCTCGAAGGGTGGGGCCGTGGTGACCACGGGGAAGTGCGTGGCCTACGGCTGGGTGTACAGGAACAGGAAGGACGACAATACGCTCCCGGTTTCGGGGACCGGTCTCTCCACCACCGACGGCGTGCAGTCGACCGACGGCCTGGGCTTCTGCGCCACGTCGATGAGAATGACGAGCGCAACCTTCACCTCCGCCGCGACCTGTCCGTCCAAACACAACAGCGCCACTTTGAGTCCCGCCGAATGGCCCGCCTGCCTGAGTAGCCTCACCGGCTGCCAGACGCAGGCGTCGTACGACGCCGGCCTCGGCTGGTCGTTCGCTTCGTCACAGTGCCTCTATGCGTATGGGGTCAAGGGCATCCTCAGCGCGGCCGCGACGAAAGCCGACGGGACGACGTACGCGGTCGGTACGACTCAGGACCTCACTCTGTACACCAACCAGGGAGATTGCCTTGCCAACGGTTTCTCCTGGGATAATTGGCTGCCCGTCGCCGGTACGACCACCAAGGACAATACCAGCGGTGGTGAGTTCGCCGGGATGCCGGCCGGCGCCGTGATCAGGAGGCTCGACGCTCTCACTTCAGTCGAGGACGGCGGCGGCGAGTTCTATAGCGGTACCGGCGCCATCTGCGAAAAGTGCCACTCCGATCAGTCGAGAGCGTACCAGGAGCGGCAGAAGCCCGGCTTCCCTAGGACGCGGCACAAGTTGGCGGGCGACGCCATCGGCAAGCCGTTCCAGCCCAATTTCACCGCGGCCGGCTCGGCTTGGGGACTCCAGGGCGTTCAGTGCTCGATCTGCCACAGCACGGCGAAACCTGCGCAAGACGACATCATCCAGATCATCCCCGCGGGAGTGGTCGGCCCGCCTGCCGCAGGCGCCCCCAAGAGCGCCGCGGGCCACAACAACACCGAATACGGGACGCACTTGCTCGATATCTGCTACACGTGCCACGGCACCCCGGCCAGCCCATTGACCATCAACCCCGCGAGCGTGATCCCCGTTTCATCGGGCGACTTCGCTCTCACTGCCAAGGGCCTGGCTCCGATCGCCAACCAGTTCTTGAACGGCCCGCACGCGAAGTACACGGGCTCGAGCACCAAAGTCGACATCGGAGACAAGACCAAGTACGGCAGCACCTTCGAGGGCTATGTCTGCCGGACGGCAGCTACTCAGTTCCGCAACAACGCAGCTCCAGGCGATACCCCGGCCAATTGCGCTGCCGCTGGTCTCACTTGGTACACGACTACCGGTTTTGGCAACTTCTGCTACTACAATTCGGTAAGTTGTACTGCACTATCGACGGGTCAGTGGCTGACCACATTCGACGCCGTAGCATATTCCTGGGCAGCCGCCACCGGTGGTCCCGGCGGCCTGTGCGCCGGCGTGGGGATCGGCTCCATCATCACCACGGTCTACAGAAATGGCGTGGCGGAGAAGATTCCGAACCTCGACAGCACGACCAACCTCGCCTGCACAAACGCGGGCGACGGATCGGCGACGAGCGGCGCTAGCGGCTTCTGGGTGAAGGACGGCGAGACGTCTCCAAACGGCATTCCCGCTGATACCGCGCAGGGCAACTGCATGACCTGCCACGATGTCCACTGGGCGCTGGCCGACACGGATCCGGAGGCGGAGCCGATTCGGAGGGAATGCACCACCTGCCACGAAAACGCTGGAACATCGGCAGCAGGCGCGCCGCAGGTCGACCTGACGACGATCAATCACCTCAAGAGTACGGGGACGCCGCTGGAGCACTGGCTGACCGACCCCGACGAGGCATGCGAAACCTGCCATATGCCGAAATCGGGCGGGGAGGAATCCAGCACGTCGCCAATGCACCTCTGGAGAATCAGCACCGACAGCACGTACACGACGATGGGCGCCACGCAGGTCAACACCACGCCCGACGGCTTGGCATGGGTAGACATCGATCACGCCTGCGGACAGTGCCACGGTGGTGGAACCGTACAGGATGCGCAACATCAGGCCGAGCCGCCCGCACCCTATCGGACCAAGGCCGCGCTGGCGGCGGCGGCCAAGGGTATGCATGACGCCGCGCCCGTGACGTACGCTGTGACCTTCACTGCCAAGGTGACCGGGCTCAAAGTCGACGTAACCGCGCAGGTCACCTGCGGCGACGGCATCGTGTGCCCCACCTTCACCTACGATTGGGACTGGGCCGACGCTACGGCTCATGGAACGGCCAATCCCGACACCCATACGTATGCGTCGTATGCGGCGAGGAAGATCGTGCTCACGGTGAGACTGGGCGGCAAGATCGCCGGTTCCGCGACGAGGAGCGTGACGCCTGCGCCCCCTACGGCGACGTTCGCCGCCACGATCACGGGGCTCAAGGTCGACGTCTTGGCCTCGGCGAGTTGCGGCGGTTCATGTCCCGCTTTCACCTACGATTGGAAGTGGGGTGACGGCACGGCGCACGGATCGGCCAATCCCGGCACCCATACGTATGCGACGGCAGGCACGAAGACCATCACGCTGACCCTGAGCGAGGGAGGTAAGATCCTCGCCACGACGGCCAAGAACGTGAGGCCCACCAACGCCGTTGCCGACCTTCCGCCCACAGCCTCCGCGACCTGCACGTGGGACGCGAATACGTGGACCGCGACCGTCGTCGACGCGTCGACGGACACGGATATCAGCCCTGTTCAGACCGTGACCGTGGACTGGGGCGATCTGAGCGCGCGTGCGGTCGGCGGGCCGGGCGCGACGCTGCTCCACACCTACATCGCGCCGCCCAAATCGCCGGCCACGTCGTATACGCTGACACTCACGGCGATCGACAGCGCCTTGAAGGCCAGCACGCCGCTGACCTTGACGTGCACGCCGTCGGCGGTCGCGCCGGCTTACTTCGCGATCAGCGGCACGGTGTACGCCACGAACGGGACGACGCCTCTGCCCTCAGCGGCCGTTACGGTAAAGAAGGGAACCAGTGCCATCAAGACCGTGTATACCGCAGCCGGCGGTACGTTCTCGGCCGGCTCGCTCAAGCCCGGTACGTACACCCTGACCGTCAGGAAGTCCGGATACACCTTTGCTGCTCCTGCAGCCACGATCACCGTTGGACCGAACAGCGGCGGCAACAACCTCGTCGCTACCGGACCGTAAGCGGGGAAGAGAGGCATACAATGCGGACCCACGAAATCTTGGGAGGAGCCATGAAAAGACCTGCTCACACACTAGCCGTCGTCGGGTTCGTGCTGTTCTTCTCGTCCCTCGGCCTCGCGTACACCCCCGACGGGGCATACGTCCCGGGCTCGGGGATCAACGGAACAGTCCACGATCTCGGCACGTCGCACAACGGGATGGACTACACGAACCCGAATGATCCCCTCAACAGAATCTGCATTTTCTGCCATGCTCCGCACAATACCTATCGACTGAGCACGGCCACGGGTGGAGCTGGTCCGCAGGCGCCTGCCGAATTCGACTACCTGCCGCTGTGGAACCACGCGCTTCCCAGCAATATCGCGTACACCATGTACGAGAACGGTCCCGGCGCGCCACAGTCCGGCCCAAAGGCCTCGCAGGCCATCTTGCTCGGGATGACTCCGGGCAGCACGTCGCTGCTCTGCTTGAGCTGTCACGATGGAAGCGTTGCCGTCAACTCGTACGGGAATACCGACCAGCTGAGCAGGTCGCAGTCCAGCGGTACCGCGTTCATCAGCACGAGCTACGGCATCGGCCTGGACAAGTATCTCGGAAACCATCATCCGATCGGGTTCGACTATGACGCCGTC
>JBGOSW010000174.1:0-9741 GCA_041476145.1 Binatia bacterium
CCGCGGGAACCTGCTGGTGATCCCGGTCGAGGATTCGCTGGTGTACGTGGAGCCGCTCTACCTGCGCTCGGATCAGGGGCAGATCCCGGAGCTGAAGCGCGTGATCGTCGCCTACGGCGATCGGCTGGCGATGGAGCCGACGCTCGAGGCAGCCCTCTCGGCGGTGTTCAAGCCTGGTGCAGCGCCACCGCGGGTGATCGAGCCGGCGACCACAGCCCCGCCGAAGATGACCGCGGCGACGACCGCGCGCGCACACTACCGCGCCGCGCTCGACGCGCTCCGCGCCGGCGACTGGTCCGGCTTCGGCCGCGAGATGGAAGCCCTCGACAAAGCGCTCGAACAATAGTGAGCGATCCGCACGCAAAGGAGATCCGCGAGGTCATGCCGAGCACCGACGGCTGCGAAGCCTGCCTGAAGATCAGCAGGGAGAAGGACGATGGTTGACAAAACATTGATTGCGGTGCCCCCAGCCGAAGAGTTGGCGTCGATTCCCACCAATGACGAAGGTGGGCGCCTCTGCCTTGAGCGCATTCGACTTCGTAACGGCGACATTGTGCTCCGTATCAACTACCGAGGCACTTCGGCGTCGCCGAATTATGGCTTCATCCCGCGTCCTGCGTATCTTTCGCTGGACGAGTTGGGTGACCTGTTGGGAGCCGCTCGTCGAGCCGGGCACATCACTGACGCTCAGATAGCGACCTTCATCGCTCGCCTAACGAGTGGAGGAGCGGCGGCATGAAGTTCCAGAGGCGCGCTCCGTCTGCCACCGGGTCGCCAATCGACGCGCCTCGCGGTACACACGCGCGCGCCTCTCCGTTCATGTAACTGAGTCTCCGGCAAACCCGGAGCGATTCACGGTAGCCTCGGGAACCGGGACCCGTGGAATCGGGAACCGGACCCGATACAAGGGTTCTGAATGCCGAGCGCCAGCGCATGGGTTGACATCATTCGAGCCGTGCAGTCGCCGCTTGGTCTTGCGGCACTGATGGTATTGGTGGTGGGTGCCGTCGCTGTTGCGTTCTTCGCAAAAGGTCCATTCGCAGGGCAGTTGGTGGCCTTCCTGACGCTTGCAGCTGGCTTCGGTTTCTTCATCTGGGTCGTCTTGACGCTTCCGCCTGCGTGGTTGGCCTCTGGCGCTACCCCTGCAGGCTCTGCAACCGCAACGCCCCCGGCAGTATCGCC
This sequence comes from Binatia bacterium, assembly GCA_041476145.1. Classification (GTDB taxonomy): domain Bacteria; phylum Desulfobacterota; class Binatia; order UTPRO1; family UTPRO1; genus DP-19. The sequence goes on from JBGOSW010000174.1 coordinate 1,183, forward strand.
AACCGACGCGTCAGACTTCCGAGCGGCGCTCCCTCCCAACACGCCCGAAACCGATCCTTGCGAGATGGCGACGTCCGAGGTTGAAGCAAACACGCGCGCCGCGGGTGAAGCACTCGAGACACTCCGCCGTGTCCACGAGCGTGCGTACGAAGGTGCCGCCCTCGACGCTTCGTTCTGCGACGCACTCGCACAGGCTCTTTCCGACTATCAGCGGGCTCGGCTGACTCTGGGCGTTGACCTCAAGACGATTCACGCTACTTGCAGCCTTGATCCAGTACGGTCACGTCTCTTGCAGATGGTCGAGCCTGCGAACGGCTTCGAGTTCATAGCAGGTGGTGCCAGCACGACGCTGGCTTCCTGTCCGAAGGTTCCTGCAACGGATCGCGAATGTCTCTACCTAAAGGGCCTCAAGAGCCAGCTCACCGACCAGGTGACTGCCCATCGGCAGCTTGGCAGCTTGCCGGCCGACATGCCGTTGAGCGGCGAAGACTTGGGGAAAGTACGCTCTGCCGCGCTGCTATTCCGCGATATTCACGAGCGCGCGAAGGAGATGGACGTCCCCACATCGCTCCGACCTGCTCATAAGGCCTGGCTGCGTCAGGTCGCGTTGGACGCCGAGGCGAGTGCGCGTATGGTCGGCGGACTCGCAACCGGTGACGTCAAACAGTGGCGAGCAGGTTGGAATCTATATCGAACCGTAGATCAGGATGTTCACGGCGCGCTGATGAAGATCTTCCATCAAGTGCGGAGCTTGGCTTGCGAGGGCACGTCGTGAGAGAGCCGATGTTCGCCCGAAGGTGCGGTGCCGTCTGGTCATTTCTTCATCGAGTTCGTATTGGCAGTAACACGTTCCTGGATGGAAAGGACGATGAAGGCGGCAAGGGAATCGCAACAGGCTTCTACAACGCCCACGGAGAAGCAGTGATCTCTCGGAGATCCGGTAGGTGGCACTTCCCCACAAGACTAGAGCGCGCAGTGAAGGGTTTGGCAACGCGTCCGAGCGGGCAGCGCGTGATACCGCCCAATTCGTGCCGAGCGGGCCGGCCATAGCAACACTCCTCGCGCTCGTGCTGGTCTTCGCACTCGGCGCCGGTGTGGTGGACGCGCGGTCGTGCGGCGATCCGGACGCGAGCGGCAACGTGACAATGACCGACGGCGTGAGCGCGCTGCGTGCCGCGGCTGGTCTCGCGAGCAATTGCGCGCCGGAAGTCTGCGATGTCGACGGTGACGGCATCGTCAGCGTCACGGATGGTGTCACCGTGCTGCGCGCTGCCGCGGGACTCGACGCGACGCTGCGCTGCCGCGCGCTCAGCTTCGTCGAAGCGGAGTTCGGCGGCATCGGCGGCATCCCAGGCCTCTTCTCCGTGAATCATCTGACGGTGAGCCCCGACGGCGCGCACGTCTACGTCACCGGACAAGACGAGCGCGGATTCCGCGCGGCGTTGACGGTCTTGCGCCGCGGCGGTGCAACCGGGGCGCTGACGTTCGTCGAGACACAGGTCGACGGTCTCGCGCCGGCCGACGGCGACTTCACGGCCGGCGGCGTTGCCGTGAGTCCCGACGGGGCCTACGTGTATGTGACGCGGATCGAGACCACGTCGCCGCCGCGTGATGCCGTCGTGGTGTTCCGCCGCGACGCGACGACCGGGCAGCTGGCGCTCGTCGAGGCGCACGTCGAGCCATTCGGCGGCGCCGACGGCCTCTTCCCGGCGAAGGACCTCGCCCTCAGCCCCGACGGCGCGCACGTCTACGTCGCCAGCGGAGCCCGTCCGGACGCGCCAGGCGATTCCATCGTCGTCTTCCGTCGCGACCTTGCGACCGGCGTGCTCACGCTCGTCGAAACGCAATTCGACGGCGTCGCTGGTGTCATTGGCCTCGCCCAGTCCGCGCGCGTCGTCGTCAGTCCCGACGGGATGCACGTCTACTCGTCAGGCGAAGAATCAATCCCCGGGGGGCGCCTCGCGCCGGGCATCACGATCGTGACATTTGCGCGCAACCAGACCACGGGAGCGCTGAGGTTCGTCGGAAGGGAGTTTACGGGGCGCTTCGCCAATCCAATCGTGGCGATCGGCGGCGTGCTCGACATGGCCTTCAGTCCCGACGGCGCCGATCTCTATGCGGCCGTCGTCGACGGGCTGGGGGACGAGAGCGCCGTGATGGTGTACCGCCGGGATGTGTCGTCCGGGACGCTCAGTCTTGTCGCGTCGGAACGGAGTCACGTGGACGTGATCAGCGGACGCGACGTGCCGCAGGCGATCACCGTGAGCCACGACGGTGCGAGAGTCTATCTCGCCAGTAGGAACCCGCTGAGCGGAGCAGTGGCGGTGTTCCGGCGGGACGCGCAAACGGGGGCGATCTCCTTCGTCGAGGCCGAGCAGAACGGTGTCGGGCGTGTCGAGGGTGTCGCGCTCCCGGGCGATCTCGCGGAAAGCCCAGACGGAAATGACGTCTATGTCACCGGATATGATCCGACTCGGTTGATCGGCGCGGCCACTACCTTCGAGGTCGTGAGATAGTTCCGCGGCGGCGGGCCAGCCGATCGAATCGAGCCCCGCACGCCGATGCGCCAATTCGACACGGTAAATGTTCCAACTGATCCAGGATGTGCATTGACGCGAGTCGGATTCACGATGCACGATGCCGCGCTATAACGCATTCTTCGGCGTCATCGTGGGGGCGATATGCACATGAATGAGAGACGCACTTGGTTGTCACGTGCCGTCGTGATCGCCGCTGTATCCTCTCTCGCCATCGTCAGCTGTCGATTGACTAGGCCGCCCGCCAAAATTCCTAGGATATCCGGGGGCGAGGTGCACGGACTCGTGTTCACCGAGCTGGCGGTCCACGCCCCGGGCGCCTCGGCACGGCGGATCATGCTGCCGGACATCACGGTCTTCTTGCGCGATGTGAACGGCAACATCGCGTCCCCGAAAGTGACGTCCAATCTCGACGGGCGCTACTTCATTCCCCGCCGCTCTCCCGGCACGTACTCGGTGTGCTGGGAGACACCGGGATTCATCACCGGATGCAACCCAACTTCCGTGTTCGTCGTCGGCGGCAATGCCTACGCCACGCCGTCGCGGGTCTCTACGGGCGAGGGTGTGGTGTTCGGCCGCGTCTTGCTCAACGACGGGAGCCCCTGCCGATTCAGCGATCCGTTCTTCGGTGTGGATCTCGTGACCAAGATGGAGATGTCCGACAACACCGGTCACCTTCTCGCGACGGTGCGAGCGAACAATCAGGGCGAGTATGTGTTTCCCAGCGTCCTAGAGCCGCGCGTCAAGGTCCGTGCGATCTGTGAGAAGTCGATCGTCTCGCGCTCGGCGACGCGAAATTCGATCGCCGATATCACCTACCCGAATTCGCGGCCGGTGGTCTCGCAAGTCGTTACCTTCGACACCGCGGGAAACGGCGTGCGCGTCTCGTCGCCGGGTGCGACGCTGCAGGTTCGGTCGCTGATCAAGGATCCGAACAGTGACCCGCTCACCTATCGTTGGAAACCGACCGCCGCCGGCTCGGGTCTCGTCACCAGCACCACGGCGCAGACCGCCTGGCCGATGCCGCCACACGGCGGGCTGCACTCGATGTACGTCCTGGCGTCGGACGGCAAGGGCGGCTACGCGCGCGGGCGGGTCGACATCACCAGCGACGGCAAGGGCGTCCTCTTCACCGGAACCGTCATCGATGCCGGCACACGCGCGCCGATTCCGCATGCCGAGGTCAGCGTGAACAACGTGTCGGTGACTACCAACGCGGCGGGATTCTTCACCCTCTATGTACAGACGGAGTCGTCGCGATACGTGATCAACGTCGCCAAGGACGGCTACGAGTTTCTCTCCAAGGTGACGACGGAGGGCGTCGTCGGGCAGACGTATCGTCTGCATCGCGCCTTCGTCGCGACCGTCGACCCCACCCGCGACGAGACCGTCACCGAGCACAGCGAGAGCCGGCAACGTACCCAAGTGGTGATTCCGGCCGGATCGCTCGTGGACCGCAACGGTACCGCTGCGAGCGGTTCGCTGCGGCTGACGTTGTCGACGATCGACTTGCGCGATCCGTTCGGGCGCTGGCCCGGTGACGGCAGCGGCATCACCAGGTCCGGACAGGACGCGGTGCTGACTCCATACGGCACGGTCCACATCGACGTGCGCGATGCGTCGGGGCAGCCGTACAATCTCCGACCGGGTACGACCGCGACGGTGCGGGTCAGCGTCGATCCGGTGCAGGCCGCGGCCGGTCCGTTGCCGCCATCGATGCCGGCGTGGACGTACGATCGCAGCACCGGAATCTGGAAGGAGGACGGAGAGTTCCGCTTGGTGGGCAACGTCTACGAGGCCAAGGTGCGGCATTTCTCGGAACTCAACGTCGACGTGCAGAAGACCGGTCCGGCAGCGTGCGTGCGCGTCCATACGGACGCGACCGTGACGATTCCCTACAACCTCCGCATCACCGTACCGGCGACGGGCTCGACGGCGGCGAAGACGGTCACCAAAGTCGTCGACAACCCGCTGAGCGCGATATTGCAGTTGCCACCCAGTACCGCCGGCATCCAGCTCGATATCATCGACACCAACGGCAACGTTGTCGCGACGCCCGGTGGAACCCAGACGTTCACCTCACCGTCCGGGATCAACGACCACTTTCCGCCGTTCCCGTTCGACGCCTGTGGCGCGCCAGGGACGGCGGACGTGACGATCGCGCTCACCACGCCGCCACCTCCGGGCGGCGGCTTCCTCACGTACCTCGGAGAAGACGACGCGACGAGCGCGGATGCGTACTACGCGGCGATCGATCCGACGAGTGCCAAGACGACGTTGGCGAGCTGGAAGACCGCCAACGGCTTCGGAAACAGCGGCGCCGGTGAGATCGAGGCGAACGCAGCATACCTCAACGCACTCGATCTCGGCCTCGGCCGCTTCATGAACGTTCACAAGAAGGCGAACGGCGACCTCGCATACTTCGTGTCCAACTACGGACTGCCGCCGAATCTCGGATCGGCGGACTTTGCCGCCGCCGCCAAGCTGGGCGGTGATCCTGCGGATCATCTGATCGCGACGGTCGCGATGGAGTTCACGGCGGCGCCGAGTGGCGGTGCCCGCTACACGAAGTTCTACGTCTTCAACGCGGCCGGGAGTCGCGTCAATGCCGCCGACCTCGACGGCAACGGCGCGAAGTTCATCCCCAGCCTCTGCTCGACGTGTCACGGCGGTGATTTCCCCGGGAATCACTATGATTCGACCACGCACACGTGGGACGCCAACGGCAATCTGAACACGCGTTTCATCGCCTTCGACGTCGAGTCGTTCGGCTACTCCGGTTTGGCGTCGACGGTGACGAAAGCCGGGCAGCAAAAGGACTTCAACACGCTGAACTCCATCGTGCTCGATACGAACTATTCCGGCGCGACCGACGAGCTCGTCCACGGATGGTACGGCGTGACGCCGGGCACCGCGATTCCCGCCGCGGCCACCTTCGACGAGACATTCGTCCCGACGGGCTGGCGTACGAACGCCGGCACGGTGGCGCTGTACAACCAGGTGGTGAAAACCTCGTGCCGCGCCTGTCACGCCACGCGCGACGCGGGACTCGATTGGAACACCTACACCGTCCTCCACGACAATCTCTCGGTAAAGAGCGTCGTCTGCAACCTGCACGTGATGCCGCAGGCGCAGGTCACGTTCCGCAATTTCTGGCTGAGCACGACACCGAACCGTCCGGCGGCACTCGCGAACGGCGGTCTCTCGAGCTTCGCGGCAAGTCCCACGTGTCCCTGAGCTGACGGCGTTCCGAGCAGCAACACTCGCGGACGCCCTTCCGGGGGCAGCGCGGCACGCCATCAGCCCTGCGGCACGCGGCAATTAAACGACGCCCGGCCACTTCGTGGCGCTGCGGCCGTAGTCGGTCGTCGAGCTAACGTGCCGTCGATCGGTCGCTTGCGGGCGATCGCGTATCAACTAACCGTTCAGACTCGATATCGGCGCGCCGGCATCTCGGTTGCTCTTCTCTCTGAGCACCAAATGAACAGAACCTATGCAAATGGATGGGCAAGCGCGATGCGGCGCGCTCTCGCGTTCAGCGTCGTCTGCGCGCTGCTCCTTCTCGTTCCAGCGGGCGCGTGGGCATCCACGAAGGTCTTCCTACGAAACGCGACTGGCAAGGTCGGATCGTACAAAGACTTCAACACGACCGCTGGCATGAACACCCTCTCGGCGATCACGAACACTGCGACGGGTCCGACCATGGTTCAGTGGACGGAGACGGCTGGCAGCACGGCGATCGCGGGATGGATCTCGCCGCCTCTCGCGAGCAGCGTCACGATCTCGGGCACCATTTCGTTCAACGTGTGGGGCCGCGAGAACAACGGCGTGGCAAACGCGAAGCTGAAGGCGACCGTGCATCAGTACACCGGAGGGGTGGAGCAAGCTGCGTTTCTCACGGCGTCTGAAACGAACGAGCTTACCATTGCGAACAGTGCAGAGACGTGGACTGGTGCGCCCACCTCCACGTCCTTCAGCGCTGGCGATCGGATCGTCGTCAAAATGTATCTCACTGACGGCGGTGGGACGATGGCGAGTGGGTTCACGATGACGGGGCGGTACGGCGGGGCGACTGCGGGGCTGGATGGAGACTCGTTCGTCGCGTTCACTGAAGCCCTGACGTTCTCGAACGCAACCCCGACGCCGACAGGGACGGCCACGCCGACGCCGACACCAACGCCTACGGTTACGCCGACGCCCACGCTCACGTCGACGCCGACGCCGACGGCAACGCCGACAGTGACGTCGACGCCGACAGAAACGTCGACGCCGACGTCGACTGTCACACCGACTCCGACGGTGACCGCGACTCCAACGGTGACAGCGACTCCTACCGCAACTGCAACACCGACTTCGACGGTGACGCCCACGCTGACCGCGACGCCGACCGCAACCACCACGTCAACGCCCACGGAAACGGCCACCTCGACCGCCACGGCGACGCAGACGACAACGCCTACTCCGACGATCACGCCGACCCCGAGCGCGACGCCCACGGCGACCGTCAGCGCGACGCCCACGGCAACCGTCAGCGCGACGCCGAGCGGGACACCGACCGCTAGTCGAACCCCAACCGTGACGCCGACGACCGCTGCGACCCCAACCGGGACGCCAACCGCAAGCAAGACGGCGTCACCGAGAGCGACCCCCACGCCTGTCCGCACCAAAACAGCCACGCCGCGCCCGCGTGCGACGCCCGTGAACGGCGTGACCAGCATCACCTTCCGCATCCTGGACGCCGATCTCGACACCGTGCCGTCGTTCCTCGATCTCTCGATCAACGACGTACCGATCGGGAGCATTCCCGCCTCTCCACCCGCGGAGTGCCCCGCGAATCCAGTGGAGGCGACGTTCACCGATCCCACGGTCCTGGCGCTCGTCCACCTGTCGACCTGCAACCGGTTCGGCGTCGATCTACGCACCGGCGGGAGCGCGATCCGTCTCGGCATCGTGCAGATCGTCATCGGCACGGTCGACGGGCCGCTCACCGTGTGCGCCTTCGACGGGACGCTCGGAAATACCGCGCCCACCTGCAACGACCGGAGGCTGTGCCAGCCACCCAGGGCCTCGATCAGGGTCGCGTCGGTGCTCGGCCTCCTCAACTGCTCCGTGTGCGGCGATCACATCGTCGATCCCGGCGAGGAGTGCGACGACGGCAACACCGTGAGCGGCGACGGCTGCTCAGCCGACTGCCGGCTCGAGGATCTCGACCATGACGGGGTCGCGGATCTCGAGGATCGCTGCCTCGACACGCGCATCCCCGAAGGCGTGCCCACCCGGTATCTCGGGTTTGAACGCTACGCGATCGTCACCGGCGCGCGCACGCGCGACGGCCTCGCGATCTTCGACACGGTGACCTTTTGGCGCCATCCGGGCCGGCCTGTCACGACCGCGGACACCGGCGGATGCAGCTGCGAGCAGATTCTCAGCGTGCTGGGTGCACACCGAGACGAGACGAGGCTCGGTTGCCGAGGCGAGACGATCGCCACATGGATCCGCAGCATTCGTGGAGTACCCGCCGGACCCGCCGACCGACCTCGTGATCAACCCGGTGGCCACCCCGTGCCCAACTAGATCAGCGCCCGTACTCCCGACGCGCAGTCACTCGCGATCCTCGGACATCGTCGCGACGCTGCGGAACGTGTCGAGCTCGGCCTCCAACGCGTCGCGCAGCCGCTCGCTGTCGGGGACGAGCTGGGAGTCGACGATGAGGCCCAGGGTCACGCGACCGTCGTAGCTGACGATCGACAGCCCGACACCGATCGGTCCCGACGTCGGCACCCAGAGGAGCAGGCCGGTCGCCGGGGTCCCGGCCAGGGACACCGGCTTCCGCGGCCCCGCGACGTTGGTGATGATGACGCTGCCCATGCCGGCGTAGAGATCGATCAGCGCGTTCTCCAGCTGGGCCGGTGTCAGCCCGACCGTGCTGAGCCAGCCGAACGTGAGCAGGCCCTGCCGGCTCAGCTTGATGGCGTCCATCGCGCGCTTCACGGCGACGATCCGCTCGTGCGGATCGGCGAGG
>JBGOSW010000175.1:0-9732 GCA_041476145.1 Binatia bacterium
GCTCGCCGGCGAGGTCCGGGACCCGGCGCTGCGCGAGGCCGCCGCGATGGCGCGAGGCGCGAGCGAGGGCGACTACCTGAGCCTGCTCGGCCCGGGCGGCGTCGTGTCGCCGCGCGAGGTCACCTATCAGTCGTTCGCTGATCCGGGCCGGCTGCTCGCCGAGCTCGCGATGGTCTACGACGCCTTCGGGTTCCGGCCGCGCGTCGAGGAGCCCCTCGACCACGTCGCCGTCGAGGCGGCGTTCGTCGGCTACTTGCTTCTGAAAGAGGCCTATGCCCGGGTACGCGGGGAGCGCACCACGTCCGCGATCACCGTCGCCGCGCGCCGTGCGTTCATCGAGGCGCACCTCGGCGCGTTCGTGGCGACGTTCGCGCAAAGCCTCGAGGAGGTCGGGGCGTCGTATCTGCTCCCCGCGGCGCGGCTTCTCGCGGAACGATTGCCGGCGCGTCCACCGCTCCCGCCGCCGGCGTCTCCGCTCGAGGTCCCGGACGTGTGCGGCGCGTGCCTCATGGGACCGGACTGAAAAGCGCCGCGCGCGGGACGGGACGCCGACGATGTCGCACGTCGCTCAGGCGTGAGGCGACGGCCCGGCGGCGAGCGTGCTCGCCCGTCGGTCGACTTCCGCGATCTCCTCGCCGTTCAGAAGCTGTTCCGCCATCGGGAAGAGTACGTGATCCTCTTTGTGGATGTGGGCGCGGAGTAGCTCGATGATCTCGCCGGCGATCGCACGTTGCGCCCCGTGAGCTGCCGCGCGCACCGCCGCGGTAAGGCCTTGCAGCAGAGCGCGGAATTCGGCGTGCTCGGCCTCCATCACGGCGAGCGGTCCTTGCGTCGTGCCGAGATGACGTGCCAGCGGGGGAAAGAGCGCTTGCTCCTCGAGCGTGAAGTGATGCATGACCTCGGACTCGAGGTACGTGCTGAACGCCGTGAGATCGTGATCACCCGGGGTCTCGAGCTCCGCCTCGACGGCGGCCAACCGCGCCAGCACGTCTTGATGCTGGGCGCCGAGGAGTGGAATCGTCATGGTCATGGCAACTCGGTCCTTTCTGCGAGGCGCCGCTTCGGCCCGCGCGCTCACGGGACGCATGCTAGGGGGTGGGCGGGTGCGTCTGTATGATGCGTGTCATACGGCATGAGCGGCATCGACGAACTGCGGGGATTCCGCACGCTGAGCCCGACGGATCGCGATGGGATCGCCGCGGCTACGCGTGAGGAACGCGCTGCCGCCGGAAAGACCCTCTTCGTCGAGGGCCAATCGGCGGACAGCCTCTGGGCCGTCAAGGAGGGACTGATCCACATCGTCAAGCACGGTCCAGAAGGGCGCGAGATCGTGCTCGAGATCATCCCGCCCGGCGAGCTCTTCGGGGCGGTGGTGGCGCTCGAAGAACGGCCCTATCCCGCGTCGGCGGTGGCGGTGGAAGACAGCGTCGTGTGGCGCCTGCCGGCGGCGTTCGCGCGCGAGATGTGTCGCAAGCATCCGACGTTGCGGGGGGCGATACTCGACCAGATCACCAGTCGCCTGCGCCACGCGCACGAACGTCTGCGCTCGGTCGCGCTCGAGCGCGTCGAGCAGCGGTTGGCGCGCATGCTCCTGACGTTGGCGGACAAGATCGGACGGCGGAGAGAGTCGGTGACGGTGCTTCACGTCACCCGTCAGGAGCTCGCCGACATGATCGGCACGACGGTCGAGTCGACGATTCGCATCACCAGCAAGTGGCAGCAGGCGGGAATCGTGAGTTCGTCGCGACACGAGCTCGGGCTGACCGACGTGACCGCGCTCAAGAAGATCGTGCAGGGCGAAAGCTAGCCGGCCATCGCGTCACGTCCCGTAGCACGTCGGCCGCTCACCTCGCTCGGCCGAGACGCCGCTTCGGCCAGTGCCCGGATGATCTCCGGCACCTTGCACGCCCACACCAGAAGACTCTGTGAAACTGTGGGAAGGAAATAGCGACGCAGACTAGCGCCGCGGCGGCCGCCCGGTGCCAAGTAAGGCACAATCGCCCATTTACTTATCGGTTTGGCCACCGTGCTGTTTTGCGGCGTTGCGCTGCCCTTGACTTCTATTGCCTTGCCCGTGCCCTTGGTTCACTTGACCCTGGTGTCCTTGGCCTTGGTGTGGTTGCGACGAGTGTTGCTTCTGGGCCTGGGGTGGTTGACCATGGTGTTGCGATTGCGGGACATGCGGTGGTTGACCACGGTGCTGCGACTGCGGTGCCTGCGATGATTGACCACGCCGTTGCGACTGCGGGACCTGCGGTGGCTGACGATGCCCTCGTGGTTGGGGTTGCAATCCTTGGACTCCCCAAGTCTGGTGTTGTTCCCAATACTTGTCTTTCTTCCAAGTGTGCCAGTGCTGTTCGACTTGCTCGTGAGGCATGTGTTCGTAGTTCCAGGGCCGGCCTCTCCATTGATGGTCCCGGTATTCATGTCTCCACTCTTGCGGCACCTCTCGATAGAACGACGGGACGCGTGAATAATAACTCCAGCCCCGGTCATAGTAATGCGAACGATACCAGTGCCCCTGCCATGGACGCCACCACCAGCCGTCAACGAAAAATACGTCCTCCTCAATGTCCGGAACAACATAGACATACGTCTCAGGCAATATGACCACCTGCGGTGGCACGGCAAATACAAGAGGGGGAGGCAGTTGGATCCCAACGTGGATGTCCACTTGCGCCCTGGCTGGAGTGACCGGACTGCTTAGCCACAACACCGTGACCCCTAACAGTATCAGTTGTTTCAACTGTGTAGCCTTCATAGATCTCTCTCCTGTTCGTTTTGCGTTTGCTGGCTATTGCGACCCCGACCGTGATCAGTCGATCCGCGGTGCGTGCTGGCGGTTGACGTACGCCGCCATGACCAAGGCGACGACGATGACGAGCACCGCGACCAGCAGGGCGTGAAGATAGGCGACGATGCCGAGGACGAAACCCTCGATGTCAGCAATGACGGAGCCGTCAGAAATTCAGCCGCCCGGTCAGAAGCAGGATGAGCACGATGAGCAGGATGATGCCGCCGATTCCGGACGGTCCATACCCATAGTTATGATAGCCCCAGGTGGGCAAGCCACCGAAGACGATGAGCAACAAGACAATCAGAAGCAGCAGTGACATGGCGTTCTCCTTTGTGCCCGAGGTCCAGGGCCTACTTTCGCCCTTTCTTGGCGATCTGCTTCTGGATGACAAACTCGCCGAACGCCACACCGAGGTCAATCCCCTTGCCGGTACCCGACAACGCCAGGGAAACGGTGCCCTTGGTAACTACCTGCGCAGCCGACGACTCGCCCGCCCCGGCATGGACGTCCGCAGAAGCATAGCTCCCGAAAAGTTCGCTGATGTCACCGGCCTCCGAGAACGTGCCGCTGCCGTTGATGGTCTTGGACTTCCCGGCCGTAACCCCGCCGCCTTTCGCCCGGAGGGACACGCGGGCCGACTGGCCATTGTCGCAGGTGATGGTGCCGCTGCCGCTCGCCGTTGAGTAGCCCGCCGACCACCCGGCGAGAGAGTACCTCATCTTGCACTTCGTCGAACCGCCCCACGCCGGTTGAACCAGCGCGGCAAGGGACATCATCGCGACACTCGCTACCCCGCAAATCCAGAGTGATTTCATTCGTCTCTCCTCTCTCAAAGTGAACGCAGAGCAGGAGCGGTCGTCGCGGTCGTGGTGACCGCCGCTATCCCAGGATCAACTCAGACCGAGACTCAGCTGAGTGCACCCTTGACCTTGTCGATGACCTTCTCCACCTTCTGCGCAACATGCCGAAGCTCGAGCCATTGTCTCTCGTTTGACGATCATTTCAGCGTGACGAGGACCTCCTCGACGAGCACGTCGCCTCGCAGGAGGTCGGAACGCGCCGTTCGCTCCTCGCCGGTCACGATCCGGTACACGACGCCGGCGATCGCCGCCCCGAGCAGCGGCGCGACCCAGAACAGCCAGAGCTGCGCGAGCGCCCAGCCGCCGACGATCAGCGCCGGCCCCGTGCTCCGTGCCGGATTCACCGACGTGTTGGTCACCGGGATGCTGATCAGGTGGATGAGCGTGAGGCCGAGTCCGATCGCCAGTGGCGCGAAGCCCTGAGGGGCGCGGGCGTCGGTCGCCCCGAGGATGATGAAGAGAAACATGAACGTCATGATGATCTCGGTGCCGAGGGCGCTCGTGAGCGAATAACCTCCCGGTGAATGCGCGCCGTAGCCGTTCGCCGCGAGTCCGCCTGCGAGGTCGAATCCCGGCTTGCCGCTGGCGATCAGGTACAAAGCCGCGGCGGCGGCAACCGCGCCGGCGACCTGAGCCAGCATGTACGGAATCGCGTCGGCGCTCTTGAATCGCCCCCCGACGACGAGTCCGAGTGTCACGGCGGGGTTCAAGTGGCACCCGGACACGTGGCCGATCGCGTACGCCATCGTGAGCACAGTCAGCCCGAACGCGAGCGATACACCGAGGAACCCGATTCCCGTGCCGGGGAACCCGGCGGCGAGCAGCGCGCTGCCGCACCCCCCGAGCACGAGCCAGAACGTGCCGACGAACTCCGCGCCAATGCGATGCTTGAGGGACATGAGCATCTCCTTTCCGCCGCGCGTTTCCGAGGGACTTGATAGTGCTGCATGCGACATGCCGAACGGCGCAATCCAGAGTTCACGTTTCTGGTCGAAGGGATACGGATTCCGTCGCACCCGTTCGTTTCCCGCGCCCGAGACATAGAATCCCCAGCATTGCGAGAACGATCCGTACGCCGCCAGACGCGGTGCTGACACTGTATCTGGCAACGCTCTTGCACGTGCTCGAGGTGGGGCTCATCTCCGTCTCTCGCCCTACCAAGGAGGTCCCAATGAAGAAAGGAATTGTCGCAAGTGCTGCTGTCCTCCTACTCGGCTCGTCCCTGTGGGGCACGCCGGTGCGGGCGGACGGCCCGGAGCTGGGAGTGAACGCCGGAGTTGCCGTGCCCCTGAAGAAGTATAGCCATACCGTCGAAGGGGTGGGGGGAACCACCGGCCTGTCGGCCGGCTATCGATTCAATCTGACGGACAACCTCGCACTCTCGCTGCTCGCCAACCCGCAGTTCGTCTTCGCGGGGACGGAGGAGGGGTGCTGCCACAACGGGAGCAACAACGACATCGGCAGCGTCTTCAGCATCACCGGTGGACCCAAGATCTCGCTGCTGACCGGTGTGGTCGAGAGCTATGCGGCCGGCCAGGGCGGCTACTACCGCGACATGAGCGGGCCGTTGAGTGTCGACGGCGTCGGGTACAACCTCGGGGCCGGCATGAACGTCGAGGTGGCGCGCGGTATGAGCGTCGGCGTGTTCGGGCGCTACGACGTCGCCTACATGTCTCCCGAGCCGGGCACCAACGCCGATCAGCGCAAATGGGCCTCTGGTGGCCTGGCCTTCCAGTACGTATTCCTGCCCGAGGAGCGGGTCGCGCAGGCCCCGCCGCCACCGCCGCCCGCGCCGCCACCGCCGACCCGGCGCCGCATCGTGCTCCGCGGCGTCAACTTCGATTTCGACAAGTCGGCCATTCGCGCCGATGCGCGGCCGATCCTCGACGAGGCCGTCGCGACGCTGCGGAACGAGCCCGACATCCGAATCTCGGTCGAGGGACACACCGATGCGATCGGGACCGACGCCTACAACCAGAAACTGTCGGAGCGACGCGCCCGGGCGGTCGCGGACCATCTCGCGCGCGGCGGCATCTCCGCCAGTCGCATGACCACGGAGGGGTTTGGCGAGTCGAAGCCGGTCGCCAGCAATGCAAGCGCGGACGGGCGGGCGCAGAATCGTCGCGTCGAGCTGAGAATTCTCGGTCAATGAGCTCGCGCGGCGCCCGGTCCCAACGTGCGCCGCAGAGCTCGCGCTGGCAGAGCCGGGGAGGCGCAGCATGCGCCTCTCCGGCTGAGCGACATGACAACCTCTACCGACCGCCGGCAGCTGCTCGCCTAGGAAAGCGCCGCCAGAGAGGAGAGAACGCGATGTCGTTTCATACCAACATCGTCCGAACGACGAAGGAGAACCGGAACTTCCGCACTGTCCTGTTCACCGGAGAGCGAAGCCAGTTGGTCGTCATGCGCATTCCGCCCGGGGGCGAGATCGGGCTGGAGACGCATCCGCACGTCGAGCAGACGCTGTTCTTTCTGAGCGGCCGCGGCATTGCCACGCTCGACGGTAAGGAGCAGCCGATTGCGGCGGGCGACGCCCTCGTCGTCACCCCGGGCACGGCGCACAACGTGGTCAACACCGGCAGTCAGCCGCTGGAAATCTACACGGTCTACGCGCCATCGAACCACCTCGAAGGGCGCGTGCACTCGACCAAGGCCGATGCCGACGCGGACGTGGCGGACGAAGCGTTCGGCGACACCGTCCTGTGACGATTGCACGCGCCCACGTCAGCGGGCACTGGTCGTGCCATCGTTGCTGATGGCAGCGCAACCGGACCCTCGAGCGTGTGCCGATCAGGGCCGCAACGTGGCAGCGGGAACACATTCGGCGCGCCAGCGAGTGGTTACCGCTTCGAGGCACGCGTCGACCACCGTATCGGGCGCATCGATCATGGCGACGCCGGCGAGTGTGCCCGACGCTTGCGGATTCACGGCATCTGTTGCCGCCCGTGACGCGTCCGCCGCGGCGGCGCAGGGCTCCGCCGACCGCGCCCCGTGATGCCCGATGCCCTTCCACCAGCGGTAGGCGATCCCGGCGGCGAGCACGCTTGCCATGACGCCGACGGCCGTAAGTCCTCCGACGCTGGCGCCCGGTGCTTCACCGCTCGCTCCGACACTGAGCGTGCTCGCGGGGCCACGCGCCGACCCGCGTGCCTGCTCGTGGCGGACACAACCTGCCACCTCGCGCGTGAACGTCGCCCGCTCGGCGCCGTCGAGACCGAGCCGCTCGGCGCGTACGCGTATCAACTCCGTCCCTGGCGTACGCACGGCGCAGGATGCGAGTAGGATCGCGACCGATGACGCGGCGATGCCTCTGGCAGACGTCACCGCCTGGAGGACATCATGGGCGGTCTCGTCGCTGAGCGAGTTCGGGCCGTGATCAGAGCCCGCCGTCGCGCGGGTCGCGGAGCAGCACGAGGAGCATGCGGGTGCGCGCGTCAGCGACCAGAGCATGGGGCACGTCGGCGGGCATACGCGTCACCGTGCCGGCGACGGCGCGCGCCGGGACGCCGCCGATGGTGAGCGTGAGCGCGCCTTCGAGCACGACGACCAACGCCTCGAAGGGCGACGTATGTTCGGAGAGCGCCTGCCCGCGCTCGAAGGCGAACAGGGTGGCGCTGCCGCCGCCGGTCTTGGCGAGCACGCGGCTCGCGATGCCGTGGGGCGCGTAGGCGAGGAGCGACGGGAGGTCCGTCGCCTCGGCGGGTGGCAGGGTGGTTTCGGTGGGCATTTGCCGGCCTCCGGTTGAGCTTCAAGAGCGAGGACGCAGGCACCACCTGTACGCGACCCGACGTGAAGCGCAAGCCGTCCCCCGCCAGACATCCATGCACGCACGTGCGGCGGAGCCTGCAGGCCAGATCATCACCGTCGAGCCCACCTGCTACCCCGGACCATCCAAATGCGATACCAGCTGAGGCATCACCACGGAGAAGCGGAGGGCTCTATGGCATCGGAAGAGAAGGGCACACATTCCGCGCAGCCTCCTCAGGCGGTGCTTTACCAAATTGCGACCGGTCACTACTTCTCGCGCGCGCTTTTCCTCGCCGCGAAGTTGGGTGTCGCCGACCTGCTCGGGGAAGGGCCGCGACATTTCAGCGATCTGGCCAAAGCTACCGAGACACACGCGCCGTCGCTCAATCGAGTGATGCGATTGCTGGCGAGCGCCGGCGTGTTCGAGGAACGGGAGAACGGCTACTTCGCGCTCACCTCGATCGGTGAATGCCTACGCGCCGGCGTGCCTGGAGGTGTCCGTGCGATGGTCATGCTGTTCGCCGGTGATCGGACTCACAATTCCTGGAGCGACCTCGAGCACTGCGTCCGAACCGGCGAACCCGTCTTTCGCAAAAGAGGCTTCGCGGAATGGTTCACCGAGATGTCGCAAGACCCTGAAGCCTCCGCCAACTTCGACGCGGCGATGGCGGACTTCACCAAACTCGCCGCGATGGCCGTGGCCGCGGTGTACGATTTCGCGCCGCTCCGCACGATCGTCGATGTCGGCGGTGGAAACGGTGCACTGCTGATCGGCATCCTGAAGGCCCATCCCCATCTGCGCGGAACCGTCTACGATCTGCCGCAGGTGGTGGAGCGCGCCAAGAAGCACATCGCGGAACAAGGGCTCAGCGAACGATGCGCCGTCGCCGGCGGAAGCTTTCTCGAGGGCGTGCCCGGGGGCGCCGACGCGTACATGCTCAAGCACGTCATCCACGATTGGGACGACGAACGCGCGCTCACCATTCTTCGGAATTGTCATCGCGCGATGACGGAGAATGGAAAGCTCCTGATCGTGGAGGGTGTCTACCCGCCGCGTATCGACGAATCTCTCGACAGTCGTGGCGCTGCGACAAACGACGTCAACATGCTGGTCAATACCGGAGGTCGCCAGCGCTCCGAGATCGAATTCCGCTCGCTATACAAGGCAGCGGGCTTCGAGCTGATGAGGGTCGTGCCGACTCCGTTGCCGATCAGTGTGATCGAGGGTGTGCGCGATCGAGTCACGCGGCCGTCAGCTCTTCGAATGCCTCGCTGATGTAGCGCGCGAGCGCGGCGACGTCAGGAATCACGTCGCGGCTCGCCACGAAGCCGAAGTCCAGCTGGTCGCCGTGGCGGAGCAGAGTCACGTTGAGCGAGCACCCGGGCATCAGCGTCGAGAGCGGATACGCGCCGCGCAGGGGTGCGCCGTGGAAAAAGAGCTTACGGTCTGAGCCCGGCACGTTCGAGACCAGCACGTTCCCGACCGGACGGACGTGATCGCCGAGCGGCAATCGCCCGACCATCTCGGCGAGACCGACCACGAGCATGGAGTGGTCGGAAAGTGCGGTCGGCGAGTAGCCGCGTGCCTCTACCTTGGCTCGCTCGGCCGCCGCGCGCACTTGTTGCAACCGCTGCGTGGGTGTCGCGTGCTCGCGGCCGAGCTCGATGAAAAGCAGACACGCTTGCGTGTTGGTGCGGGTGTCACCGGCCTCGCGGAGCGACATCGGCACCATCGCGATCAGCGGGCTGCCCGTGTCTACCTCGTGCTCGCGAAGATAGCGGTGAAGCGCGCCATCAATGAGCGTCAGCACGACGTCGTTGACGGTCGCACCGTGGATGTGGCCGAAGTCGATCACGCGCCGCACGTCGAGCGTCTGCACGGCGATGCTGCGGGCGCGGTGGATCGTCTTGTTGATCGCGGTACGCGGCGCCGAGAACGGCAGGTAGTGGCTGCCGGTGGTGAGCCCTGCCATCTCCAAGCCACGCTGCAACGCGGCGATCGAAAGCTCCGAGCCGGCGCGCAGGTGGTCGCGCAGCGCGTCCGCGACGTCGCTCAGTTGGGCGAGCATGCCGGCCGCGTGATGCTCGTGCGATTTGCCATGACCAGGGAGATCTCCCCAGGGCACCCGCAGGCTCCGATCTCGAGGATCCTCGTGCAGGCTCGCCTGGATTCGCAGTACGCCGCTTACACCGTCGACACAGGCGTGGTGGATCTTCGCGTAGATCGCGAAACGGCTCTCGGGAAGCCCTTCGATGAAATGAATCTCCCAAAGCGGCATCTCGCGATCGAGGAGCGACTCGTGCATGCGCGCTACGTGCTCCAGCAGC
>JBGOSW010000176.1:0-9619 GCA_041476145.1 Binatia bacterium
ATCACCGAGGCGACGCTGCTCGCGCGCGCGCTCATGGTCGAGGCGGAAGTCGAGCCTTTTCCCGACGTCGGCTTGACGAGCGGGGACTTCGAGGAGCGCTATCCGCAGCGCTTCCCGGGGTTGCAGTGGGAGCGTGAGGTATCGCCGACACCGGTGCCCGACGTACGCGAGGTGCGCGTGCGGGTGTTCCGCGGCGAGGAAGAGTCGGGCGACGACGTGAGCCTCTCCTACTACCTCAGGCGACGGCCGTGAGCGCGGCGTCTGCACACGGGGCAGCGCCGGCGAGACGCCGCCCGTACGGATTCACCTTGCTCGAGGTGATGATGGCCGTCACCATCTTCGGCATCGTCGCGCTCACCGTGTACGGGACGTTCGCACGCACCTTGCGCTCGAAGCGCCTCGCCGAGGAGCAAGCGGAGCTCACCCAGGAGGGCCGGAGCGCCGTCGCGCGACTAGCGGACGAGCTCGCCTCCGCATTCTACCCCGAGCAGCCGCCCGGGCTCGCGATCTTCCGCAGCTTGAGCGGCGGCACCGAGGCCATGCCGCTCGACTCGATCATCTTCACGGCGCTGTCGTCGCGCCCCGCGGGCATCTACGGCCACGACAGCGACCAACGCGTGATCAGCTACTTCTTTCCGCAGCGCCACGACCGCGGTCGTGACCGCAGCGCCGATCGCACCTCCGGCCAAGGTCCGGCGACCCTGGAACTGGGTGCCGACGAGGCCGCGGACTTCTTCGCCGCGTTCGGCGCCCGTCGGCCGCCGATCCTCGGGGTGAACCCCGAGCGTCTGCTGCGGCGCGAGGCGATCATGGCGAGCCGTGACGCCCTCGACACGGCGACGCCGACGGCCTTCCTCGACGACGTCGCCAGTCTGGCCTTGCGTTTCTACAACGGCACCGAATGGCTCGCGGTGTGGGACTCGGAGGATACCGTCAACTATCGCCGCCTGCCGCGCGCCGTCGCGATCGACCTGGGTCTCTACGACGCCGCCGGGGCGATCCAGCATTTCGTGACTGCCGTCGATCTGGCGCTGGCCGACCCGCGCCCTGCACCGCGATCCTCGGGCGCCGGCCGCGGCACGCCCACTCCCGCTCCCGCGTCGTCGCCGGGCGCCGGGAGGTCGCGGTGACGAAGGCGCTGCGGCACGACGGCAGCCGGAGTCGACACGGCAATCAAGACGGAATCGCGCTTCTCATCGTCCTCCTCACGACTACCCTGCTCACGATCATCGTCGTCGAGTTCACGCAGTCGGCGGAGGTCGAGATGCACTTCGCCATGAGCGCCCGCAACGCCCTGCAGGCGTTCTACCTCGCGCGCTCGGGTGTGAACGTCGGCGAGGCGTTGCTCGTTCAAGACGCCAAGCTCAACCACAACGACAGCGACGAGGACATCTGGGCGCTGCCGATGCCGCCGCTCCCCGTCGGCGACGGCACGGTGGCGCTGCGTGTGCAGGACGAGGGGCGGCGATTGAACTTGAACGCCATGTTCAGCGCCGGGTCCCTGCGCCCGGAGCGACGGCGGGTCTTCGAGCGGCTCTTCGACGTTCTCGGTATCGACAAGCGCGTGCTCGCCGCGATCGTCGACTGGATCGACGCCGACAGCGAGCCGGGCGCCGATCCCCCCGGCGCCGAGCAGGCCTACTACGTCGGCCTGACGCCGCCGGTGGTGGTGCGAAACGGCCCGATGCTGACCATGCGCGAGCTCATCCAGGTACGCGGCATGACTCCGACGATGTTCGCCCGTCTCGAGGAGTTCGTCACCGTCCTGCCGTCGGACGCGGTCAAGGTGAACGTGAATACGGCGCCGGCCGAGGTGCTGTACGCGCTCTCGGACGGCCTCACCGCCGATCCCGGCGTCGTCGATCGGCTGATCGCCGCGCGGCGCGAGCACCCCTTCGCGAGCCCGTCGGAGGTCGGCCCCAACGTCTCCGGATTTCCCGAGGCCGCGGGATCCCAGATTTTGGATTTCATCGACACCACGAGCGGGTACTTCCGCATCGACGCCGTCGGTCAGGTGAACGACGTCGCCCGCGGTATCGTCACGATCGTGTCGCGCGGCGTCGGTACGGGAGTGTCGGCGCGGACCATCAGACGCGTGACGTGGGCACCGAGCGCAGTCAACCTCAGCTTGACATCCCAACCCCCTTCCGATTTCCTCGACACGCTGCCGCCGCTCGCCGGCAGCGGTACTTGATCGCATGCCGAATCGCACTCTCGCGCTCGACGTCGGCGGCGCCACGCTGCGCGCCGTGCTCGTCGAACGGACGCTGCGCTCGCAACACATCCTCGGCTTCTACGCCGCGCCGCGCACCGACGATCTCGCCGCCGACCTGCGCGCGCTCACCGCGACGCACGATCTGCGCTGGGACGAGGTCGTGTCGGCGCTGCCGGGCGACGCGGTCACGCATCGCGTCCTCACCCTGCCCTTTCACGACCGCAAGCGCCTCGATCAGACGGTCCCGTTCGAGCTGGAAACCCAACTTCCGTTCGAACTCGACGAGGCCGTCGTCGACTACCAGGTTCTCGGACGCGACGGCGAGGCGGCCATCGTTCTCGCCGCGTTCGCGCCCAAGACGGCGGTGCGCGAACATCTCGCGGCCTTGGCCGCGGCCGGCATGGATCCGCGCGTGCTCGATCTCGCACCGCTCGCGGCCGTGAACGTCGTGCGCTTGGTGGAGGCGGCGCGGAACGGTCCGAGCGCTTTCGTGGTCCTCGATCGCGATCGCGCCACGATCGCCGTACTCGCCGACGGACGACTCTGCGGCCTGCGCGCACTGTCGCGCGGCGTTGGGACGAACGGCGATCTCGAGCTGGTGACGCGCGACGTTCGCTGGTCGTTGCTCGCCCTCGCCGGAGACGCCGCGCTCGAGTCGCTGGCGCTCTGGATCGGCGGCGATGCGGCCGACGGTCCGGACGTGGCGACGACGCTCGCGGGCGCGCTCGGCATCACGCCGCAGGCGGTCGCGACGCTGCCGCTCGCCGGGGTGCCGATCACCTTGCGACGCCAGCAGGCGGCCTTCGCCGCACCGCTCGGTCTCGCGTTGCGCGAGAGCGCCGACGCTCTGCACGTCGATTTTCGTCGCGGTGAGTTCGCCTACCACCGCGAGCGCGAGGCGCTGTGGCGCGGGCTTGCAGCCGCCGGCGTGCTCGCGTTCGTCGCCTTCGCCCTCATGGTGACGAGCTTCGTCCTCGAAGGGCGGCGGCTCGGCGCGCACCGCGATGCCGTGCGCGCCGAGATTCGCAGCCTCTTCACCGCCGCGCTCCCGAACGTGCGGACAATCGTCAACGAGAAGGCGCAGCTCGCCGCCGAGATCGCCACCCTCGACAAGCAGCGGCAGCTCTACGGCGGCCTCGCCCCCTCCGCGCCGCGCGCCATCGACCTCCTGAAGGCGGTGACCCTCGGCGTGCCGTCCGACGTGCAGCTCGACGTCGAGGAGGTCGCGCTCGACGGCGAGACGCTGCGATTGCGGGGATCCACGCGTACCTACGAGGGCGTCGAGGCGGTGAAGCGCGGTCTCGCCGCGCGTCCGGAGTTCCACGACGTGCAGGCGAAGGACGTGCGCGCGTCCGTCGACGGACAACGCGTCGATTTCCGCCTGCAGCTCGGCGTGGCGCGCAGGGACGAGCGATGAGCGAACTCCGCCGCCGTCTCGAGCAGATGCTCGAGCGTCTGGCGCCGCGCGAGCGCCTGCTGCTCGGGGGCGCCGTCACGGTCACGCTCCTCGTGCTGCTCTGGTTCGTCGCCAGCACGCTCGGCGAGCGGCGGCAGCTCCTCGCCGCGCAGATCGCGGCGAGCGAGCGCGACCTGGCGGAGATGGCGACCTTGCGCGATCGCTACGTGCGCTTGCGTGCCGAGCGCGACGCAATCCAGCAACGTCTCGCCGCCGGCGGTGTCGACTTCTCGCTGTTCTCTCACCTCGAGGGCGTGAGCCGCGAGGCGTTGAGCCCCGAGCGCATCGCCGCGATGAACCCCTCCACCCGCACCGTCTCCGACGACCTGCAGGAAGAGGACGTGGAGATGCGCCTTTCCGCCGTCTCCCTGCGCGACGTCGTGACGCTCCTCTATCGCGTCGAGAAGACCGACCTGCCGCTCCTCGTCAGCCGCCTCCAGATGAAGAAGCGCTTCGACCAGCCCTACGTGTTCGACGCCACGCTCGTCGTCGGGCGGCTGCGCACGACGACGACGGCGGCGCCACGATGAGCGCGCCCACGCTCGGAAGCGCCCCTCCCTTCGACGGCTTGCGGGTCCGCTGGCAACGCCTCGCCGCGCACCCCGCGCTCGCCGAGGCGTGGACGCGCGCCCGCCGCATCACGCCGAACGGCGCCGTCCCGCTCGTCCTCTACGGCGTCTACACGCTCGTGCTCTTCACGATCTTCGTCGCCGCGACGTTCCCGCACGAGCTCGTCGTGCGACGCCTCCTCGCGCCCGCCGCCGGCGCACCCGTCGCCGTCGAGGTCGAGGGCGTTCACCTCGGATGGATGCTCGGATACACGATCGACGAGCTCCGCCTCGTCCGCCCCGGCGCCGATCCGAGCGTCCCGCTTCTCGTCGCCGCACGCGTCGGCGCTGCGCCGTCGCGCCTCGGAATTCTCCACGGCCAGCCCTTCCCGGTCGCGGTGCACGCCGACCTGTACGGCGGAACGCTCGACGGCACGGTCGACCTCCGCCCCGAGGCGTACGCGCTGCGCGCGACGCTCGCCAACGTCGACGTCGCCCGCTACGCCGGGCTGCGGCTCTTCCTCGAGGGTGCGCTCCATGGCCGCATCGACGGATCGATCGAGCTCGCCGGCAATGCCGCCAGACCCACGTCGACCTCGGGGAGCGTCGATCTCCGCGCCGCCGATCTCGCGCTCGAGGGCGGAAAGGTGCAAGGAATCACCGTCC
The DNA here is from genome assembly GCA_041476145.1 of Binatia bacterium. Classification (GTDB taxonomy): domain Bacteria; phylum Desulfobacterota; class Binatia; order UTPRO1; family UTPRO1; genus DP-19. Next base: position 4,886 of record JBGOSW010000176.1, read on the forward strand.
CCGACCTCCACTTCCCCGAGCTCCGCCTCGAAGGCACCGTCAAGGGTGGCCGGCTCGACCTCGGCGAGGTGACCGCGCGCGGCCGCGAAGTCAGCGTGCAAGGCGCCGGTAACGTCCTCCTCGAGCACCCCTTCGCCGCGAGCCTCCTCAACCTCGACTTCACCCTCACGCCCGCCACCGACCTCCCCGACAACCTCCGTCTCACGTTCAACCTCATCCCCGGCGATCCCGGCCCCCACGGCGAGCGCCACATTCACCTCTCCGGCACCCTCGCCCAGCCGCGCATGAAGTAGATTTCGCCCCCGCTCGCCTTCGGCTCGCGATGGGCGTCGCGCCCGGGAGTGAATCCCGGGCGCTCCCCGATTTCTCGCCAGCGGGGGCGAAATAAAATGGAATCAATGGCCGGAACCGATCAGCTCCGCGATCGTGAACTGGTCCTCGGTCGTCCCTTCCTTCGCACCCTGGTGCCAATACCAGCCGGGTTCACCGGGGAAGCGGTGGCTCGGGAGCGACGCCTTGGTCGCGTGCTGCAGCTGCATGTCCACCATGACGATCGCCGGGCCGAACGGCGTCTCCTCGTCGTACTTCATCGGCGAGCCGGGGTACGCCTCTTTACGATAGGAGAAATCGTTGACCCAGATCTTCCAGAGCTGGCCGCCGCGGTCGTACATGTCGCTGTACGGGATCAGGAACTGCTCCTTGTCGACGTAGATGACCCGCTTCGAGTAGGCGTATTGCGGCAGCTTGGATGCGCCTTCGACGATGTACATCGGCCGCTGCTCCCACTCTCCGTCGAATGCCCAGTCGTTCGCGCCCTCCACCCACTTCACGGGAAAGGCCGAGGTATGAAACGCGCCGAGAGCGTCTTTGGTCGCGAGCAGCTTCCAGTCCATCCACGCGATCTGCCCCGCATAGCCGCCGTAGCTGTCCTGATCCGTGTCCTGCCCGAAGAGCGCGTCCGAGCGCTGTGCCGTCGACAGACGCCGGACGCGACGCAGCGAGGGGAGATAGAGCCAGCTGTCGTCCTGTTTCGACGGATCGAGATAGCGGTAGTAGGTGAATCCGACACCCTTCAGATCGAACGGCTCGATCAGCGGATGGAGGGTCTCCTTGTACTGGAACCCCTCGTTGTTCGGAATCTCGGGTTTCGGATCGACGTAGAGTCGCCCGACATACGACAGCCGCCGGAAGTGGTCGATGAGAAAATGGCGCTCGACCTGCAGCGGTCGATCATCCGAGATGGGGCCGGTGTCGGCGTCGAAGTTGCGGAGGTCGAGGTCGTCGATCGTCACCTGCAGGCTGAAGTTGTGCATGATCTTGATCGCCGCCTGCTTGTCGTTCGGATCGATGTTCGGAAACGGCCGGCCGGCGACGTAGTTCTGCAGCCCGAGCCCGTCGGCGCCGAGCTTCACTTGTCCCGAGTACTTCTCGGTCGCCTCCTTGAAGGCCGTGCGCAGCGGGATCGGCTTGGCCGCGACGATCTTCATCGGCCAGCCGTGCTGCACGCACCACAACATTCCGGGCGAAACGAGATCCTTCACCTTGTCCGCGTTCGCCTTCGTGATCACATCGCCGGGCTGCACGTCGGCGCGCACCGGACTTGCCAGAGCGGCGAGCAGAGCGACGCCGGCGAGCCACGCTTTTCCTACGGTCGATCGTGTCATGCTTCCTCCTTCGATGTGCGCGACCCTGCTCGCGAGCGGCACGCGGGGCGCAAACGTGAAACTCCTAGCGGGATGTCCGAGAAAAGGGAAGCCAACGGCGCGCACTCGAGCCGAGCGCACTGCCACTCCGCGTCATTCCATACCACTTCGCCGACATAGCCCCGTGCCGAACGCCCGATGCGTGCATCGTCGTCCTCCTCGAGTGTCGAGCTGCGTCCGCCATGCGACCCGTCCCGCCCGACGCGGAACGTCGGCTCGGGCCTCGATGCCTCGATCCGTACCACGCGACTCGCTCTCAGTCATCCGGTACCGTCGAGCGACGGCGCGCGATCATTCGACGGTCGTCGGATAGAGCGGTGGCGGACCGTCGCGGATGACACGGTAGAGCACCATGTGGTCGTCGGCGAGGACTTGCTCGAGCCCGGGATCGTCGGCGGCGTGCTCGAGAAATGCGACGTGCTCACGGTCGGAGAGAACGTAGGCGCACGGCAGCGTCTTCCCGAGGACGCGCGAGGGCTTGTCCACGCGGCCGGCCGCGACGTCGACCCAGCTCCAGTACGCGTCGCGGAAGCGGTCGAGGAAGTACGTCGGGTCGAGGCCGACGAGGTACGTGCTCTCGACGTCGTGAAAGTAGAGCCACGGAAAGTCGTCCCAATCGGTGGTGCAGAGCATCGCACCCGGCGGCGCGGCGTGCGCGACGTAGCGGGCCGCCGCCGCGTAGCGATCGTGCGGGGTTTCGTCGCGCTTTTGCCGCAGCGTCCACCCGACGCCGCCGACGTTCGCCGCCGCGACGACGGCGAGCACGCCGACGAGCAAGAGCCGGCGTGCTCGCGGCCAGGCGGCGACCACGCGCCAGCCGGCGAGCGCGACGAACACCGTCGCGGTCGGTGCGAAGTACTCGATGAACCGCTTGGATCGCAGCATGAGTGCGAGGAACACCAGCGTCACTGCGAGGGCCGCGAGCGCGGGCCGGTCGCGGCGGATGCCGTGCTCCGCGAGCACGCTCGCGCCGAAGGCCACGTAGAGCATCGCTGGCAGCGCATTCGCGAACAGGCTCGCCGGATCGTACGGAAACCACTCGCGCCCGATCCGCACCGACTCACCGGGGAGGAGCTTGTCGCCGAAGTGATGCACGATGAACCGGAAGGACTCGGGAAAATACGGAGTGCAGATCAGGCCGGCGAGGACGCCGGCCGCGGCCGCGGCGACGATCCCGATCGGCACCCGGCGCTCGCAGATCCACGTCGCCGCGAGCGTCGCGGCCACGGGCAGGAAGAGCAGCGGGAACCCGTCGTAGAGCCACGCGTAGACGCAGCCGACGAGGGCGAGCGCGAGGAGCCGTTCGCGCAGCGCGCAGTGAAAGCCCGCCAACAGGCAGACCAGGGATAGCGCCTGCACGCGCGTCATGTTGAGACGAAAGAGCAGGTCCGCCGACGACGCGCCGAGCGCCAGGACCGCGAGCGCGAGGAGTCCGACGTCCTGGCGCCGGAGAAACCAGAGAAACGTCGCGACGAACGCGACCGCTCCGGCGAGGCCTGCGAGCTTTCCACCCAGGCGCAGGTCGCCGAACGTGAACGGCACCAGCCAGATGTGAAACAACATGTGGTGATCCGCGTAGCGGTCCGGCGCCAGGATCGTGAGCGGCAGCCAGGGAAAGGGTGGTGGAAAGCCCCGCACGCCCGCTTCGCGGATCACCTGCGCATAGCGAACGTGGAAGTACGAGTCGTTACCGATCAGGTTCGGCGTCGCGAACTGCAACGCCGCGAGCACGACCGCCGCGACGACGAGCGGAAGCAGGAGCGGATTCACGCCCCCTGGAGCACCGCCGCGCAGCGGCCGCTCGGTCCGGGGCTCTAGTGAATCAAGCCGCCGATCCGCTCCCACCGCACCCAACGGTCCTCACCGTCCCAGGACCAGTAAATCACGAAGGCCTTCCCCTTCACGTCGTCGAGCGGCACGAAACCCCAAAAACGGCTGTCGTAGCTGCGATCGCGGTTGTCCCCCATGACGAACACCTTGTCCGGCGGCACGTTCACCGGGCCGTAGTTGTCACGCGGGGTGAGACGGCTTTGCTCACCCGGACCGTCGACGAAGTGGCCGTACGGGTCGTCGATTTTCTGATCGTTCACGTAGATCTGCTTGTGGCGGACCTCGATCGTGTCTCCCGGCTCGCCGATGACGCGCTTGATGAAATCCTTGTGCGGGTCGACCGGATAGACGAACACGATGATGTCGCCGCGACGCGGGTCGGCGATCTTGACGACGCGCTCACCGAGAAGCGGCAGGCGGATCCCATAGCGGAACTTGTTCACGAGGATGTGGTCGCCGATCTGCAACGTCGGCAGCATCGACCCCGACGGAATCTTGAACGCTTGGACGATGAAGGTGCGGATGAAGAGCGCGAGGACGAACGCAACGGCGAGCGCTTCCGCGTACTCGCGAAGGGTCGATTTGGACTTGGCACGCGCCTCGGAGGCGACCGCCTGATCCCGCTCTCTCGCGCCGGCGGCGACGCTCCCGCGGACCTTGGTCACAGAGGCGCATACTAGAGGATCGCCCGGGACGCCGCCAGTGTGGGCGGAAGCCCATCGCCAGACCAGCTCACTCGCCGACCTTCAGCACCGCGAGGAACGCCTCCTGCGGAATCTCCACACGTCCGACCTGTTTCATGCGCCGCTTTCCTTCCTTCTGCCGCTCGAGGAGCTTGCGCTTGCGGGTGATGTCGCCGCCGTAGCATTTCGCGGTGACGTTCTTGCGCAGCGCCTTCACGGTCTCGCGCGCGATCACCTTGGTGCCGATCGCCGCCTGGATCACGACCTCGAACATCTGACGCGGCACGAGCTGGCGCATCTTCTGCGTGAGCTCCCGCCCGCGATAGTAGGCGCGCTCGCTGTGGAGAATGACGGAGAGCGCGTCGACGATGTCGCCGTTGATACGGACGTCGAGCTTCACCAGGGTCGAGGTGCGGAAGTCGAGCGGCTCGTAGTCGAGCGACGCGTAGCCGCGACTCGCGGACTTGAGGCGGTCGTAGAAGTCGAGGACGATCTCGTTGAGCGGCAACTCGTAGCTC
>JBGOSW010000177.1:0-9582 GCA_041476145.1 Binatia bacterium
AACGCGACGACGCTGCTCTGCATGCCGCTCGGCGACGACGGCGAGCGGCTGGGAGCGATCTGCGCCGATCGCGGCGGCGCGGCGCTCCTGCTCACGGAGCGCGAGCTGGCGCTGGCATCGGTGCTCGCGAGCGGCGCGACGATCGCGATGGCCAACGCCTGGCTCTACGATCAGGTGGCGGCGGCGAGCGCAGAGAAATCGGTATTTCTCGCGCGCATCGCCCACGAGCTGCGCAACCCACTGCAGGCGATCCTATGGGACGTCGATGCGCTGCGAGAGGGTGCCGACGGCGAGCGGACGCAACTCGAGCGCGTGCGGCAGAACTCCCTCATGACGCTCGACCTCGCGAAGGAGCTGCAGGATTTCGCCGAGATCGAGACCCGGCGCCTCACGGCGAATCCCGAGGCGATCAATCTGACGCAGACGCTCGACCATCTCGAGGTGACGGCGCGGGCGCTGCTCGACGGGCGTCCGATTGCGTTCCGCACCGACGTCGCCCCGGCGGCCGCCGTGGTCGTGACCGATCCCTTTCGCCTGCGCCAGATCCTGACCAACTTGATCTCGAACGCGGCGAAGTTCACCGCGAGCGGCGCGATCGAGGTCGAGGCCCGCCGGCTCGGGACCGAAGTCGCGATCAGCGTGCGCGACACCGGCCTCGGAATCGACGCGACCGACTTGAGGCGCATCTTCACTCCCTTCTACCGCGGCTCGGCGCCCGCGCTCACCGGCGCGCGCGGCATCGGCCTCGGGCTCGCGATCTCACAGGAGCTCGCGATGATCCTCGGGGGACGACTCGAGGTCGAGAGCGTAGCCGGCGGAGGTTCCACGTTTCGCTTGGTGCTCCCCGCCTATTCCGACGTGCGCGCGTTCGCTGGGTCCGCGGAAGAGTCCGTGGCCCTGCGCGGGGCGGTCGCGCTCCTCATCGAGGACGATCCGAACTATCGCGCCCAGACGGCGAGCGTGCTGCGGCAGCTCGGTGCCAACGTCATCGAGGCGAGCGACGGGTTCGAGGGCCTACGCCGCGCGCGCGAATCGCGACCCGACGTCATCGTCCTCGATCTCGGACTCCCCGGCATGAACGGCCTGCACGTCCTGATGCATCTCAAGCGTGATCGCCAGCTCAGCGGTGTCCCGGTCGTCATCGCGACCGCCGATGGCGATCTCGAGACGCGGTGTCGCGAGGCCGGATGCGCCGCGTGGATCTCGAAGCCCTACACGCCGACGGAGCTGATTCCGGTGCTCGCGCCGCTCGTGCGCGGCGCTTCCCGTCGGCCGGCGCACGCCCGTCCGACCTGAAGCGATCGCTCTATCCGAAGTACCGCTCCGCGTTGGCGACGATGTGCTGCGCCGTCCGGGTCGCGAACGTCATCACGGCGAGCTGTGGTGGCACCGCGACGCTGGTCGGAAACACGCTCGCGTCGGCGACGAAGAGGTTGCGCACCGCGTGCGCCTCGCCGGCGCCGTCGACGACGGACTGGCGCGGGTTGCCGCCCATGCGCAGCGTCCCCTGCGGTTGGTAGGAGATGAAGAGCGGGTCGTTGGCGCGGATACCGCGCTCGTGGATCACTTGGTACGCACCCCGACGTCCGATCGTCACGATGTCGTTGTACGGCAGGAAGACCTTCTCGGCGCCCGCGGCGAAGCTCACCTCGCTCGCGTGCACCATGGCGTCGACGAGTTGCTCCGAGTCCATGCTGCCGAGGCGATAGACGACGGTCGGCGGCGCGTCGTCCGAGAACTCGAGGCGGCCGCGCGTGTGGTCGTGCAGGAAGATGCCGATCGCGCCGAGGCGCGGATAGAGCGTCATCAGCTCGCGGTGCCGCGCACCGTACCCGGGGAGTACGCTCGCCGCCGCCACCGGAAACGCGAAGGTCGGGATGAGCAGGTAGCCGTGCCCCGCGCTGCGCTCGTCGAGGCGGAGGAACTCGTCGACGACGTATCCTTGCGGGATGCCGCGCCAGGCGATGATGGACTCCGGGTAGAGGGCGCTCACGGCGACGTTGGGTTGCAGCCGCAAGTTGCGTCCGACCTCGTCGGCGGGATCGGGGAGCCGGCTGGCGCGCCAGATGCGCGGCGAGTTGATCGCGCCGGCGGCGAGGACGACGACCTTCGCACGCACCTTGAGCGGATAGCGGGTGCCGGTGCGCGAGCGGTTGAAGAGCCCGTCGACGCCGATCGCCCGCCCGTTCTGCGTCACGATCTGCCGCGCCTCGCAATCGGGAACGACGACGGCGCCGGCCTTCGACGCCGCCGGGACGTAGGTCGTCAGCATGTCGCCCTTGCGGTCATACGTGCAGCCGAGCGCGCAGTAGCCGGAGTCGAGGCAACCGCTGCGGTTGTGAAACGGCAGGTAGCCGCGATAGCCGAGTTGCTCGGAGCCGAGGAGCAGTTTGCCGCTGTTGGGGTTCACCTGCTCGGGGGTGATGCGGTGCACGCCGATTTGCTTCTCCACCTTGCGCAGGTGCGGATAGAGGCCCTCGTAGCCGATGCCGGGAAGCTCGAAGTTGCGCGCCCAGTAGGCGAGGATGGCGCGTGGCGGCCGCACGCACAGACAGAATCCGGGGACGGTCGAGCCGCCGACGAGACGCCCCTGCGACACCAGGACCGCGTACTCGGCGCTCGCGGTCGTGCCGCTCTCGCGGTAGATGCGCGGGTACATGATCTCCTCGCGCTGCACGAAGTCCCGGCTGCGGACGTAGGCACCGTCCTCGAGAACGACGACCGAGCGTCCCGCTTCGGCGAGCTCGCGCGCGACCACCGCGCCGCCGGCGCCGGAGCCGATCACGCAGACGTCGCTCTCGAGCGCGACGTTGCTGTCGACGGTCGCGGTGTCGAGGATCATCGCCGCCCGAACCGCGCCATGACGACGGCGAGCGGCACCGGGTCCTCGTGCACGAACTCCGAGGCGACGTCGACCCGCCCGATCCACGGACCGTCGTAGCCGATCGCATCCCACGCGCTCGGCTGCGCGTAGTAGCCGAGCGCGGCAAGCGTCTTCAGCGCCCGGAAGACGATCCGCCGGGCGCCGAGGCTGCTCTCCATCCAGCCGCGCAAGTACGCGTCCTGGTCCGTCGGCGAGAGTCGCGTGAAGCGCTTCGGCTTCAAGTCGAAGAGGTGCGTCCCGTGCTCGAGGACACGCAACATGAGCCGCGCCTGGTTCTGCGTCGTCGGCGGAAGGTCGGCGAGCAGCGCGTCGATGAAGCCGCCGATCTCGTCGCCGCGCTCGTCCGGAAGGCCGAGGATGCGGACCGCCGCCTGCGTCACCACCGCGAACTCCTTGCGGGAGAGGAACTTCAATGGGCGCGCGATCGGTGAGTAGCGTGCGCACCCCGACGGTAGGAGCGCGCCGAACGACAGCAGCAGCGCGCCGCCGAAGCCGGTCCGAAGCAGCTGGCGGCGCGTGAGATCGACCTGGAGCGCGCCGAGCACCGTCGCCCGGTCTCGCATCACCACCGGTCTCGCATGAGGAGCGCGCATGCTACGTGCGGACGGCGGGACGTGGCAAGTCCTTGCGCCCCCGTGCGCGCGGCGCTCCATTGGCCGCGCGGCCGGGGTCCGGTATAGAGGGGCATGCCGTTGTACGAGTATCGCTGCACGGCGTGTCGCGCGCGCGTCACGGTGCTGACGTTGCGCGTCGGCGAGGAGGCGCACCCCACCTGCGATCGATGCGGGAGTGCAGCCCTCGAGCGGCTGATGTCGCGTTTCGCGATGGTGCGCTCGGAGGAGTCCCGCCTCGGCGCGCTCGCCGATCCCTCGAAGCTCGGCGATCTCGACGAGAACGACCCGAAGAGCATGGCACGCTGGATGAAGCGCGTGGGTGGCGAGCTCGGGGACGAACTCGGCGGCGAGGATCTCGACGCGATGGTCGAGGGCGTCGAGTCGGGCGCGGACGACGACACGTGTGGTGGCGGCGGCGGTGACGACTGACTCGCGGCCGCGCTAGCGAGCGCGGGTCAGCGCCAGGGGACCCGCCCGGCCATCGATTCCTCCCAGTGCCGCCCGTCGAAGGGCGTGATGCGCAACGCGGCCGGGTCGACACCGTCGAGGCAGCGCACGTTCACGTCGATCTTGTCGGGATCGGAGCGCGGCACGTAGAAGGAGTGGATGCCGCAGTAGCGGCAGAAGCGGTGCTTCGCGACCCGGGTGTTGAACTCGTACGTCGTGAGCGCGTCGGCGCCGGAGAGCAGCTCGAAGTGCTCCGCCGGCACGATCAAGTGCAGGTAGCCCTTTTTCGCGCACATCGAGCAGTTGCACTCGCTCAGGTGGTCGAGTGCAGCGGCCACACGGAACCGGACGCGCCCGCAATGGCAGCCACCTTCGTACGTCGTCATGATCCGCGCTCCAGCAGCACGACGGCCTGCGCGGCGATCCCCTCGGCGCGTCCGATCGCCCCCAGCCCCTCGCCGCGCGTCGCCTTGACGTTCGCGGCGTCGACCTCGACTCCCAAGAGCGCGGCGACGTTCGCACGCATGCGGTCGAGGTAGGGAGCGAGGCGCGGTTGCTCGGCGAGGATCGTGACGTCGGCGTTGACCACGCGATAGCCGAGCGCGCGCACCTTCGCCATCGTCTCGCGCACGAAGTCGCCGCTGTTGCGGCCCTCGTGGCGTGGGTCGGCATCCGGAAAGTGCCTCCCGATGTCCCCGGCGCCGATCGCACCGAGCAGCGCGTCGGTGAGCGCGTGCAATGCCGCGTCGGCGTCGGAGTGGCCGGCGAGACCGCGCGCGCTCGGAATCTCGACGCCTCCGAGGACGAGCCGACGCCCGGGCACCAGCGCGTGAATGTCGAAACCGTGGCCGATGCGGAAGGGCACGGGCGCAGGCTAGAAGCGCGACGAGGAGCTGTCAATTCGCCGAGCGAGACGGGGCGTGAAACCGTCACCGGTCACCACCGAACGCGGGACGACCGGGATCTCGTCGGTCTCCGGGAGCACGACGCGCATGGACGCCACGCCCAGAACGTCTCGCCGCACGTCGATACCCGGCATGATGCTCGTGAGCTCCATCCCACGGCGCGTCAGGCGGAAGAGACCGACGGGAGTCGCGTACCACACGCGTTTCCCGGCGGCGAGCGCCCGCTGACCGTTGAAGGTGATTTCCCGAACGCGGGCCACGAACTTCGGCCGACCACGCCGCACGATGCGAACCGACCCGTCGTCGACCGCGAATTCGCCGCCGACCATCCAATCCGAGACGAACACGATCGTGTGCGCGGCGGCGGTGAGATCGATGAACCCGCCGGGACCGACGTAGTCGCGCACCTGGTCGCTCTTCCGCGAGACGTTGACGTTGCCGTCGCCGTCGGCTTCGAGCGCGCCGAGACAGGTGGCGTCGAGCCGCTCGTAGCAGAGCTTGAACATGTCGATCGAGGAAATGATCTCCCGTGGCGAGAAGGACGCGCCGAAGAAGAGACCCGGCGCCGGCAGGCCGCCGACCGGCCCGCTCTCGACCAGCAGCGTGACGGCATCGTGCAGGCCGGCGGTGAAGAGCGCGTCGCAGACCCCTTCGGGAAGACCGGTTCCGATGTTGACGTGCGCGCCGGGACCGACGTGCTCGGTGAGCGTCGCCGCGGCGAGGCGCGCGACGGCGTGATCGACGCTCGTCCGGCGCGGCGTGAGGCCCGCGAGCCAACTCGCGAACCGCGCCTGCTCGAGCGCCGTCGCGATCGGCACGTCGCTCTCGGTCGTGAGCGCCGACCAGTATGACCGATGCGGGAACCCCGCCGCCTGCTCGGTGTCCGGGTGATAGACGACCGCGTCCACCATGTCCGCCGGCAGGAAGACTCGATCGTGGTCCTCGTCGACGAGTAGTCCCACGTTCGCGATGACGCATCCGTGGTTCCGTCTGACCGCGCGCGCGATCTCCGCCGTCTCGCCGACCATCGCGCAGTGCGTGACGTAGATGTTCCCGTGGCGGTCGGCGGCCGGGGCGTTGAAGATCGCGACGTCGATCGCTGGGATGCGATAGCGCAGTCGATCGCCCTCGACCGTGATCAAGTGCTCGCCGCGCCCGGCGACGGGCGACCCGCTGCCGACACGCGGGTCGAGGAAGGTGCCGATCCCGGTCGCGGAGAGCAGCGAGTCCTCGCCGCGCCCGAGCGCGTCGATGAGCAACGCCAGCGTACCCTGCGGCAGGCACTGCAGCTCGCATTCCCCCGCCGCTGCGAGATCGAGCATGGCCCGGAAGGTCTCGAAGTGGCCGGTGATCAGCCGCCGACAGAGCCCGCGGCGGCCGAGCTCCTCGAGCGTGCCCGGCGCCCGGCCGCGACCGCCATGGCCGCCGAGGTTCATGACGGTGAGGCCCGCCGGGTGGCCGCGATCTTCGAACGTCTCGGCGATCGCCCAGAACATGATCGCGGCGCGCTGGTTGCCGCCGAGGCCCGAGACCGCGACGACGTCCCCGTCGCCGATCAGCCCGACCGCGGTGCGCGGGCTCATGAACTTCGGATTGTCGGGGACGGGACTCGGGTAGCGCGTGTCGTGGCAGACCCACGTCAGCAGCTCGCGCGCGAGCTGTGAGAGGATCCACGCGCGATCCCACAGGGTCATCGGCGACCGTCCGCGAGCTGCGACGCCGGCGCCACCAAGCCGCTACGCCATGGCGCGGAGGGGACGCGCGTCCGCGACGCCCGTTCCCCGCAGGAACGTCGCGATCGCAGCGTGTGTCTCCCGGGGGCGCTCGATCTGGGGCACGTGCCCACAGTCGAGTTCGAGGTGGTGCGCGGATGGCAGCGTCCGTTTCACGTGTGCCGCGAATCCGATCGGCACCAGGCCGTCATACCTTCCCCAGACGAACAGCGACGGCCGCTCGAGCTCCGCGAGCCGCGTCCAGAACCCTTTCCAGCCGTGCGGCTCCTCGAGGTAGATCTGGCGCGCGGCCGCGTAGAACGCAACGCGCCCGCGCGGGGTGACGTACGAGCGCAAGAACTCGTCGACGCCGGCGCGCACCCAGCTGGTCTCGGCACCCGGGATGATCCGGTGTACGAGCGCCTCGACGGCCCGCCGTGGCGTGATCTGCAGCAGCCCGAGATGGGGGTTCATCAGGCGAACGAGGGGCGCCCACCGTCGCTCGCGTCGCCAGGCGAGCGACGGTGCCAGCAAGACCAGTCGACCGACGCGGTGGGGGTGTCGCATCCCGAGCTCGAGCGCGACGCGGCCTCCCATGCTGTTGCCGACCACGTGTGCGCGCTGCAGCCCCAGCGCATCCATCAAATCGATCACGGCGTGCGCGAAGAACGGGGGGTCGTACGCGACACCGAGCGGCTTGAACGAGTCGCCGAAGCCCGGCAGATCGAGCGCGATCGTGCGGAACGAGCCGGCGAGCGCCGCGACGCTCGACAGGAACGAGCCTTTGGTGGCGCCGAGGCCGTGCACCAGCAGCACCGGCTCGCCGGCGCCGGCCGTCAGGATGGACAGCTCGCCCGACGCGGTCGCGACGCGCTCGAATCGCAGCCGTTCAGGTCCGGTGGCGCCGCTGGTCGCGGCGAGGAATCCGATACCCAGGTGAAGGTTGTCGCGCACGACGAGCCTGCCCGAATTGAACGCCTCCATCGCGTTGCGTAGATCTTGGGCGACGCGGTCCCAGGTGGCCTGGTCCGCCGCGAGCGTCGCGTCGGGCGCGGTGGTCCAACCGGCGGTCGCGATGCGGGCGCCGCCGGGGCCGGCGACCACGTCCCAGTACCCCACCCCGTCGACCGCGACGCGAACCCGCGCCCCCCGACCGGGCGCGTCGAATGCGCTCGGATCGAAGCGGTCGATGAGCCTTTGCAGGCTCTCGGGCACGGGGATCAATGGCGTTTCTCTATCCGGCGAGACGCCTGCCGACGCACAAACCTAGCGCGTGAACGGACGCCGGCGCAAGGCGCGCCGAGATCGCGTGGCGTCCGTCCCACGCGTCCGCGGCGACGGTGCAGAGGTGCGCGTCCCGTGATAAGGCGGAACCCGCATGAGTTCGATCGCCCAGTCGAAGCGGCCGCACGAGGTCGCGCCCGCCGCGGCGGCGGGCGCATCGACGCCCGCTGATGCGCCGATGGCGCGCTTTCTCGCCGCACACTCCGAAGACGTGCTGGCGAGCCTCGGCGACGGCCTCGTGCTCCTCGACCTCGAGGGGCGGATCGCGTTCGTCAGCCCGCGCGCCGAGGATTTGACCGGCGTCTCCGCAGCGCAAGCGCTGGGCCGCGGCGTCGAGCAGGCATTTACCGCGAATCCATGGATCGGCGATACCGTGCGCTGTCTCCAGCTGGGCAAGGCGCGGCGCACGAGCGATGCCGGCGAGCTGTTCGCGCCGTTCGGGAGGCGGATCGCGGTCCAGCTCATCGCCGCCCCCATCATCGACGCCCTCGGCGCCACCGTCGGCACCTTGCTGCTCTTCCGCGACATGACCGCGCAACGCTCGCTCGGCGACGCCGCCGACCGCGGCAGCCGCGTCGGCGATCTCGCCGCCGTCGCCGCCGGCCTCGCACACGAGATCAAGAATCCGCTCGGCGGCATCAAGGGCGCCGCCCAGCTTCTCGCCGAAGAGCTCGGCGGCAACGTCAACGTCGGCCGCTTCACGAGCCTCATCAGGCGCGAGGTCGACCGCGTCTCCGCGTTGCTCGAGCAGCTGCTCGAGCTCACACGCCCACCGCGGTTGCGGCTCGCGGCGGTGAACGTGCACCGCGTCCTCAACGACGTGCTGACCCTCGAGCGCGCGGCCGGCGACGCGGCGCTCACGGTACGTCTCGTCTTCGACCCGAGCCTTCCCGACGTGCTGGCCGACGAGGCCCAACTTCGGCAAGTGTTCCTGAATCTCGTGAAGAACGCGCTCGAGGCGATGGGCCGCGCCGGCACCCTGACCGTCACCACGCGCATCGAGACCGATTTCCACGTGCGGCATGCGGCGCGCGACCTCGGGCAATTCCTCTCGGTCGACGTCGAGGACACCGGGCCGGGGATCGCGGTCGAGGACTGCGAGCGCGTCTTCGCGCCGTTCTTCACCACCAAGACGAGCGGTACCGGCCTCGGCCTCGCGGTGAGCGAGCGCCTGGTGGCGCAGCACGGCGGCACGATCGCCATCGAGAGCGAGCTCGGGCGCGGCACGCGGGTACGCGTCCGCCTCCCGGTCGCGCCTCCGGGTCGACGGGACTAGTCATGGCACGCATCCTGGTCGCCGACGACGAGGAATCGATCCGCATGGTGCTCGGCACCGCGCTCGTCCAGGCGGGACACGACGTCGAGACCGTCGCGAGCGGCGGCGACGCCCTCGCCGCCCTCACCGGCGGCGATTTCGACGTCGCCATCCTCGACATCCGCATGCCGGACCTGAGCGGCCTCGACGTCCTCGAGCGCATCCGCGCCACCGACAAGCCCGTGATCGTCATCGTCATCACGGCGCAGAACACGATGGCGAACGCGATCGAGGCGATGAAGCGCGGCGCGTTCAACTATCTCACCAAACCGTTCGACCTCGACGAGGTGCGCGCACTGGTCGCGCGCGCGAGCGAGATGCACGAGCTCACCCGCACGGTCGGCCGCATCCGCGACGAGGTCGGTGGCCGCTACGAGCCCGGCGTCACCCTGGTCGGCACCAGCGGCGCCATGCAGGAGAT
>JBGOSW010000178.1:0-9575 GCA_041476145.1 Binatia bacterium
ATGTATGCCGCGCTCTTCTCCCTACCGGACGTCGAGGGCTTGCTCGAGCGTGTGGTGGCGTTCTCGGAGCTGGGACACTTCATCGACCAGCCGGTGCGCACGTACTCGTCGGGCATGTACCTCCGCCTCGCGTTCGCGCTCGCGGTCAGCATCGATCCCGAGGTGCTGGTGATCGACGAGGCGCTCGCGGTCGGCGACCAGCATTTCCAGACGAAGTGCGTCGATCGCATCGCCGGCTTTCGCGCGCGCGGCCGCACGATCGTGTTCTGCTCGCACAACATGTACCAGGTGAAAAAGCTCTGCGATCGGGCGCTCTGGCTGCGCGGCGGGCGGGTCGCCGCCCTCGGCGCGGTCGACGAGGTCGTCGACGCGTATCTCGAGTACACGCGCGCGCGCGACGACTCCGAAGCGACGCGCGCCGCCGCGGCGGGCGGCGCCGCCGTATTGCGGATCGTCCGCGTGCTCGTCGAGGATCGCGACGGTCGCGAAGTCGAGACGGTCACGACCGGTGATCCGCTGACCGTTCGAGTGTGGGTGGAGCGCGCGCCGAGCACCGACGTGATCCCCGGCGTCGGCATCGCCCTGGTCCGCAACGACGGTCTCGTCTGCTACTGCGTTTCCACCGAGATGGACGGCGTGGAGATGGATCCGTTGCCGGACGGTGCCTTCACGATCGGGCTGCACGTTGCGGCGTTGCCGCTCCTCGGCGGCGGCTACTACGTGAACGTCGCGACCACCGACAACCGCGGCGGGCTCATCGCCTACGATACGCGCGAGCGGCTGAGCCCATTTCGCGTCCGCAATCCCTCGCACGAGTACGGCGTCATGCGCATCGCGCACCGCTGGCTCCGGGGCGCGTCCGGCGCCGCGCATGCGAATTGTCCTGCGAGTTGATCGAGGGGAGATCGAGGAAGGAGCGGCGATGTCGAGAGCGGAGAACGAATGGCCGGGGGATGGGCGGCGTCGTGCGCGGCCCCGAGGAGTTGACAAGGTGAACGCTCACGAATATCAGTGGCTGCCACGTTTGGGGCGGGGGCGCATTGCTCGTGTAGTCGGCTGCGGCGTCGTGGCCGCGGCGATCGTCTTTCAGCTCGTTGCGTGTCAGCGGGGGTCCAACGCAACGCTCGGTGAGCGCGCCGGTAAGTACTGGCGGCTCAAGCAGGAGAAGCGTTGGGAGGAGGTGTACGACGGGTATCTCGATCCTGCACTCAAAGGCGGCCTTCCCAAGGATGCCTTCCTCAAGAAACGGCTGTTGGCGTTCGATATCGTAACCTTCACCATCACCGACTCGATCGAGAACGGAGACCAGGGGACGGTGCACGTCACGATGGACGCGAACCTCCCCCTGCTGGGGATCGGCGGCAAGGTGCAGATGCACCGGAAGGAGCTGACCGTCGAGGACTCGTGGGTGAGGCACGACGGTACGTGGTACATCCGCCTCTCCGAGTGAGGATTGTCGAGTCCGGGACTGGAGTTGGCGATGCTTCGACGCTTGACAGGTTTGAAAGCTTCAGTCTAAGATGCCGCGCGATTTGAGTAGTGGTGTGGGGCGGCCTCTCGTTCGGGGGTCCCAAGCAAGATTCGTAAGGATGTGACGCTCTCTGTCTTCGATGAGATCGGGGGAGGGAGGTGCTGAGGGGCGTAAGACATGTGGGGCAGTTGCAGTCACCGGGTCCGATGTACGCGTTTTCCGTTTGAGTAGGGATAGAAGCTCATGAGCAGAACGAGTGGAGAGACACGAAAGGAGAGTCGTATCATGAAGAAGGGGATATTTCTGAAGTTGAGTTTGGGGGTGGCGCTCGCTGGTGCGATGACGCTGACCCTGTCGTCGCGCGCCAGCGCGGATCTCGCCAGCTCGATTACCTTCAGCGAGCCGTCCGAGACGCTGGTGATGCCGTTCAACGTCACCACCGGCAAGACGAGCTTCCAGATCGTCAGCCGCCTCGGCTCTGGCGATGACGTCATCGCGACCCACTGGTCGTACTGGTCGGCGGATTGCCGTCACTTGGCGGACGTCCTCATCTGCTTGACGCGGGACGACACCGTCGTCGTCGATCCGACGAGCCTGCAAGGTGAGATCCAGGTCGGGACTGAGAACATAAAGACCGGTCCGGTGATCAATCTCACGGGCGAGGAAGGGATGGTGACGGTCACGTCGTTCACCGCCAGCTCGAATTCGCAGCAGCAGCGTGAATGCATTATCCCGGATCCGACGGCCGTCATCGCGGATCAGATCGTCGGTTCGTGGACGATCGCCAACACCGCAAGCAACGCGTCATCCGGCTTCTCCGCAATCGGTATGTCGACGCAGGTCTTCCCGGATGCGGCGACGTTTTTCGGCGATTCGTCGACGCGTCTTCCGTTCTTCGTCCAGACCTTCAATCCGACTACACTGACGGACTCGGAGGTCATCTTCATCACCACCGAGTTCAGCGAGTTCAGCGGCAACGGTCGCTTCCAGGGCAGCGAGATCGGTCCGATCACGTTCACGGGCTCGCCGAAGGTCTGCTGCGATGCCGCGTTCATCGACAACCTCGAGGTCACGGTATCGCTGCCTGACGTCTGCTTCGATTGCGTCGGATTCGCACCGATTTCCGACAACGTCGCGGAGGCGGGCGAGACCTCGCTCATTCCGCCGACCACGGCGGTCAACAGCTCGGGTCTGCTCCAGCTCACCAACTGCACGGTGCAAGACCCAGAGGGCACGACCGATCGCACGTCGATCGGCGAGAGCAGCCAGACGCAGTTCATCTTCGCCTTCCACGGTCAGGCGGTGGGTCCGTTCGGCACGATCGCAACCGGCAAGTACACCGGCGGCCTCGAGACCAACGGCTAGTTGATCATCGCGTAGACCGCGTACGCGTTGCAGGGGGGCCGATGCTTGTCATCGGCCCCCCTTTTCTTTTCCACTCCCTCACCTCGCACCACGAAGGCGCATCATGCTCTCTCGATTGCGACTGGTATCGCTCCTCGCGCTCATGCTGACGCTCGGCTGCCATCGCGGCGGCCACGGCGAACAGCTCGGGCCGATCGAGCGTCTGGACTCCGAAGTGGGGACGCTCGGTGTCTTCACGTTCCCGTACTACACGGCGATCGTGCCCACGGGCGGCGGCGGTGTGGTCGCCGTCTACATGCGGCAGGAGCAGCGATTCCGCCCACTCGTCTACCGGCGCGCCGCCGACGCCGGCGCGGCGTTCGCTGCAGAGCAGTACCTGATTCCGGAATCGATGCGCGATACGATCTCGATCGTTCCGGATCTGCGCCCGGGGGTGCTGGCGAACGAGCTCTACGTGACGTGGCAGGCGCGTCGGCAGGCGACCGGCGCGAAGTTCATCATGTTCCGCCGCTCCACCGACGCCGGTGCCACCTGGGGGCCCGAGCGCCGCATCAACTCCCAGGCGACCTCGTTCATTCCGTCGCTCGCGACCGACCCCGACGGCGGCATCTACGCGGTGTGGGTCGACGAGCGCAAGCACGGCTTCCGGTTGTATTTCAATCGCTCGCTCGATCATGGCGAGAACTGGCTCGCCGAAGACGTGAGTCTCGAAGGCAGTGACGAGAAATACGGGGTCGTCATCAGCGTCGACGTCGCGAGCGACGGCAAAGGCACGCTCGTGGTCGTGTGGGAGGAGGATCTCGGACAGGGCCGGCGAATCCACTCGGTCGCGTCGAGTGACCGCGGCGCGACGTGGACGGAGCCGATGATCATCGACGACGGTGCGAGTCGCCTCTCGCCGAGCTCGCCGCGCATCGTCTTCGCGGGCGGCCGCGCGGTCGTCGTATGGACCGCCGCCGCGTCCGGGAAGAGCGTCCGGGGCGAGCTCTGGAGTGACGCGTCGACGGACGGCGGCAAGACCTGGGGTACGGACGTCCTCGTCTCCGACGTCGACGGGGGCATTCCGCCACGCTTCCACCTGACGGCCGCCGGCGACAGCGCGCGGATGGTTTTTCACGCCGGCCTGCGGGAAGGGCCGTGGCGGATCTCCTACGACGACTTCGGCGCCGACGGGACGTGGCGGACCGGCGATGCGCTGACGACCGTGAGCGCGGGCGAGGGTAAGTTTTCCAACCCCCGATTGGCAACCGATCGCGACGGCACGCTCTACGTCGTCTACGAGAAGCACCAGAAAGAGGTGCGGCTGAGTCGTTCGACCGACGGTGGGAAGACCTGGACGGCCCTCTCCGAGCCGGTGTACGCACTCGACGAGAAGAGCGGCGACGACGTGCACTACCCGCAGGTCGTGGTCGCGGACGGCGTCGCCTACGTCACCTGGGAGGTGTGGGCGAGCGCCAAAGACTCGATCAAGAATCTCGCCGACGCGCAGAACAAAACGAGGCCCGCGGACCTCTTCGTCCGCCGCGTCACGTTTCCGCATCGCTGAGCCAGGTGCCGCGAGTGCGCCGCGCGGCTTTCGCTTCCCGCGGAGCTGCTCTATGGTCGCGGGCGGATGGGGGACAGGCGGTGGTCCGACACGCCCCGCTGGGAAGCGCCCGCGCTCGCGGCGGTGGCATGCATCGGGGTGACGCTGCGATTCGTTCGGCTCGACCTCGGCTGGTTCGGCGTCGACCAGGCGCGTGACGTCGCGACCGCGCTCGACATCGTCGGCGGCCGATCCTGGCCGCTGATCGGCCCGACGATGCGGCGGGTGACCCGGCTCGGGGCGCTCTATCACTATTTTTGGGCGCTTCCGTACCTGCTCTGGCACGATCCGATCGCCGGCTATTGGTTCGCCGCCTGCCTGTCGACGGCGGCGCTCGTCGTCACCTGGCACGTCGCACGCCGCCTGTGGGGTCCGATTGCCGGGGTGGTGACGGCGGCAGTCGCGGCCGTCCACCCGGTGTGGGTGATCGACGGCCGCATCTACTGGGCGCCGGCGGCGCTGCCGTTCATCGGCGTGCTGGTGATTCTGATGATGCTCGAGGCGCCGGGCCGCGGACGGATCGCGCTCGTCGGCGGGCTGCTCGGCCTCGCCGTGCAACTCCATCTGACGATGGCCGGCTGGGTCGCGGGCGTCGCGCTGCTCGTGCTCGCCGACCGAGTCCCGCCGCGCATGCTCGTTCCGGGGATCGCGGCGGGCACCATCGTCGGTGCGCCCGCGTTGTGGGCGATGATCGCGGCGAGCGCGGCGACCGAGAGCGGGCTCGGCGCGTTGGCGACGCGGGCGCCGCATGCGCCACTCGTGCCGCGCCTGATCGCGGTCGCGAGCTTGCCGGCGCGCGTCCTCGCCGGGCTCGGGCGCCGGAGCGAGGGCGACGCGACCGACTGGATCCTCGGTGCGGCGACGGCGGTGCTCGCGGTCGTGGTAGCGGCCGGACTCCTCCGCCTGGTCCTCGCCACGCTCCGCGGCGACCGCGGCGCGCGTGTCGTGCTCGTGCCGGGACTCGTCACGACGCTCCTCGTCCTCAGCCTCCCCGGGGACGCGTGGTACTACTATCTCGACAGCGCGCTGCCGCTCTGGGCGCTCGCGGCGGGCGCGCTCGTCGGCACACGACGCCCCGCGACGATGCGCGCCACGACACGAGCCACGACGCGGGCACGTCACCTCGGTGCCGTGTGCGCGTTCGGCGCGTGCGCGCTCTTCGCGCTCTCCACCGCCGACTGGCTTCGGCGCGTCGCCGCCGCGGGCTACATGCCGATCGCGCCGGCGGGGTTGACGCTCGACGGCAGACCCGGCCGTGACGCGGCGAGCGCCGGGCGCGTGACGACCCTCGCCGTCAAACGGCGCGCCGGCGTGCTCGCCGCGTCGCTCGGCGGCGACTTCGCGGCGCTCTGGCATCGCGTCCACGGACCCGCGCTCGCTGACGCGACCGGCGACAACGGCTTCTGGTTTCGCTGGTCCCTCGATCACGTCTCGTCGCCGCTCGATGCGCAGACCGCAGTCACCGATCGGCGACACCTCGCGTTTTGGTACGACGACGATCCGACGGCGATCGCGCTCGCGGCGGCGCCGCTCCGCGCCGAGGTCGAGCGCACGCGCATCGGCCCGCTGCTCGCCGTCCGCTATCCGTCCATCCTCGACTACGACGCGTGCCGCGCCGATGGAGCCGTGATCACGGTGCCGATTCGTGTTCCCCCCGATCCACGGCGCTACGGTGACGGGACACCGGCCCTGCCGCCGACGCTGCCGTCGCGCGTCGTATGCGCGCGCCGCGTCGCCGCCGCGGGGAGGGGCGAGCGTCGCATCGTCGCGGCGCTCGGTGGCGCGGGCACGGTCGCGCTCGTGGCCGGCGGCCGCAGCGTGCCGCCGGCGCGGGTCGCCGAGCTCTGTATCACGGACACGGACGCCACGGTGGAGCTCGTGGTCGATCGTCGCGCCGACGCGCCGGCGGAGCTCGACCTCTACGACGTGCCGCTCGGCGTCGGCTGTGATCAATCCACCGCGGCCGCGCCTTCCGGCGCGACGGAGCCCTGAGCCGTGCGTCTCGTGCCGACGCTCGCCGTGCTGCTGGTGACGCACGGACTCTTCTTCCACGACGTTCTCTTCGGCGAACGATCGCTCTCGCCGGCGACCTACGCGAGCGGGCTCACGCCCACGGGCCCGTACGGCGCCCCGGCGACGGCGGCGCCGCCGCACCTCCTCGACGTCGAGGGGGCGGCGTGGGTGGACGAGCCGAGCCCATACCTCGCGACGGCGGGCTGGCGGGCGGGCGAGCCGCCGCTGTGGACGGCGGCCGAGGGCTTGGGCGCGCCGCTCGCGGCGAACCTCAACTCCGGCGCCGCGAACCCGCTGACTCTGCCGCTCGCGCTCTGGCCCGGTCCCCTCGGTTTCGATCTCTTCGCGCTCGCGCGGCTCCTGCTGCTCGCGCTCGGCACCGTGCTCTTCCTCGGCGAATTGACGCTCGCGCCGGTTGCGGCGCTCACCGGGGCGGTGGTGACGGCGTACGGCGGTTACGCGATGGCGTGGATCGTCCATCATCCGCTCTCGGCCGAGGTGTTCCTGCCGTTGATGCTCGCTGGTCTCGAGCGCGGCCGACGCGGCGCGCGCGGCGGATGGACCCTGCTCGCGCTCGCGTCGGCCGGTTCGCTCGTCGGCGGCAAGCTGCAGGCGAGCCTGCTTTGCCTCGCGCTCGTCGCCACCTACGCCGTGGTGCGCGCGCCCCGCTCAAACGGCGGCGCCGGCGCCGCCACGCGCCTCGCGACGTTCACCGCGTTGGCGCTCGGCATCGGTCTCGCCTCCTACCTGCTGGTGCCCGCGGCGGAGCTCATGGCGCGCGCGTCCGGGTTGACGCTCGGCGGCCGTTC
This sequence comes from Binatia bacterium, assembly GCA_041476145.1. GTDB lineage: Bacteria > Desulfobacterota > Binatia > UTPRO1 > UTPRO1 > DP-19. Next base: position 7,244 of record JBGOSW010000178.1, read on the forward strand.
CGCGCTCGCCGGGCTCACGCTCCCGTGGCCGACACTCGCAGCGGTGGCGCTGCCGCGACTCTTCGTGCCGCCCGGGCGCGTCTTCGCCGAAGGCCTGCCGCTGCCGCCGGCGATCGGCGCCGTGGCGACGGGGCTCGCGGTTCTGGGTGTCGTGGCGGGGCGCTCGCCGCTGCGTGGCGTGGCGCGCTTCTTCGCGCTCTGGTCGGCGTTCGTCCTGCTCCGCAACGCAGGGCTTTTCGGCCACGAGTGGATGACGGCGGTGCCCGTCGCACGCGGCATCTTCTTTCTCAAGTACACCTTCACCGCCGCCTTCGGGCTCGCGGTCGTCGCGGCGATCGGCCTCGACGCCGTCGCCCACGGCTTGGTGCGCCCGCCCGCGGGGCCGCGGGGACGCCGCCTCGGCGCGGCGCCGACGGCCGTTTTCCTCGCTGCGAGTGTCGTGTTCGAGCTTCGCCTTCTCGCGCCGGCGGTCCACCCGCCGCGCCTCGATCCCTATCGCCCGCCGCCGTACGTCGAGTTTCTGCGCGCCGCGCCGCGCGGACGCATCCTCGCCGCCGACACGCTCATGCCGCCGCTCACCTCCGCCGCGGCGGGCCTGCGCGATCTGCGCGCGATCGACGTGCTGACGCCGGGCACGACCTATGCGTTCTTCACGCGGCTGGTGAGCTTCTGCTCACGGATCATTCACTTCACCGTCGATCCCGACCTGCCGGTGGCGGCGACCGCGCCGGCGATCGATCTCGCCGGTGTCCGCTGGATCGTGAGCCGGGGCGCGCTCGACCTCGACGACCTCGACACCAGGGTCGAGCGTCAGATCGGACACGAGCGCTTGGCGCGCCTGCTCTCCGGCCTGCGCGCCATCCGTGCCGAGGGCGCGGACCTGGGGCTCGGTACGGTCGAAAGCGGCGGCGAGCGGCGCTTCGCGCTCTCGCTGCCGACGCCGTTCGCGCTCGAGCTCGAGGCGGAGAGCGAGGCGCCCGAGCTCGCGTGGGACCTGCACGTCGACTCCGACGCCGCGCGCCTGACGTGGAGGATCGACGCGTCGTCAGCGGGCGGCGCCGACGGCGCGACGGCATCGTCGCCGCCGCACGCCGGGGGCCCCGAGCGCGGCGCTCCGCCCGTGGCCGCGGGCTCCCGATCGACGTCGATCGACGCCGCCGCCACGCCCGGCTGGCGCCCGACGCGCGTCGCGCTCGGTGCCCCCGGCGTCCGGCGGCGTGTGCGGCTGCGGTTCGAGGCCGAGAGCCTTGGACCCGGGCGGCGTGCGCGCGTCGATTTCGGCGACCTCGGATTCAGCGAGGGCGCGACCGCGGAGGCGGCGCGGCGCGCCGTGGCGGTGACGCGCCATCGCGCCGAAGTGAGCGCGCTGGTGCCGGTCTTCCGCGACGCCGCCGTCGACGTCGTCGTCTACGAGAACCGCAACGCGCTGCCGCGCGCGTTTCGGGTGACGCGCCGCGAGCCGGTTGCGAGCGTCGAGGCGGCGCTCACGCGCCTCGCTGACGGCTTCGACTTCCGCGCCGCGGCCCTCGTCGTCGCTCCCGCCGCGGTAGGCGACGCCGCCGAGCGCGCCGCCGCCGAGATGCGACGCCAGGACGCCGCGATGCGCGCGCACGGCGGCGGCCTCCTCGGCGCGAGCGCGTGGAGCGGCGCCACGATCATCGTGAAGGACGAGCCCGAGGTGATCGCGATCGCGACCGACGGTGCCGAGACGGCGCTCCTCGTCCTCGCCGATCTCGACTACCCCGGATGGCGGGCGACGATCGACGGCCGGCCGGCAGCGATCCTCGCCGCCGACGGCGTGCTCCGCGGCGTACTCGTACCGCCGGGCCCGCACTGCCTCGAGTACCACTACCGGCCCGCGTCGTGGGGATGGGGCATCGCCGTGACCGCGCTCGCGGCCGCGCTCCTCCCGTCGTGCGCGCGGCGTGCGGCGCGCATGCACGGGAAAATTGTGCCCGCGTTCGCGCGAGTGGTATAGATCGGCGCGCGATGCGATCGGCGCCGGATCTCGACCCCCAAGCCCTCGGGGCGCTCTACGACGAGGGCTACTACCACGGCGTCAACAGCGGGTACCCGAGCGTGGGCTACGAGCGCGTACACGCCAGCTGGGCACACTGGGTGGCCTATCTCGCGGCAAGCCTCGCGCCCGGCACACGCTGGCTCGACCTCGGGTGCGCTCACGGGTACCTCGTCGCCGAGGCGGGCGCCGGCGGCTTTCGCGCCGCCGGGCTCGACGTCAGCGCTTACGCGCTCGGTCGCGTCGTCGCGGCGGCACCGGCGGCCGCCGGCAAGGTCGCGCGCGCCGTGCTCGAACGGCTGCCGCTCGCCGACG
>JBGOSW010000179.1:0-9527 GCA_041476145.1 Binatia bacterium
CCGCAAAGCGGTGCCGAAGCGCGGATCGCGCGATGACGTGACGCGCCACGTTTGCTGGATGCGGTGCCGCTTCTCGCAATTCTGCAACATGGCGACGAACGACGGCTGCGGCGGAAGACCTGACATTTCGCGACTGCTCACCGTCTCACAGAACGCGCTCAGGGGCAGGATTCTTGCAGTAACGCTGTCGGCGCCCAACCGCCATACCCACGACGACGGGCCACTCCCCCTACCCCGTCCGAACCGCACGGCACGCGCTCCGGTACGCGGCGCGTGTCGTGCGGCTCCCTCGAGCGAGCTCACCGATCTCCGCGTGGCGTCGCCGCGTTCAACGCCGGCGCGCGAAGAACGCCTGCAGCACCCGGCCGCACTCCTCCGCGAGGACGCCGCCGCGGACCTCGAGCTGATGATTCCAGCCGTCGCGCGCCAGCGCGTAGCGTGAGCCGGCGGCGCCGGCCTTGGGATCGGCGCAGCCGAAGACGAGCGTCCGGATGCGCGCGTGCAGGGCGGCGCCGACGCACATCGGGCACGGCTCGACGGTGACGTAGAGGTCGCAGCCGGCGAGCCGATAGTTCCCGAGGGCGCGCGCCGCGGCACGCAGCGCCAGGATCTCCGCGTGCGCGGTCGGATCGCAGCGCGTGATCGGCGCGTTGCCGGCGGCGGCGACCAGGCGCCCGTCGTACACGACGACGGCGCCGACCGGCACCTCGCCCGCCGCCTCGGCGCGCGTCGCCTCGGCAACGGCCGCCGCCATCCAACGCTCATCGGTGGTGGCCTCGGGGCTCATCGTCTCACCCGTGCCCGAGCGCCGCCGCGGATGCAACGCGCGCGGTTGCACGACCTCGGCGCTCCCCGTAGATCACACGACGCCGACGGAGGGCGCACATGCGGGCGGTGATGTTCACGGGCACGGGCGACGCGTCGATCCTGCGTATCGTCGACGTACCGGCGCGGGCGCCGGGTACGGGCGAAGTCCGCATCCGCGTCACCTCGGCTGGACTGAATCGCGCCGACGCGAACTATCGTGCCGGCAAGTACCTCATCCGGACGCCGGGCGAGAGTCGTAGCGGCTTCGAGGGCGCGGGAATCGTCGACGCCGTCGGCGCGGGGACGCCGTTCGCGATCGGCGACCGCGTCGGCGTCCTCCCCTCGTCCTTCGACGTCGTGACCGAGGGCGCGGCCGCGGAGTCGATGACGGTGCCCGCGACGGTCGTGGTGCGCACGCCGAGCACGGTGAGCGATCGCGACGCCGGCGCGATCTGGATGCAGTACCTCACGGCCTGGGGCGCGCTCGCGGAGATCGCGGCGGTCGGTCCCGGCGATTGGGTCGTAGTGCCGGCGGCGTCGAGCTCGGTCGGTATCGCGTCGATCCAGCTCTGCCGCGCCCTCGGCGCCAAGGTGATCGCGACGACGACGTCGGCGGAGAAAATCACGGCGTTGCGACGCTTCGCCCCCGATGCGATCGTCGACACCCGCACCGAGCCCTACGTCGAGCGCGTCCAGGCGATCACCGGTGGCGCCGGCGCGCGTGTCATCTTCGATCCCGTGTACGGCCCGATCGTGAACGATCACATCAAAGTCGCCTGCCGCGAGGGCGTCGTCTTCGTGTACGGCGTGCTCGACTTCACGCCGCTCACGCTCAACGCCGGCGGCATGCTGCGGAAGCAGATTCGCCTCCAGGGGTACACGCTCGGGCCGATGCTCGCCGATCCGACGCGGCGCGGGCGCGCCGTCGACGCCGTCACCCGTCATCTCGAGCGGCAGGACTTCGCGCCCGTCATCGACTCGTACTTCGCGCTCGACGCGATCGCGGAGGCGCACCAGCGGCTCGAATCCAACCGCCAGATCGGCAAGATCGTCGTCACCCCGTGACGACGTCGGCCGCGCCCCGGCACGCGCGCATCGCCGCGGCCGTCCGCCCGCCCCCGCCGCGCGCGCTGGTGATGCTGGCGTTCGCGTCGGTGTACCTCGCGTGGGGATCGACGTATCTCGCGATCCGCGTCGCGGTCGCGAGCTTCCCGCCGCCGGTGCTCGCCGGGGTTCGTTTCACGATCGCGGGCGCGGGATTGCTCGTCGTGCTGCGCCTCGGCGGATGGGCCGTCGTGCCGGGGGCGCGCGATCTCGCCGCCCTCGCCGTCGTCGGCACGCTCCTCCTCGTCTGCGGCAACGGCTTGGTGGTGTGGGCCGAGCAGTCGGTGCCCTCCGGACTCGCCGCACTCATCGTCGCGACGGTGCCTTTGTGGATGGCGGGACTCGCCGCGCTGCCGCCGGCGCGCGAGCGGCTGCCGGCGCGCGCGGTCGTCGGTCTCGCGCTCGGCTTCGCGGGCGTGGCCGTGCTCGTCGCGCCCGGCCGCGCCACCGCCGGTCCCGTGCGCGGCGAGGTGGCGCTGCTCGTGGCGGCGCTCTCGTGGTCGTGCGGCTCCCTCTACGCGCGTCGCGCTACCGCCGCCATCGATCCGCTGGTCGCGACCGGCTGGGAGATGCTGATCGGCGGTGGGCTCTTCCTCGTCATCGCTGCCGGCCTCGGGAGCGCCGCGGCGATGCGACCGACGGCGATCGGCACCGCCGCCCTGCTCTACCTCGTCGTGTTCGGGTCCTGGATCGGGTTCACCGCGTACGTGTGGCTCTTGGCGCACGTCCCCGCCGCCAAGGTCGCGACCTACGCCTACGTCAACCCGGTGATCGCCTTGGCCCTCGGGTGGTGGATTCTCGACGAGCGGATGTCGCTCGCCGTCGCGCTCGGGAGTGCGATCATCGTCGTCGCCGTCGTCCTCGTCACGACCGCTCGTGTTACCCCGCGCGCGGCGGCCTCGGTACGGGCGGGGACGGCCGGCAGGGACGCGTGACACGGTCGCCGCGATCGGCCGAGATCGCGAGGCCTCTTCGATGCGGCCTCGAACGTCGGCCACTGCCCCGCTAGAATCGCGGGCTGCTGCGACCTCCCGGAAGGAGCTTCGAGGTGGAACCCAATCTGCTCTTCGTGATCGGACCGCCGCGGTCCGGAACGACGCTGTTGATGCGAATTCTGAGCTCGCACTCCGCGATCTACAGCCGCGCCGAGCCGCACCTGCTGACCCCGCTCGCGCACCTCGGCTTCTACGACACCGTCGAACGAGCGCCCTTCGATCACCTGCAGGCGCAGCAGTCGATCCGCGAGTTCGTCGCCGATCTGCCACGCAGCGAGGATGACTACCTCGACGCCTGCCGGGCGTACACCGACGTTCTGTACGGACGGATGCTCGCCGCGCGCGGCAAGGGGAAGCCGATCTTCCTCGACAAGACGCCGGCGAACGCGCTCGTCTTGCCGTTCATCACCCGCCTCTATCCGCACGCCCGCTACGTCGTCCTGACACGGCATCCGGCGGCGATTTGGAGCTCGTACGCCAACTCGTTCTTCGACGGCGACTACCTCGCCGCGCGCAAGTTCAATCCCATCGTGAATCGTTACGTGCCGGCGATGGCACGCTTCCTACGCGAGCGCCCGGTCGCGTTGACCCGTGTCGCCTACGAGGACCTGGTGCAGCGGCCCGAGGAGGAAATGCGCCGGGTGTTCGCGTTCCTCGAGCTGCCGTTCGAGCCCGGCGTCATCGACTACGGCGAGCACGAGCACGAATCGAACGGTCTCGGCGATCCGCTCGGCGTGAAGCAGCACTCCCGTCCGGTGACGGATTCGCTCGAGACCTGGGCGCACGAGCTCGCCGCCGATCCGACCAAGCTCGCGATCATCCGCGACATGGTGGGGCGCATCGACGACGCCGATCTCGAGATCTGGGGGTTTCCGCGCGCGACGTTCTTCGCGCCCGTCGAGGCGGCGGCGCGCGCCGGCGCGCCGCCACCGCCGGCGCCGCCACGTTTCGATCGCTACCGCTTGCAACGCAAGCTGCTCGTCACGTTGCGGCGCAACATCCACCAAAACGCCTTCGGACGCATGGTGAAGCAGGTGCGCCTCGTCTGCGACGTGCTGCTTCGCGGCTGACGGTGCCACGCCCGACGTGCACGGCGCAGGCGGGGGCGTCTCAGTCGGAGCGGGCTTTGAACTGCGTGGCGTCGTTCCTACGGTTGGCGCTGTACCGCGCCTCGAAGCACGCATTCGCGCCGATCAGCTGCACGGTGACCGTCGAGTCCTGGTCGAACGGCAGCGCCGGCGCGGCGAGATGCTCGCCCGCAGCGCTGACGGCGATGGCGGGGTAGCCCGCCGGGCCGTCCCGCAGCTTGACCGCGCGAACCCCGCCCTGCTGCGAGGTGGTATCGCGGTACTTGTAACCGCGGCTCGTCGCCATCCATTTGCCACCCGCGGGGATGGACGTGTCGAGGACGAGCGCGGGGACGCCGGCGTTCTCGTCGAACAGGCAGAGCTCGTAGCCGGAGCTGGTGACGGGATCGCCGAAGTCGGCGAAGCTGGTCGCGCCGCCCCTCGCCCATTTCCACGTGAGGCGATTGCGAGAGAGGGGAACGCCCCTTTTCAGCGCCAACGACGCTTTGCCGCTGATGACCGGCTGCCGGCAACCCGTGGCCGGCGCCGCAACATGGCCGCACACGCCCGCTTGGCAAAGGTCGGGGCCGGTGCAGGCGCTGCCGTCGTCACACGCGGTGCCGTTCACGACCGGTGCGCCGCCGCACGCGCCGCCCTGACACACATCGCTCTGCGTGCAGGCGTTGCCGTCGTCGCACGCCTGTCCGTTGCTGCCGGAACCCGGCGCGCCGCTCGCGAACGTCGTCGCCGTGACCTGATAGGTTCCTGCTCCCTGCGCGCGCTGCACGAGCACATACCAGGTGCTCGGGGCGGGCGCGGCGAACTCGCAGAACCCGTATTGATTCGGTCCGTCCGCCTTGCAGTCGAAGTCGGAGATCGTCGGCGGGCTTCCCGCCTTCACGTAGAGGTCGAAGTCGGTACCGAAGTCCTCGGAGGCGTTCAGCGCGACGCGCAAGCGCGTCGTCCCGACCGGCACGTCGACCGTGTGCGTCGCCTGCGGCGTCGCGACGCTCAACGCGCCGGAGGCGGCGAGGATCGCGGTATTCGGATCGCCCGCTTGCGGCATCGCGCCGCACGCGGCGTTGTCGAGGTCGGCGCCGGCCTGCGCTTGAATGTAGGCGCGGTATTGGAAGACGTTGGCGTCGTAGCTGTGATCGGTCGGCATACAGCTGCCGCTGGTACCGCCCGAGGTGATGCCGGCGACCGTGTCGCCGCACTGGAAGGCGGCGAAGAGCGGCCCACCGGAGTCGCCGTTGCAGGTGTCGGAGTCGCTCCCCGGAGGCCCGAGGGGCGCGGCGAAGTCCCAGCACACCGACGTGGTGTTCGAGATGCCGGCGATGCACGGCGCCATCGCGACCGCCCCCGCGCGCTTCAGCCCATAGTCCTGGGCGCCGGCGTTCCTTCCGAAGCCGACGATCGTAGCGCCGCTGCCAGGCGCGGGAACACCCGAGACGTCGATCGGCGTCGGCGCGATACCGGTCACCGACGACGCCAACGTGAGGATCGCGACGTCGCCGACGGGAAATTCGAAGTCGGGACGGACGGCGATGCTGCTCACGGCGAAAAAGCCGGCGTGCTGCAGGAACACGAGGTAGTCGCCGGGGTTCGGTGCGTTCGGCCCGCTCTGGCAGGCGGCGCCGTCGAGATCGCAGACGCAATGCGCGGCGGTGAGGAAGGTGTGGCAGCCGATGAGCGTGCCGCTACAGAGGAGGCTCGCGATGTTCGGGTTGGCGGGCGCCAGCAGTGCCCCCACCGACGGGTACTGGGAGGTGAGCGTGCCGTTCACGATGCGCGGCCCGCCGCCGCCGACGTCACGCGTCGGAAGCAGCGGCGCCGCCCCGGCGGCGCGCGCCGACGTCGCGAGAACGAGCGTGAGGACGACCGAGAGCAGAGCGGCCGCAGCGACCGTGTGTATGGCTGGATTTCGGCGCTGCATCGTACGGCGGGGCCGGCGTGATGGTTCTAGGCCCCGCAATCGGCTTCTGTCAACGTCCTTTCGCGCCGCCTTGCCCGCGAGCGTGCGGCGCGCGCGTGCTCAGCGATCGCCGCGGAGCACGGTCTCCGGGATCGGCACGCACTTGGCACGCAGGTACTCCCCGAGGCTCTTCGCCTGCGGATCGCTTCGCAACGAGGCTGCGACACCGTCGCCGAGGAGGCCCTTCACGACGAAGTTCAGCGCCCGAAGGTTGGGAAACTCGAAGCGATCGATCGCGAGCGTCGCAGCCTCCGGCATGAGCGTTCGCAGACGCTCGGCGGTGAGCCAGCCGACGAGCCAGCGGTACGCGGAGTCGCTGCGCGTCCACAGGCCGACGTTGGCGTTGCCGCCCTTGTCGCCCGAGCGCGCGCCGCAGACGGCACCGAGCGGGGCCTCGCGCGTCGGTCCACCGAGAGCGGCCGCGCTGCCGCGAACGGGCGCGGGCGGCGGCGTGAAGCGCGCCGGCGGCTCGGTCGGCGGGATCGGGATCGTCTCCTCGCCGATGACGACGCGCTGCTCGACCGCGGACGCCGGCACCAGCGTCGGCCAGTAGACGCCGAACTGCGACTCGCTCGACGGCGGGCTCGTCATGAAGAACCCGGGGTAGTTGGCGAGCGCCATTTCGACGATCTTGTTCGCGAAGGCGCGCCCGACCTTCTGCGCGTCGGGATCCTTCACGGTGATGGTGAGGTACGCGAACGCCTCCTCGTTGCGCCCGGGGTTCGGGTGATCGGCGCGCTGCAGCGACACCCGCGTCTCGGCGAAACGCTCGCGTCCACCGACGAGCTCCCAGAGCACCTCCTCCGCGAGACGCGCTTTCTCCTCGATGTCGAGGCCGCAGAGGACGAACGTCATGCTGTTCTTGTAGCCGCCGAAGTAGTTGATGCAGACCTTCGTCGTCGGCGGCGGCGGCTCGCCCTTGATCCCGTGCACCAGGACGCGATCGGGACCGTCGTCGGCGAGCTGAATGGTGTCGAAGCGCGCCGTCACGTCGGGGTTCGGATACTCGGGCCCGCCGATCTCGTAGAGAAGCTGCGCCGTCACCGTGCCGACCGATACCAGTCCGCCCGTGCGGGCGTGCTTGGTGATCACGAAGCTACCGTCGGGCCGCATCTCGGCGATCGGAAAGCCGGGGTGCCGGAGATCCTTCACCTCCTTGAAGAAGGCGTAGTTCCCGCCGGTGCATTGCGCACCGCACTCGATGATGTGACCGGCGACGACGCCGGCCGCGAGACGATCCCAATCGTCGCGCTTCCAGCCGAACTTCCACGCCGCCGGGCCGAGCGTCAGCGCCGCGTCGGTGACGCGTGGACAAATGACGACGTCGGCGCCGCGCTCCAGCGCGGCCACGATGCCCCACGCACCGAGATAGGCGTTCGCGCTCAACACCGGCGCCGCGAGCGTGCTGAGCGGCACACCCTTGTCGAGGTGCGCGAGCGGCTCGCCACGCGCCTGCAGCTCGGCGAGCTTCGGCATCAGGTCGTCGCCTTCGATGTGGGCGACGACGGCCTGCACGCCGAGCTTGCGATAGAGCGCACGCGCCGCGTCCGCGAGGCCGGCGGGATTGAGGCCGCCGGCGTTCACCACGATCTTGATGCCGCGCGCCGCGCACGTCGTCGCGATCTCCTCGAGCTGGCGGAGGAACGTGCGCGCATAGCCGAGGCTCGGGTCCTTCAGTCGATCCTTCAGGAGGATCATGAGCGTCAGCTCGGCGAGATAGTCCCCGGTGAGGACGTCGATCGGACCGTCCTCGACCATCTCGCGCGCCGCGCTCAGCCGGTCGCCGTAGAAGCCGCTACAGTTCGCGATGCGAAGGGAGTCGGGCATGGCCGGTGCTTATAGCAGCAAGCACCGGCCATGAGCCATTCACGGCGCCGACGGCGGCGACGACGGGCAGCTCGCCGAAACGCAGACGATCGTCGGCAGACGGAGCGCCCCCGGTCCGGGAAATCCCGCCGCGGCATTGATCGCGGGACTCGACGTCGCCCCGAGGCAGAACGCCGATACCTGCAGCGGCGTCGCCGGGCTCGGCGTGCCGGTCCGGCTGATCGCCGCCGACGGCGCGCCGCTCGCATCGGTCGCGCCCAGGCACTCGCGCGTCTTTGACACGCAGCTGTCGCCGGCGGCCGGACAGTCGGCGTTGCCGCTGCAGGACCGGAACGTCTCGTGCGCGCAAATCTGGTCGACCGGGCCCGCCGCGCACGCGCCCTCGTCGTCGGCGCCGACCGTACAGACGCCGTCGTCGCACGCGTTCGGCTCCTGCTGGCCCTCGCACCAGCACGTCCCGCCGCCCGGGCCGGTGCACGTCGTCGTCGGCTGCACCGCGCGCGTGCCGGTCGTGAGATCGAGCGGGACGGGCAGGTTCCCGATGTTCGCCGCCGCCGACGCCGGGCAGTCATAGCTGACGTTGCCGAAGGTGCTCGTCGTCCCATGCACCGTACACGGCATCCCGTTGCGGTCACCGCCGGAGCACATCCCTGTCGACTCGAGCGTCGCGCCGCTACACGTCGGGCACGGCTGATCGACGGAGATACCGCTGAAGATCGCGGCGATGATCGGCAGGTTGGACGATCCCGAGCCGACCTCCGGGATCAACGTTCCCGTCACCGGTCCGGCGATGCGATTCGTGAAGCACACCGGGAACCCGCCCGACGAGATCGGCACCTGCGGGCCGAAGAAGAACGCGCACGTGCTGCCGGGACAATCGGCGTCGCTCGTACAGACGACGTTCGACGAGTTGACGCAGCGTCGATTGTTGATGGTGGTGGTGCTCGCCGCCGGGCCGCTCACATCGCACGTTCCGCAGCTCCCGAGCATCGGACCGGGACACGCGACCGCGAAGCTCAGCGACCCTCCGACCCCCAGCGGCGAGTCGGCGTAGTTGCCGGTCCAACCGGTATCGAGGTCGGCGGCCGTCCCGTTCACGATGTACGTGACGCGAATCGGGCACGGCCGGGCCACGGGGGTTCCGCCCGTGGTGGGCGTCGCGACCGGGGTCCTGGTCGGGATCGGCAGTTCGACATTGTCGTTGTTGTTGCCGTCGCCGCAGCCGCCGGCAAAGGCGCACACCAATACCAGCAACCCGATCGTTCGTGAGCGCGATGGCATCGTCGATACCTCCCCGAGTCAGAGAAGCACACTGCCATTTGTCAGTCTAATTCGCTGCGGTGCAGGACAGCTCGCCCTCACTCCGCCCAGCGCGGTGTCCGCTTCTGCGCGAACGCGAGCATGCCCTCGGCGGCCTCGGGCGACGCGAAGAGCGCGGCGATCTTCTGCTCCGCGTAGGTGAATCCCTCCGCCATCGACACCCGCGAGACCGTCCGGACCAGGCGTTTCGCCTCGGCGACCGCGATCGGGCCGCCGAGGGTGATCGCCCGCACCTGCTCCTCGGCGGCGGCGACCAGCCCCTCGGGCGCGACGACGTGGTGAACGAGCCCGTACCCCGCCGCTTCGCGGGCGTCGAAGCGCGCGCCGGTGAGGAAGAGCCGCATCGCCTGATTGGCGCCGATCTTCGGCAGGACGACGACCGAGATCATCGCCGGGATGACGCCGATCCGCACCTCGCTGAAGCTGAAGGTC
>JBGOSW010000180.1:0-9516 GCA_041476145.1 Binatia bacterium
TGACGAAGCCGACGCCGTTCTCCCCCGGGGCCCGCGAGACCTGCAGCTGGAAGAGGTCGAGCGAGAACGTGTTGTGGTCCTTGTCGAAGCTGCGCAGGCCGACGGTGCCCTTGTTCCCTTCCTGCGGGTCGTTGATGTCGTAGAGATACGAGCCGACGACCATGCCGCCGATGGTGAGCCCGAAGGGCGGCTTCTTGATCGCGGCCTCGAGGGCATCGAGGCGCTTCTGTAACCCCGAGGTGTCGGTCGCCGCCGCGGGCATCTCGCCGCGCCGCTCGAGCCGCTGCACCCGCTCCTCGAGCGTCAAACCGCCTTCGGCGTACGCTCGTGCTCCGATCGCAAGCGTGCCGATACCCAGCAACGCCGCGCTCACTATGATTGTGGTATTCCTCCTCATCATCGTCCCTCCCGTGGGTTCTTCGAAAATGCGAATTCGCATCATCCACTCCTCCTCGTTGTCGAGTTTCCTACCTCCTCGATCCGCACTTCAGGTCCCGCCCCCTCACCTCCTCTCGAATGATCGGCGAACCGCAGGCACACCTCGGCCGGCGGTCGAAACGTCTTCGATGGAATGCGGAGCGACCGAATGGCCGCGCCCGGACGGCGCAAAGCTGCGCGTCGGATAGATCCCTCCACAACCCCTCCCCTCACTTCCGGCCGCGCATGATAGGAAACCCCACCGGCAATATCAACAGTCGGCGTGCTCAAAAATCGAGCGGACATTGACAGCCCCGCCGTGCCTGCCAGGCTGCAGGGCTCGTAGAGCACCGATGCTCGAGACCTCGAACGACGGAACGCACGCGCTCCGCGCCTCCACGTGGACGGTCGCGTTGGCGCTTCTCCTGCTCTCCGCCGCTCTCTACCTGCCGCCGGCCGTGAGCACGCCCTTCTTCACCAAGGGTGAGCCCCGCGAAGGTCTCGTCGTACGCCGCATGATCGAGGAGGGAGACTGGATTCTGCCCAAACGCTCCTCGGAAAACGGGTGGACGATCGCCTCGAAACCCCCCTTCTTCCACTGGCTCGGAGCCGTCGCATCGGAGGCCCTGGGTGCGCCGAGCGAGCTCGCGATTCGACTGCCGTCGGTCCTGCTCGGGTCGGCGACGGTTCTCTCGACGTGGCTCGTCGCCCGGACTTTCTTGCCGGGCGTCACGGCGCTTTTCGGATCGATCGTGCTCGCAACGACCTTCGAATGGGTGCGAGCGGTCTCGAGCGCCCGCGTGGACGGCACGCTCGCCGCGCTCATGACCATCGCGCTCCTCCTCTTTCATCGCGGCATCGTCCGCGGCGGCCTTTCGCGTGGGGAGGCGATCGCGGCCTACGGATCACTGGTGTGCGCGACCCTCACCAAGGGCCCGGTCGGCTTCTTGCTTCCAGGGCTCGTACTCGGCACGGCGCTTCTCGCCTACCGCAAGCTCGCGCTCGTCCCGCGTTTCCGCCCGTTCCTGGGTGCGGTCATGATCCTCGTCCTCGCCGGCGGATGGTACCTCGCCGCCTGGCGGCTCGGCGGCGAGGCGTTCGTACGCAAGCACCTCTTGAAGGAGAACGTCTTTCGCTTCCTCGGTGCGTCGGCGTTGCAAAGCGGCCATGAGCACGGCTTCTTCTACTATCTGCCGACCTTCGCCGCCGGCTTCCTCCCGTGGACGCCGTTCTTCCTTGCCGCGCTGGTCGCCGCCGTCGGCGATCGGAGCATCCGGCGCGATCCGCGTATCGGGTTCCTCTTGATATGGTTCGGGGTCGTCTTCGGCTTCTATTCAGCGGCGTCGGCGAAGCGCAGCGTGTACCTCCTCGCGCTCTACCCGGCCGCGGCGCTGCTCACCGGCTGGTGGTGGGAAAGCCTGCGGACGGCGGCTGCAGCACCCCGCTGGTTGCGCAGCCGGGTGACCCGAGCCATCGTCGGCGCGACCAGCGCCGCGGTCGTCCTGCCGCTCGTGATCGTCGTCGCGGAGGGTCTCGGGCTGGCGCCGCTCACGCCGCTCGAGCCGTTCCTGCACCCCAAGGACCGTGCGAACCTGCCGATCGTCCGCGGCATCATCGACGCCCACCCGATTGCGATCGCGCTCGCGCTCGCGGTGCTGCTCGCCGCGCTCTGCGCCGCGCTCCTCGCCCTCCGCCGGGCGAATTGGACGACCCTCTTCGGCAGCGCGGCGACGCTTGCGACGGCCTTGTGGCTCCTCGTGTTCGCGCTCTTCCAGCCCGAGCTGGCGCGACAACGAACGCTCGGCCCCTTTCTCGCCGAGGTCGCGACGCGCGTCGACGGGCGTCCCGTCTCCTTCTATCCGGGCACCTTCGACTTCGGCGCGGCGTTCTATGCGCCGCCGCGCACCGGGCATTGGAGGACCGGCGTCAACCACGGTCCGGGACCGCACTACGTGCTCGTCTGGGACGACGCCGTCGCGTCGCTTCCGAGGCATACCACCGGTCCTCCCGAGGTGGTCGCGAGCAGCACGGGTACGGAGCCGAAGGGACGACGACACCTGGCCCTGGTGCGCTTACCCTGATCGCCCGAGGTCAGGTCGAGGGCACGGGAACATCGTCGCGCTGCTGCCGCGTCGTTCAGAAGACCGATGTAGGCGAAGCGCCCGACGTTCGGCGGCAAACGTCCCCCGCCATTCGGACGGTCGGACGGCGATGAGCCGCCGACACCCCTCCGCCTTCAGAACGGGTATTCGAGTCCGGTGAATGCCGCGAGCCCCTGTTCGCCGAGCCCGATGTCGACGAAGCCGACGACCTGCGGCGGGACGACGCCGCGGAAGCCGAGACCACCGACCGCGTGGAGGTCGTTGAACGGCGAGCTCCGCGAAGAACGGAAGACCTGTCCGAAGTCGGCGAAGGGCGCGAGCTCGAGCTCGGCGTCCACCCCGAAGATCTCCCGGCGGTACACCCGCGTGCGCAGCTCGGCGGATGCGAAGACGCGATCCTTGTCGATGAAACGGCCGCTTCCGAAGCCGCGCAGCGAGTCATGGCCTCCGATGTCGTTCTGCTCGAAAAACGGGACGTCGCTCGGCCCCGAGATGTAGTCGGCGCGGGCTCGGATCGCCAGCACGACGCGCTCGTGGATGGGGATGAACTTGCGCCCCTCCGCCGCGTACTTGACGAACGACAACGAGCTACCGAGCGCACGCGGTACGAGCTCGGCGGTGAACACGCCGAGCGCACCCTGGCGCGGGATGTTGGTGTCGTCGCGGGTGTCGTAGAGAAGCCCGAACTCCTGGCCGACGATGGTCGCGCCGCCGAGCCCGGGGGTGCCGGGATGCTCCTCTTCGATGGACGGCAGGCTGTCGACACCCCCCTTCTCGACACGAAACACGCGGACTCGGGAGCGATAGGTGAGCGACAACGTCGGTTGCAGGCGGTACGCCAGCCAGACGAGCGCGTTCAGCTCACGTCCGGTGTAGTTGGACTCGGCGTTCTGCGAGCTGCCGTTGCCGAAGCCGAAGAACCGCTCGCTCGAATCCTGCTCGAACTCGAAGTTGGCGAAGAGGCGCGCGCGATCGTGCCAGAACCCGTTGTCCTCGTACCGCAGGTCGTAGTCCTCGTCGATGTACTGCGACTTGCGGAGGACGATGCTCCACTTGCGCGCGATCGACGGGTAGCCGAACAGGCGAAACGTCGGGTAGACGCCGGTGATGTGATTGTACCGGACGTCGGGGGCGAGGATGTACTTGATGATCTTCTGCTCGTCGAGGAAGAGCACGACCCCGAGGAACCCGTAGGTGTTGCCCTCGTTCGGATCCGTCAGGATCTCGGGCAAGGGGATGTAGCTCTTTTGCAGAGCGGCCGCCGCGGAGGGGAGACCCACGCCGAGGACCGCCACCGCGACGAGCGCGCGCGCTATCGCCATGCGGATCGTCATGGGTCGTGCCCGTGATTGCCATGCGATCGCTCCCGTATGCAACAAACCCGACCTTCCACCGCCGGAGCCTGGTGTTGCCGAAACGTGTGCGCGAGAGCGGATTCAGCGGGTAGGCGCGAACGTGCGCTCGTTTCAGCTGAACCAGCGTCTCCGAGCGGTCCCGGTCGCCGTCTGTCCCTCGTGCGTAAAGTTCCGCAGGCGTTGCTCGAACTCGGCAAGCTCCGCCCGCTGGCGCTCCTCGAAGGCCGCGAGCTCACGGTGGCGGCTCTCCTCGAAGGCCGCGAACGCCCGCTCCCAGCGCCCTTGAAAGCGCTCGAGCGCGGTCGCGATCTCGAGGTACGTCGTCCGCGTGGGCACGAAAGACGCTTGGCAGTGTGGGCAATAGAACACCACACCCGGCCGCAGGTACTGGAACGCGACCGTGTACTCACCATCGCACTCGCGACAGAGGATCGGGATCTCCCAGTCGTCGAGCGTCGGCAACGCCCCGCCGGGCACGGGCTCCGCAGGTGCCGGCTCGACGGCCGCCCGCGGCGCCGCGGGCACGGGCGGGGGCGCGCTTGCGGTCGCCGGCGCCGCGTCCGCCGCAGCCGGTGCGGTCGCCGCGCCGCCGTCTTTGCGAAACCGCGACGGGAAGTCCGCGGCGAAGCTCGTTTCCGGGTGCAGTTTCTTCGCGCGCTCGAGCAGCACCGCCTCGCTCTCGGGAATCTGCGGGTCCGGCACGCAACAATCGACCGGGCACACCGCCGCGCACGCCTCGTGATCGAAGAAGCCGACGCACTCGGTGCACTTCTCGGGAACGATGTAGAAGATGTCGTTCGAGATCGCCGCGTGCATCTGACCGTCGAGCTCCCATTCGACGCCGCCCTGATAGATGGCGGTGTTGGGACACTCCGGCTCGCACGCGCCGCAGTTGATGCACTCGCTGGTGATGACCGTCGCCATGGGCGCGGTCATACCATTTCCCCGGCGCGCGCGGCAATTCGCTGCGGCCGGCGTGGCCGACGCACTACGTGAACGGGAAGATCTCGCCGAAGCGCATCGTGAACGTCCCGAAGACGGCGCGCATTCACGGCCGCGCGCGTCCAGACCGCGCCGGCACGTGTTTCCCGCTCCGCCGCGGCTATGGTATCGTGACCGCATCATGGCCGCGGACAAGAGCGTGACCGAGAAGATCCTCCACGTCTTGCGGCCTTATGCATCCAACTGGAGCGGCACCCTCGGCCGCGGCGACCTCGTGATCCCGCAGCGCGAGATCCCGCGCGTCATCCATGAGATCCTGAACGCCGTGCACGAACTCGCGGAGGTGAGGAAAGAGGTGCCGGAGGGCGAGGTCTTCCAGGTGCTGATGGAATCGCGCCGGTTGCCCTCGGTGCAAGATCAGCTGCGCGCGCTCCAGAAGCGTTTTCTCATCGTCTCTCGCTGACGAAGCGGGACGCGTCGACCGCGTAGCCGTCGCAGAGCGCCGCGACGCACGCCGCGAGACGATCGAAGCTCGTATCGTCGAGCACGCCGGTTTCGAGGAAGTCGCGATCGAACCACGTGCTGCGGAGAAAATAGGTGCGCGCATCCCCGACGGCACTGAAGCGGAGATATTGATACTCGTAGAGGTAGCGCGCGAGCATCGGCCAGAGCCGCGCCGGCGGGTATTCGTGGCGGAGCGAGCGCACGTTGTGCCGTACGTAGGCCTCGCGCTCGGCTTCCGCGAGGAAGCGCCGGCCGACGAGATTCGCCCGGTAGTCGGGTACGCGGTCGAGGACGATGCGCGCGAGGACCCGCCCGAGCGACTCGCCGCCTCGCGTCAGCTGCGCGACGTCCGCCGCCGTCAGCGCGCGGATCGCCGCGGGTGCCGCCGCCGCCGTGGTGTCCACCGCGGCGGCGAACGCCGCGATGCGGTCGGCGAACTCGCGCTCGCCGACGACGAGCGGAACCCAGCCGGCGTCGACGGCGAGATGCGCCCACTCGTGGACGGTGCGCGCCGCGAGCATCGCGCGCGCGTACGGCAGCGCCGGCCCGCGCAGCCGCTCCATACCCGGCTCGTGGAGATTGTAGGCGATGAGACGTCGCGTGCGATGCAGATAGCTGTATCCGCTCTGCGCGGTTGCGGCATCGACGGCGGGGAGGGCCTCGGGCGCGACGAGCGCGGCGTGAAAGGCTCGCGTACGCTCGTCGACCACCCGTAGATCCTCGTCGATCGCCGCGACGGCGACGCCGTCGGCCTCGCGCAGCTCGCGCACCAGCGCGCCGGTGCGCGCCGGCACCGCCGGGTCCCAAACGATGCGACCCCGCTGCGCGGTCACCAGCAGGCGGGGCGCGACGGCGGCGAGTCGGTCGACGAGCGCCGTGACGGCGGCGCGATCGGGACGGCGCCAGGCGGAGTGAAAGCTCGCGAGAGCGCCACGCGCCGCCCGAGTGCACGCGCCGACGAACGCGGGCGGCGCGGCCTCGAGTGACCGTGGCACGAGAAGCCCGGTCCCGGGAATCGCACGCTGCGTTGCGCTCGACACCGGCGGTCGCAGCGTCTCGTGATGCAGCTCGGGAAGCCAATCGAGAGCCGCCGCCAGCGCCCGGAGCGCGACGGCATCGGGCCGCGGTGAGCGCGCCGCCGCCGCCGAGAAAGCCGCGCGCTCGGCGGGACTGCGCTCGAACCAATACGCCGCGGCATGCAAGGGGGCGGTCGCCACCTCGCCGGAGAGCGCCATGCGATCGCCGACGACGAGCAGGTACGCGACCAGCTCGGGGCCCGAGACGTCGGGATCGAGGTCGCAGTCGTAGAGCATCCACGCGCTGGTGTTGAGGAGCTGCACGAAGGGCCGCACCGCGAGCGGATCGGCGACGACCGCGACGTGCCGCAGCCGCGGCGCCGGCCAGGTGCGGGTGCGGTGTGCCAACGCCTCGCTCCGCGCCCAATAGCGCGCGAACCCGGCGTCGAAGAGCGCGATACGCTCGGCGCTCCACCCGCGCCGCGCCGCCACCGAGGCGGCGAATGCGCGACTCGTCCCCGACGGCGTCAGATGCTCGATCGGGACGAGGACGAGTCGCGGATCAGCGAGATAGAAGTCGGCGAGCCTCATGCCGCGGTCGCCGCCGCGCGCGCGAGCCACGCCTCGAGATCAGAGAAATCCCAAGTCGAAGTTGGGACTCGTCCAGTAGAAGTCCGGATCGCCGCCGTCCGCCGTCAACACGATGCTCGGGTCAGTCATGCCCAGCCAGTGCTTCAAGATCGTCCCGTAGACGTCGCGGAGGTCCGTCGAACGGAACGGATCGACACCCTGCTTGTAGACGGTGTTCCCTTCGTCATCGAGCGCCGTGTCGTCGATGTTCGGGTGATTGCCGTAGATCCCCCCGTGGGTGCCGCCGCTGGGGCCGCCGTGGACGGCTCCGCCGATCACGAACACCGGCGCTTGCGAGCCGTGGTCGGTGCCGCTGTCGTTCTGCGGGATACGCCGGCTGAATTCGCTCCAGACGACGATGCAGACCTTGTTGGCGACGCCCATGTCGGCGCAGTCTTGATAAAACACGTTGAGGGACTCGCCGAGCTCGCGATGCAAGCCGTAGTGCTGGCCGTCGGTCTGCGCCGCGCCTTGATCGGAATGGGTGTCGTAGCCGCCGTTGCTCACCTGGAAGAAGCGCGCGTTGACGTTCGGCACGCCTTGCGTCACGCCGTAGATCACCTTCGCCACCTCGCGGAGATCGTCGGCGAGGCTGCGCCCGACGGCGTCGTACTGCGGGTCCCAAATCGTCCCGCGGTCGTTCTCGTACAGGGAATGGAGACCCGGGTAGCTCTCGCTGCCGAGGAGCGTCGCCTTGCCGCTGTCGCCGATGTACTTGACCACGGATTGCGCGTTGCCGCGGGCGGCATCGCACAGGGCGAGGAACGCGGTGCGCTTGGAGCCGTCGTCGCTGCCGTTGTCGAACCCGTCATACGGAAAGCCGAAGTCCTCGAGGCGATCGAGCGTGATGATGCTCGTGGCCCCCGTCTTGAACTCGCCGACGACCGAGTCGGCGATGTTCACGGCCGGGATTTCGCTGCCACCGTAGTTCGCCGCGAGGTAGCGCCCGACCCATCCACCGTTGAGACCGAGCGGATTCGCGGTCTGCCATATGGTGCGCGACTGGTCGTGGGAGAGGCTGTAGTCGGGATACCCGCAGCCCTGCACGACGGCGAGCTTGCCGAGATTCCAGAGGTTCTTGAGGCCGATCAGCCCGGGATGGAGCGCGAGCTGCGCGCCCGTGTTGGGATCGGTGCCGATGTGGGTCGAGGCGAGGTCGCCCGGGGAGAGGTTGAGACCGCCGCCGCCCGTCAGACGTGCGGTGTCATAGGCGTCGCGCAGGGTACCGCCGCCGTTCGTGGCCGGCGTCACCGTATTGAGCCCGTCGTTGCCGCCGTTCAGGTAGACGACGACGAAGTAGCGATCGCCGATGGTGTCCGCCAGGGCCTTACGGAGGAGCGGGTTGCCGAAGAGGCTCGGGCCGAGCAACGTTCCGGCCGCCGCCACACCCGTGCGCTTGATGAATTGTCGTCGCGTGATTGCCATACGGGATCTCCTGCCCTTCCTAGTGCAGCTGATAGGCCGGTGATTGCAGCACCAGCGCGAAGAGTCCGTGCAGCTTGCGGTTGCGCGTGTCGTAGTCGTTCAGGTCGAGCGTCGGGTTCGCGCCGCCGTCCGTGAGGTAGTCGACGAGGGCGTTGCGCTCCGCCGCGGTGAGTTGATCGGTGATGCCGAGCACATCGGTCACGGCGGCGAGAATGTCGTCCGGATCGGTGAGCGTGAGCTTGATGAACCTCTCCGGACGAAACGCGGTCGATTTGTGCCCGTTGCGCGCGGAGACGATATCGGTCACGAAATTGTAGCGCGCGAGAAGCGTCGCGCTGCTGATCCACGAGCTCTCCCAGTCCCATCCGAAGACGCTCGGCGGCTCCAGCAGCGTCTGTCCCATGCTGGCGAGGTGGTCACGGATCCTTTGCTGGTCGCCCCCGTCCACGTATGGAAACTTGCTCGCGAGATTCACGCCGAGGAGCCGGAGGGTGGTGACGACGTAGTCGATCGGCCACTTCACCGACTTCTTGGTCGATCCCGTGAAGGGCGCCGGCGCCGCGGTCTCGTAGAACGCGTCGTTCACGAATATCGCGCGCAGGAGACCGCCGATGTTCCAGTTGGTATCGAACCCGGACTCGGCGACCACCTGATCGACGACGGCGATGTCGGCGGGCGAGATCGGATCGTCGATGGGGTGCGCGAAGTACTCGAGCAGCCGCCGCGCGGTGCGACGCGCGACCGTCTTCTTTCCGTTGGTGTCGGTATGATCGAAGATGATGTCGATGACGGCGTCGATCTCCTGCGCACCCTCGCCGTTCACGTCGAAGGCGCGCCCGCCTGCTCCGAACCCGCCGGTAGATCGGTAGATCACCTTGGGTCCGCGGTCAGCGAGGAAGTCCGCGTTGTAGTCGTGATCGTAGTCGTGAAAGAGAGACTTGCCGCTGTTGTACTCGTAGTCCCACCCCGTGAAGGCGCGGGCGATCTGGACGATGTCTTCTTGCTTGTAGTTCGGGTTGCCGGCGAAGTCGTGGACGCCGAGGGTGAAGAGCTCTTGGAGCTCGCGCGCGTAGTTCTCGTTGGGGATGTCCTTGTGATTGCGAACGGTGTCGAGGAACTCGAGCA
>JBGOSW010000181.1:0-9485 GCA_041476145.1 Binatia bacterium
CGACGTGATCCCGACCGCGATGCACGTGGCGGCGCGGGCGGCGGTCGAGGAAGATCTTGTGCCCGCGCTGGGGATGCTGCGCGACGCGCTGGCGCGGAAGGCGGCCGAGTTCGATCCCGTCATGAAGATCGGCCGCACCCACCTCCAGGACGCGACGCCGATTCGCCTCGGGCAGGAGTTCGGCGGCTACGCGCGGCAGATTGAGCTCGCGATCGAGCGTGCGCGCGTTGCGGCGCACGGCCTCGAGGAGCTCGCGCTCGGCGGGACCGCGGTCGGGACCGGGATCAATACGCATCCGTCGTTTGCGCGGCGCGTGGCGGCGCTCCTCGCCGAGCGCACCGGTCTCCTCTTTCGCGAGGCCACCGATCACTTCGAAGCGCAAGGCGCGAAGGACGCGATCGTGCAGCTCTCCGGCACGCTCAAGACCATCGCGGTGAGCTGCACCAAGGTGGCGAACGACGTGCGCTGGCTCGGCTCGGGCCCACGCTGCGGGCTCGGCGAGATCAACCTGCCGGCAACGCAGCCGGGCTCGTCGATCATGCCCGGCAAGGTGAATCCGGTGATGGCGGAGGCCGTCTTGCAAGCGGCGGCGTTCGTGATCGGCGCCGACGTGACGGTCACCATTTGCGGCCAGGCGGGAAACTTCGAGCTCAACGTCATGATGCCGGTGATGGCGTATCAGCTCCTCGAGAGCATCCGCATCCTGAGCAACGCCGTGCGCCTGTTCGCCGAACGATGCGTGTCCGGGCTCACCGCCAATCCCGAACGCTGCGCGGCGACGATCGAGCAGAGCCTCGCGATGTGCACCGCGCTCGCGCCGGCGATCGGCTACGACGCCGCGGCGGCGATCGCCAAGGAATCGTTCGCGACCGGGAAGACGGTGCGCGAGATCGCCCGCGCGCGCAACGTGCTCTCCGACGAGGCGCTCGCGCGCATCCTCGATCCGCTGCGGATGACCGAGCCCGGCGTCCCCGAATAGCGAACGCTAGTGGGACGCTAGGCGCTTCCCTCGGGGGACGCCGCGCCCGTGGCGTGCCGCCGGCCGCCGCGCCGCCCCCGGCCGCCGCGCCGTCGCGACCGCCGCTTGCCTCCGCCCGGCGCCTTCGGCGGCGCGCCCTCGGCCGCATCGGCGCCCCCGGAAGCGGACGACGCGACGGCCTCCGCCGCGTCGTAGGTACCCTCGACGGCGGCGGAGATGACCTCCGCCGTGGCACCGACGAGCCGCACTCGGCCGTTCGACAACAGCTCGACGTCTTTGATGCGCCGCAAGCGCGTCACCAGCCGCGGCGATCCGGGCGGTCGTTGGAACCCTTCGGCTTTGAGCTCGAGCGTCAGGGTATCGAGATTGACGCCGCGTGCGGGATCGCCTGCGGTGAGTCGCGCGATGGCGGCGCGGATCTGATCGAGTGACGCCGAGTGCCGCTCCTCGTCCGCGCTCACCGACGAGGCCGCTGCGGGAGGCGCATGCACGTGCGCCGATGTCGCATGAGGACGCGGCGCGTGCGGCGTGCCGCCTTCGCCGCGTCGGCGACGTCGCCGACGCCGCCCGCTCGCACGCCCGTCGTCAGTCGCCGCCGCCGCCGCGGGGGTGCGCTCGGCGACGCCCGCCCCGCTCCGGTACGTGATGCGGCGAAACGTCACGCCGAGCCGGGCGGCGGCGTCGCCCACCGCATCGAAGGCGCGATCGTCCGACAAGATGTCGAGCACGTCGCCGGGGGCGGCCCGGCCGAGCCACATCCCCGCGGTGACCGCGATCCAGAGATCGCTCCAGTCGGGAACCCGCGGCGCCGGCGCGCTGTGCACCAGATGCGCACCGCGTTGCGCGAGCATTCGCCCGAGCTGCTGCCCGACGACGCGCCAGTTGCCGACGGCGTGGAGGTCGGTCGTGACACGGTCGATCTTCAAGCCCTCGAGGACGCGCACCAGATCGACCTCGCTGCTGGTGTTCTCGACGTCGATGAAGACGGCGTGGCGCGGTCCCGAGCGCGGCACCGCCGAGGAACGGGCGGGGAGAAAGTCGAGCGCCGCGTCTTCTCCGCTCGCTGCGGATGCGGGCGCAGCATCGACGCGTCGCGCCGCCGCGGCGTCCGCCGCCGTCGGGTGCGCGCGCGTCTTCGCGGCGGGTTTCGCGGCCGCGCCGGTCGGCGTCGCGGCCGCGCCCGTCGATTTCGTGGCGCGCGAACGGCGCGGCGCCGGCGCCGAAGTGTTGGTCGCTTTGGCGGTGGGCTTCTTGGATCGCAATGACGGCAAGATGGTCAGGCTTATGCCCCCGTTCTGCGGAATAGTCGAGCACCGGCCGACCCTCAGACGGTGCGCGCGCAGGCATCAGTAGCGATTCTTCCAGAAGACGTCGATGCCGCTCTCGCCGAGCGTATCGCTCGAGGTCTCGATGCTCAAGTGCGGTGTGACCGTGTACTCGACGCGGATCTCCTGCACATTCTGTTTCGCGAAGCGGTGTGCCAGGCTCACGAAGACGTCGGGGGCGACGTACTTCCCGAGCGTCACCGCCGCGCCCTGCGCACCTGCGCCGCCGGTCTCGAACTGGAGCGTGTCGAGCCCGAGCGTGTCGGCGACGGATTGCCGCAGCTCGGAGGCGACGTAGCTGCTGGCGACGCCGATGGCCTGCTCGCGGAGTCCCGTCGACTCGCCGCGGCTGAGCTCGCTCGCCGGCTTCCCGAAGAGCAGCACCGAGAGGACGTCCGCCTGCTCGAGCGCCGGCTCGCTCTCCAACGCGAGCGTCGGCTTGGTGAGCGTGCCGCCGAGCTTCACGCGGACGGTGTAGTCGCCGGCCTTGTAGATCGCGGTGAGCTCGAGGAGCGGGTCGAAGTCCTGCCCGCCGAAGCTGACCCGACCCTCCTCGAGCGTGAAGGTCTTCCCCTGGAACGTGTACCAGCCGCGGACGGTGTCGATCACGCCTGCGAGCGCCAGCTCCTGCGCCGGCTTCTTCCACGCGGTCATCCAGCCGCGGAGCTCGATGTTGGTGTCGGAGCGCCGAATCCAGGCGTCGTGGGGAACGGCGATCTGGACCGTGATTGCGGCGCGATCGTAGATGCCCGGTGTCGGCGCCCGCGCGGGCGCGCCGGGCTCCGCCGCAGTCGTCGTCGCGGATTGTGGCGTCGGATGCTCGCCGCCGGCCGCCGCCGCCGCCGGACCGATCACGGTGATCGTCGGATCCGGCGGTCGCACCGATCCGGGCAACGACTCCGGAACGAGGAGGACGAGGCGATCGGTGGTGAGCGCGCCCTCGACGACCGGCGCCGCGACGGTGCCGGTGAGCCACATCCAGCCGCTCACCGTGCCGGCACCGAACTCGTTCGCGAACAGCGGGAAGCGATCGAGCTGAAAGCGAGCGTCCATCGTCGCGCTCTCGGGGCCGACCCGCGCGCTCCCGCCGCCCGTCAACGTGCCGTTGCGACTCGCGATGCGCAACGTCTCGATCGAGACCGCCGTCCCGGCGAGCGTCAGCCGCACCTCGATCGGATCGTAGGTGAGGCCGACCGGGACGACGTATGCCCGCCCGCCCGTGATCGCCAACGGACCGTGCGCCTCGGGTTGCGCGATCGTGCCGCCGAGGACGAGGTCGGCGTTCAGCGTGCCCGCGAGCTTCGAAACCTGGGGAAGCAGCGGATCGAGGAACGCCAGGTCGATCGCGCTCGCGCGCAGCGTGCCGGAGAGCGTGCCGGCGGCCGCGTAGGCGAACGGCGCCAGCGTCAGACGAAGGGGCGACGACGCCTCGAGGGTGAACTGGCGCGGCCCGTCCTGCACGACGCGCGCCGTGACCGCCGCGCGACCGCCGCCGACGCCGGCATCGACGGTGGCGGACTCGTACCGCACGTGCTCGATCGCCGGCCGCTCGATGACGACCTGCGCGTGAACCTCGGGCGCTTGCGCGGAGCCTCCGAGCTGCGCAGTCGCCGACACCCGCCCGGCGATCGTCGCCTGCACGCTGGCGCCGAAGGGCGCGAGGTCGAGACCGTCGACGCGCAGGCTCAAATCCTCCGCGCCGCTGCTGCCCACCTCACCGTCGATGCGCACGATCGCGTGCGATGAACGGAGCGCGAGATGGTCGATCATCAGGCGCTCACCGCGTTGCACGATGACCGGCGCGCCCTCCGCGCGCCAGGTGTCGTCGCCGAGATCGAGACGCAGGGCGGAGATCGTGACCCGTCGTTCGCGCGGCCCGAGCGCGGCCTCGAGCGCGAGCTCGTGACGGTGCCGGGCATCCTCTTGAACGTGCAGGGTGGCGTTCGCGATTGCGAGCGCCCCCGTCTGCTGCTGCCAATGGCCCTTCAGATCGAGGGCCGCGAAGCGGCGGCCGGCGGCGCGCACATCCTCCGCGTGCGCGTCGAGATCGGCGCGCCCACGCCCGGCGCCGATACCGTCGGCGGACACGCGGGCGGTGAGCGCACCCACCGCGGTGTCGGCGCGCGCCAGCTGCCGGCCGGTGACCGTGGCACGTACATGGAGATCCGCGAGCCCGCCGTTCGCGGTACCTTCGATCGCGAGGCTGCCGGTGAGCGGCTCGGCGCCCGCGATGCGCGCCACCGGTGCGAGATCCGGTGCCCGCACCTCGTAGCGCAAGACGCCCGTCGCCGCGGCCGGCTGCACGCCGAGCGCGAGCGTGCCCGACGCCTGGAGCTGCAGGGCGTCGGCGTCGATCCGCAGCCGATCGATCGTGAGCGTCCCGTTCGCCGCGCGCACATCCGCCTTCGCACTCGCGATCGCGACCTGCTCGACGCGGCTCGGCGTCATCGCCACATGTGCCTCGGCGTGTGCCGTCTCGCGACGGAAGCCGGTGCCGGCGAGCGCGAGCGTCGCGTTCAGCCGCGCGTGCAGATCCGGGCGGCCGACGAGCGGCGCCGGATCGAGTCCGCGCATCGTGAGATGGAGATCGTAGCGCTCGTCGGCGATGCCGACGGTGCCGCTCGCCTCCGCCTCTCCCGCCGCAAGCAGCGTCGACGCCTCGAAGGTGACCTGTCGTTCGGCGATCTCGCCCTCGAGGGAAAGCCGCGACAGCGTCCGTCCGCTCACGGCGGAATCGTGGAGGGCGAGCACGGCGCGTGCGGCCGCCTGGTCGAGCGTCAGCCCCTTGCCCTTCACCCCGAGCGTCCCGGTGAGGTCGGTGACCGGCTGCGCGGGACCGAGGAGACCGGCGGCGTTCAGGTGCGTGAGCCGCGCCCGGACGTCGTAGTTCGGTGGATCGCCGAGGCCGACGTTGCCTTCGAGCCCGATCTCGCCGGCGTCGCTCGTGATCGTACCGTCGACCGCCGCCCCCGCGGCCGGTCCCCGCACGTGCATCGTCGCCGCGAGATCGGTTGCAGGCACGCCGGCGCGCAGGAGTCGCCGCACCTCCGCGGCCGCGAGATGCGGCACCTCGACGCGGACGTCGTAGCTTCCGCCGCCGCGTCCCGGCAGGCGCGCGTCGGCCCGTAGCTCCGAGGCGTCGGTCCGTAGATGGATTCCGTCCGCACGCACGGCGCCGTCGACGCCGACGCCGACCTCTCCGGTGAGCTCGACCACGCGCACGTCGCGTCCTGGAAACGTGACCGAGAGCGCGTCGAGGGTCAGCTCCTGACCGTCGCCGCCGGCGCGCGCCGACCCGGCGAAGCGAAGGTCGCGGAGGCGCCAGACGTCCGTCGCTCGCACCACCTTGATCGACGCGCCATGGACGCGGACGGCGTCGAGCACGACGTCGAGACCGCTCTGCTCCGACGGCTCCGGCCGCGGCGCAAAGAGCCGGGCGACGTTCCATCCACGCTCGTCCTCGACGAGCGTGAGGGCGAGGCCCGAGACCTCGACGTCACGCAGCGCCAGGCCACCGCCGATCATGAGTTTCAGCAGATCGTAGCGCGCCGTCACGCGCCGCACCGCGAGGATGCGCCGTCCCTCCGAGCGGAGCCGCAGGTCGGTCAGCACGAGCCGCTGTGCGAGATTGCCGTCGAGACCGCCGAGCGTGAGCTCGCCGTTCAGTGCGGCGTCGAGGCGGGTGACGACCTGCCGTCGCAGCCAATCGTGGAACGCCGCCGTCTGCGACACCACCGCCACGCCGACGGCGAGCGCCGTCGCGCCGATCACGATCCGACCGAGGAGGCGCCGGGCGCGCATCAGAACGCCTGGCCGATGCTGAAGTGGAGCTGCCACCCGGCCTCGCCGCGCGGCCGCTCGAGAGGAAACCCGAGGTCGAACCGCAGCGGACCGACGATCGTACGGTAGCGGACACCGAAGCCGACCCCGAACTGGAGGTCGTCGAGGCTGTAGCTGAAAGGCGACTCGCGGACCTCGCCGGCGTCGAAAAAGACGACGCCGCCGACGTCCCGATAGACGGGAGTCCGGAACTCGAGGTTCCACTCGAGCACGCTACGCCCGCCGATCGGGGATCCACCGTCGGTGAGCGGTCCGATCTTGTAGCGCGCGTATCCCCGGGTGCTGTTGATCCCGCCGGCGAAGAAGCGCCGGAAGACCGGCAGCTCGGAATCCCCCGCGATGCCGTCGCCGCCCCCGACCCGAACGCGACCGGCGAGAACGCGTGTCGCGAAGACCGGCACGTATCGCTTCGCCTCGAAGACCGCCCGATAGAAGGAGAAGTCGCCGCCCCACGGGCCACCCGCCTGCTCGCCGGTGAAGTTCAGCACGCTCCCCTGGTGCGGATCGAGAAGGTCGACGGTGGTGTTGCGCTCGACGAGGACGGTCACGCTCGACACGATGCCGCGCGCCTGGAAGTCGCCGAGACGCGCCTTGGTCTCGTCCGGCACGTTGCTCGTATCGTCGTATTCGAGGCTGTAACCGAGCGCCGCGCGTACGTCCGGCAGGAAGCGGCGCTCGATCTGTGGAGCGAGGCGAACACGCGCGACGGTGAAGCCCGGCTCGTCCTCGCGCTCCTGGGTGAGCCGTATCGCGAACGTCTGCTGCGGATGCAGGAAATACGGCTGGCGGAACTCCCCTTCCACCGCCTGGGTGATGGATGAGCCCTTGAGGCGGAACCCGAGTTGCCGTCCGCCGCCGAGGAAGTCGTAGTGCTGCCAGCGCACCTCGCCGCGGAGCTCGTCCTCCAGGCCGTAACCGACGCCGATCTTCACTTCACGCGGCGGACCCTCGGCGACGGTGATCGCCACGTCGACCACGCCGCTTTGCGCGTCGAGATTGGCCGGCTTCACGGCGACCGAGCGGAAGACGCGAAGGCCGAATACGCTCGCTTGCGTCTTCTCGATCTTGCGCGGGTCGTACGCATCCCCCGCACGGTACCGCAACTCGCGCGTGATCAGGCGTTCCTCGATCGTCTCGTTGCCGGTCACCGCCGTCGCACCGAACACGGCCGGGACGCCGCGGGTGATCGTGTAGGCAACGGCCGCGCGCGCGGACGTGGTGTCGACGACCGCGGCCTTGGCAACGTGCACGTACGCAAAGCCACGCTGTTGAAAGTATGCCTCGAGGCGCGCGCGGCTCTCGTCGTAGGCCGCCTGAGTGAAGACCGCGTCCGACGGCAACGTGAGCTCGCCGCGAAGCGCGCGCTCCTCCTCGACGCTCGGCGTGAAGTCCGTGGTCACGAGCCGCACGGCGTCGAGACGCGCCGCTCGTCCTTCGTCGACGTGCAGCACGATCGTCATCGTGTCGCCCACGATCTCGAGATCGTGGGCGACGGCGGCCTCGTAGTGACCCGCCTCGCGGAGCGCCGTCCGCACCCGCTCGAGGTCGGTGCGGAAGATCTGCGGGTTGAAGACGACCTTGCTGCGCCACCGCGCCCAGAGGCGGTACCACGGCGGCGACTTCGTCAACATCGCCTCGCGAAGCGTGCTTGCCGCCACCGCACTCGCGCCCTCGACGCGGATCGCGCGTACAGTGTAGACGGCATCCGCCGGCAGCTCGTCGACCGTCACCGCCGCGGCGTCGCAGGCGATCAGCAGAGCGATCAGTCCCGCCACCATCGCCCGCCGCCGCATCGGTGGGATTATCCCCCGCGATCGACCGGCGGGCAAAAATCGCGCGCCGTAGCTTAGGAACTCGGCGACGGCGCGCCGTCGGGCGACGTGGTCGTCGCTTCCGCGAGCGCGCGATAGACGGCCAAAACGCGCTCGGCATACGCGCGCGGCACCGGCGCACCCCGCTCGAGCTGACGCCGCACACGGCTCGGTCCGAGGTTGTACGCCGCGAGTGCGGTCGTGCGATCGAGGAACTGACCCTCGAGGTGCCGCAGGTAGCGCAGCCCGACGGCGACGTTCGTCTGCGGATCACGTAGACGCGCGGCGCGCGGCGTCTCTCCCGTCGCCGACTCGCCGGCGATCGCGACGCTCCGTGCCGCCTCTGGTCGGATCTGGAGCAACCCGACCGCGCCATGAGACGAGACGGCGTTCGCACGGAAGTTGCTTTCGATCTTGATCAGCGCCAGCGCGTAGAGCGGGTCGAGGTGCAGCGCCCGGCTTTCGCTGTGCACGATCTGCGCGAGCTCCGCCGCTTGCACCCGGCTCGCACCCTCGGCTCGCAACAGCCGGACGAGCGCCGCGATCTCCTCGGGCGTCCAGTGGACGCGTTCGCCGGAGCGAACGTCTCCCGGCAGGCCGGCGCCGACGTTGGCGACGCTCGGCACGACGGTCGTGAACAGCGCCAGGACGGCGACCGTCGCCATGGAACGAAGCAATCGAGTCACGTCCCACTTTATATAGGCGGGAGGGCCCGCGAGCGAACGCAGCGCGACACTCGCTGCGTCGTTCCCATGACGCTCGTGCCGAGCGGAAAATGGCACTCGAAGTGTAACTAGTTGATTCTTGGTTCTCTCATCCGTCAACCGCCGCGGCATTGGCCTTGCTTCAGGAGCCCGTACGGAGCTGTGGCCAGCGTTTGCCTTGCATTGCTGAGATGTTCGCTTGGACATGCGCCATGCGACTTTGCGCGGCTATGGCACAAGTGCATGATATGACAGCGTTTCAAGCGTCTCCATGAAAAACTATTTTCTTGACAAGGCGAACGCGAGGCTCTTATAGTCGCCTCGCATTCAGAGACAGTTGTCCCGAGGTGCCGTACCACGATGTCTCGCATCACCTTTTCTTGTGGGCGCTTCTACCGTGATCGCGTGCGAGCGATCGTCGTAGCCGATGGACGCTCGCATGAGCAGAGAAGTGAATGACCGACGACGGCAGAGCGGTTCGGTCCTGGGAGCTGAGCGCTGAACGAAAGCCGATGATGATCACACGTACGTCTCTCCGGTGTGTCGTGGACTGCACCACCGTGCGTTCTGATCGCCATCCCCAACCACCCCTACGAAGGAGGGTAACCATGAAGAAACAACTGCTAGGTGGCCTGGCAGCCGCCGTGCTGGTCGTCGGCGTTTCGGCCAGCGCGGTGCATGCCCAGTGCGCATTCCAACATCCAGCTGCGGCAGGGAAGTTCGCGGCACTTTTCGTGCAAGCCTTCGTCTCCTGCGGCAACCCCGGCGGTAACTCGCCGAACTCGAATGCCGGCGGCGGTGCTGCGCCGGCATGCAAGCCCCCGGA
>JBGOSW010000182.1:0-9447 GCA_041476145.1 Binatia bacterium
CAATACGGTGGTCTTCGATCTCGGACGCTTTGGCATTCAGTTCGTCGCCTCGCCACGCCACGCGGACGGCCTCCTCGTCACGGGGGCGGTCTCCGACCACATGAAGCTCGCGCTCCGCAAGACGTACGACGCGATCCCGGCACCGAAACTGGTGATCGCGGTCGGCGCATGTGCCATCTCCGGCGGCCCGTTCATCGACCATCCCGAGGTGCACAACGGGGTCCAGTCCGTGCTGTCCGTCGACCTCTATATCCCCGGCTGCCCACCTCATCCCCTCACCATCTTGGATGGGCTCCTTCGCCTGTTGGCGAAGATCGACGCCTGAACGCACCGCTGGCGCGACGTGAATGCTTCGCTCAACGCCCCCGAGGTGCCGGCTCGTTCAGGATGAGCCAGTAGAGTCCCAACTGCCGTACGGCTTCGGAGAACTGCACGAAGTCGACGGGCTTGATGACGTAGCTGTTCGCGCCCGAATCGTAGCCGGCGATGAGGTCGCCCTCCTCCTTCGAGGACGTCAAGATCACGACCGGGACACGGCGCGTCCGCTCGTCGGCACGAATGCGGCGCAAGACCTCGATGCCGCCGATTTTCGGCAGGTTGAGATCGAGCAGAACCACCTGCGGCAGGTCGGTGACGTCGCGACCCGCGTACGCGCCCGTCGCGAAGAGATAGTCGAGGGCTTCGGGACCGTCACGCACCACCACCACCTGGTTCATGATGTTGTTCGTCTTGAGCGAGCGCAGCGTCAGCGCTTCGTCACTCGGACTATCCTCGACCAAGAGAATGATCCGCTCTTTCATCGTTGCCGCTCCTTGGCCTCGAGGGTGAAATAGATGGTAGCCCCTCGGTCCACCTCGCCCTCCGCCCAGACGCGTCCGCCGTGGCGACGCACGATGCGCTCCACGGTCGCCAAGCCGATGCCCGTCCCGTCGAAGTCGGTGGGCGAATGCAGCCGCTGAAAGACGCCGAACAGCTTCGCCGAGTACGCCATGTCGAAGCCGGCGCCGTTGTCGCGAACGAAGTAAGCAGGTTCGCCGTTCTGCTGCGTGCGACCGAGCTCGATCCGAGCCTGCGGCCGCTTGCCCGTGAATTTCCATGCGTTGCCGAGGAGGTTCTCCAACAAGATGTCCAGCAGGTGACCATCGGCCTGACAGACCAGATCGTCGGCGATGACGAACTCGGTGCGGCGTTCCGGTGCCGTGCTCTGCATATCGGCGGCCTTGGTGCGCGCGAGGCGGCTGAGGTCGATCCGTTCGCGCCGCACGTCGGCCTTCGTCACCCGCGCGAGCATCAGGAGGTCATCGATCAACTGCGCCATGTGTTGCGCCGACCGGCGCACCTGGGTGAGATAGGTCTTACCGGCGTCGTCGATCTTGTCCGCATAGTCGTCGAGGAGCGCTAGGCTGAACCCGTCGATGCTCCGTAGCGGCGTACGCAAATCGTGCGCCACCGAGTAGCTGAACGACTCGAGCTCGCGGGTCGCCTGCTCGGCGGCCTCTTTCGCGCGTGTGATTCCCTCTTCCGCCTTCTTCCGCTCCGTGACGTCGCGGATGGCGCTCGAGATGAGGATGCCTTCATCGGTGTGGAGCGGACTCAAGCTGATGTCGATCGGGAACTCGGTGCCGTCCTTGCGTACCCCGTAGAACTCGACCCCGGATCCCATTGCTCGGACCTTGGGTGCCGCGAAGAAACCGGCGCGATGCTGCGAGTGCTGGGTGCGAAGCCGCGCCGGGATCAGGAGCTCGACGGCCTGCCCGAGCAACTCCTGACGCGCATATCCGAACAGCTTTTCGGTCTGCGCGTTGACGAGCACGATGTTTCCGTGGCGATCGACGATGACGATGGCGTCGGGCGCGGCCTCGAGGAGACCGCGAAACTTGTCCTCGGTGCGCTTGCGTTCCGTGACGTCGCGAATCGCGGCGGTGACGAGCCTGCCTTCCGCGGTCTCGATCGGCGCGAGACTGATCTCCGCCGAGAACTCCGTTCCATCCTTCCGGCGTCCGTAGAGATCGAGGCCCATTCCCATCGGACGCGTCCGCGCTTCGCCGAAGTACGTACGGCGATGGGACGCATGGGCGCCGCGAAAGCGCTCGGGCACCAAGCTCTCGATCGTCTGGCCGACGAGCTCGTCGCGGGTGTAGCCGAAGAGCAGTTCCAACTGTGCGTTGGCGAAGGCGATGCGGCCGTCCGGATGCACGACGACCATGGCATCGGGCGCCGCTTCCAGCACGCCCCATGTCTCGGCGTCGCCGGCTCTCGATGCGTGCGGGCGCTCCACCGAGGTGACGTCGCGGACGAGCAGCGACACGAACTGGATCGACCCTCGATCGTTCCGGACCGTCCGCATCGTGATGCGGAGCGCGACGACGGCGCCGCTGCGCTGCGTACGGACCGTTTCGAGGGTGGCGTCGCCGGTCGCGAGCGCGCGCTCGAACGCGGCGCGCAGCGCCGCGTTCCGGTCGGCGGCGAAGAGAGGGAGATCGTCGAAGCGCTGTCCCATCGCGTCGGCTCGCGCGCACTCGAGGATCGCCTCGGCCCCTCGGTTCCAGAGGAGGATCGTGCCGGAGGGATCCGCCGCGACGAGCGCGTCGGGCGATTCGTCGATCAGAATCGCGGCGACCGCGTCGGATGCTCGTTGGCTGGGCCGCGATGATGCTGCCACAGCGGATCCGTCTACACCTTTCATGGTCCGGGACCAACTTGCCGAGCGTCGAATTTACGTCGTTGCCGGCAGACGTCCGCGGATGTCTCCGAGGACGAGCGTGCCGGTCGGGTATGGTTTTCGCAGCGCGAAAAGCGCAACGATGACGTGTCGGCGACGAACGTCACGGCGAAGACAGGAATCGCGATGTCGGTATTCAAAGATCGGCGGGACGCGGGACGGCAGCTCGCCGTTCCGTTGCAGCGTTATGCGAGCGAACGCCCGGTCGTGGTGGCGCTGCCGCGCGGCGGCGTGCCGGTCGGTTACGAAGTGGCGCGCGCGCTCGGCGCGCCGCTCGACATCATGGTCGTCCGCAAGCTCGGAGCCCCCGGTCAGCCCGAGCTCGGGATCGGCGCGGTCGTCGACGGCGACCATGCCGAGCGCGTTTTGAATGATGAGGTCGTGCGGCTCCTCGACGTGTCCGCCGAGTACTTGCGACGCGAGATCGAGTGCCAGCTGACCGAGATCCACCGCCGGCAGCAGGCCTACCGAGGCGGCCGCCCGCCGGTGCGCGTCGCGGGACGAACGGCGATCGTCGTCGACGACGGGCTGGCGACCGGCGCCTCGATGCGCGCCGCCTTGCGCGGAGTGCGGCGCGCCGGCCCGCACCGGCTCGTCCTCGCCGTGCCGGTCGCGCCGGCCGAAACGCTGGCGATGCTCGCCGCCGAAGTGGACGACGTCGTTTGTCTCAACACACCCTCGCCCTTCGGGGCCGTCGGATACTTCTACGACGACTTCGAGCAGACGGACGACGCCGAGGTCGTGGCGCTGCTCGAGTCGGCGCGCGCGGCGGTGCCGGACGCCCCGCCAACCACCTGAGCGCGCGCGTGGAATCGTCGTCTTCGCATTCTTGAGAAAGGCCCCGTGCCGATTCCTCACGTGTGACTGTGGCGCCCGACCTGTGTACCGTTCGGTCGCGGGATGCAGAGCGGCGGAGATTTTGCAATCATCCGAGAATCATGAGCTACACCCACTACGAGCGCCTGTCGGCGCTCGACGCGAGCTTCCTCCACCTCGAAGACGAGAACTGCCACATGCACATCGGCGCCGTCGCGCTGTTCGCCGCGGCGCCGCTGGCGACAACGGACGGCGGCATCGACATCGAGCGGGTCCGCACGGCGATCGCCGCCGGGATTCACCGCATTCCGCGCTATCGCCAGCGGCTGAAGTGGATCCCGGGCGCCGGTCACCCGGTGTGGGTGGACGATGCGCGCTTCAACTTGAACTACCACGTACGGCACACGCATCTTCCCCGGCCGGGAGACGAGCGGCTCCTCAAGCGCCTCGCCGGCCGCATCATGTCGCAGCAGCTCGATCGCGGAAAGCCGCTCTGGGAGATGTGGATCGTCGAGGGCGTCGCGGATGACCGCTTCGCCGTCATCACCAAGATCCACCACTGCATGATCGACGGGATTGGGAGCGTGGAGCTGACGGGGACGGTCATGCGACCGACGCCGGATCGCGATCCACGCCTCGAAGAGCCGCCGCCGCAGTGGTTGCCGCGGCCGGCGCCGAGTTCCGCGCGCCTCGTCGCCGACGAGTTGTGCCACCGGGCGCTGCTACCGCTCGCGCTCCTCGACGGCGTCCGGCGCGTCGTGATCGCTCCACGCCGCACCGCCAATCAACTGTACGATGCGGTCGAGGGGATCGGCGAGGCGCTCACGGCGGGCATGCGTCCGGCGTCCGCCACGCCCCTCAACGCCCCCATCGGTCCGCATCGGCGATTCGACTGGTTGGAGATGGACCTCGGCGCGGTCAAGGAGGTGAAGAGCCGGCTCGGCGGCACGGTGAACGACGTCGTCCTTGCGATCGTCGCGGGCGCGCTGCGCCGCTTCCTCCGCCAGCGCGGGCTCCAGGTCGAGCAGCTCGAATTCCGCGCCATGTTGCCGGTGAACGTCCGCACCCACGATGGCCGCGCCAGCCTCGGCAACCGCGTCGCGATGATGGTGGGAAGGCTTCCCCTGGAAGAGCCGAACGCGCGTCGGCGACTCGAGCGGGTGATTCACGAAACGCAGGAGCTCAAGCGATCGCGACAAGCGGCCGGGGTGCAGACGATCGAGGAGGTGAGCGACAACTCGTTCACGACGCTGTTCACCGTGTTCTCGCGCCTCGCGGCATTGGTGCGGCCGTTCAACGTCGTGGTCACCAACGTCCCGGGTCCACCGACGCCGGCATACATCCTCGGCGCGCCGATGGTCGCCTGCTATCCGTTGGTGCCGCTCTTCCGCGATCAGGCGCTCGGC
Source organism: Binatia bacterium (assembly GCA_041476145.1). GTDB lineage: Bacteria > Desulfobacterota > Binatia > UTPRO1 > UTPRO1 > DP-19. Next base: position 4,945 of record JBGOSW010000182.1, read on the forward strand.
ATCGCCCTCTTCAGCTACGCCGGCCGTCTGTACTGGGGCTTCAACGCCGACTGGGATCTGGTGCCGGACCTCCACGATCTGGTCGCGTTCGCGGAGACTGAGTTCGCGGCCCTCCGCGAGGTGGCGGCGCGGCTCCCCGAATCCGCGCCGTCCTCGAGCGCGGACGGCGCCGCGCACGCGCCGGAGGCGCGGTAGCGCGATGACGGCTGCACCGCCACGGCGCGGGTTCCTATGGTTCGAGGGGCGCGCGCTCCTAGAACTCGCGGCGCTCGTCCCCGCGTACCCGCTGCTCAGGCGGGCGCCGTTGGGCGACGGGCATCCCGTGCTCGTGCTTCCGGGCTTCATGGCGAGCGACTTCTCGACCCGCGCGCTGCGCGGCTTCTTGCGCGGCCGCGGATACCGCGCGCACGCGTGGAAGCTCGGTCGCAACGTCGGCCCGAGCGCGGAGACGGCGGCCGCGATGGCGGCGCGGGTGCGGGAGCTTCACGATCGATACGGACGCCGCGTCAGCCTGATCGGGTGGAGCCTCGGAGGCGTCTACGCGCGTGAGCTGGCGCGGCGCTTCCCCGACGACGTTCGCCAAGTGATTACGCTCGCGAGCCCCTTCCGCGATCTCAACGCGACCAACGTCCCGCAGTTCCTGCGCCGAGCGGCGCGCCGACGCGCGCTGCCCGACGCCGCGGCCCGCGAGGCGCGCCTCGCCCTGCCGCTGCCGGTTCCGGTGACCGCCATTGTCAGCCGCAGCGACGGCGTCGTCGCCTGGCAGAATTGCTGCGAAGACGCGGGACCGTACAGCGAAAACATCGAGGTGCAGAGCAGCCACTTCGGCATCGGCCACCATCCGATCGTGCTCCTGACGATCGCCGATCGCCTGGCGCAGCCGGAAGGGCAATGGAAGCCGTTCCGGCCGCCGCTAGGATGGGCGTGGCCCTGGGTGCCGCGTCCGCTACCCACCGCGTTACGAAACGAGTCCTGAGCGGGCTCGACGCGACGCTACCATCGATCAGCTTGGGAGTGTGTCGCCTGCGTGCGCGCGGCGCGTGCCTCCCTGAGCCGGCCAGTGACGGGCCAGTGCCGCGGCGCGCCTCCGAATCCGCTGTTGCTCTTGGCAGCGGCGCAGACCGTGGCGCAGGCAGTCGGCGTCGAGGGAGAGGAAGTCGCACACGTTCTCGAAGGAGAGCGGCGCCGTGACGTCCGTGTCCATGATCCAGCGCTCCGCGTCCTCGAACAGGCGGTGGCGCGCCCCGGTTGTTCCGCAGTGCATCAGGAAGCAATCGATCGCATCGAGCAGCACCCCCGCCATCAGGGCACGCTCCGGAACCGCCGCGTGGGGTGGAAAGAATTGTTCCGGCACGAGAAGATCCGGTGCGATGCGCTCCTCGTTCTCGATCGCCAACCGAGCCATGGACGGTCCTCCCGGGTCGGGACGACAGCAAGGCGCGGACCAGGTCCGCAGACGTGCCGAACAGCGGCGCCGCTCTCTTGGCTTCCCGACGGCGCGACGGGGCGGATTGTGCGATTCGCAGTTTTGCGATCGATCGTCGCGCTCCTCCTGCGGTCAGCGACTCATCTGTCCGGCGACCCACGGCGCCCACACCGCCGCCGCCAGCACCAACAGTCCACCGGCGACGCGGAGCGCGTAGCCGCGCCCACCCGTTCCCCAGGCCGCGACGAGCTTGCTGATCGTATTCGTCGTGAAGGCGATCAGCACCGGTAGCAGCACGGCCGAGGCCGGGATCTTGCCGCCGGCGGCGAGCGAGACGGCCGACGCGGCGGCGGCGTGCACGTCGACGAAACCCGCGAGCGCGATACCGGCGCCGGCCGCCGCTTCTCCATAGCGGGCGATGGCGAACGACACGGTCGCCATGACGGCCGTCAAGATCGACGCGAAGAGCAGCGCCGCCGCGAGACTGAACGCGCGGCCCGACGGACGGTGGGCGTGAATGCCGGGGGGCGGCGTGCGCAGGCTCAGCGCCGCCACCATCGCGGCGGCGACGGTGCCGACGCCGAGCGACGGTGCGATCACTGGCAGCGCCGGCGGATACACGGCGGCGGCCACGACCGCCAGATGGATCAGCGTGGCGACGTTCGAGAACAACGCCCCCGATACGCAGGCCGAGACCAGCGCCGGCTGCGCGCGCGCGCGCGTACCCATCGCGGCAATGGTCGCCGTGCTCGACACGAACCCCGAAGCCAACCCCGAGAGCGGCAACCCGACCCGCGCCCCGGCGACGCGCAGCGTGACGTAGCCCGCGGCCTGGAGCCCCATGAGGAGGACGACGAGCCCCCAGAGCCGACGTGGGTCGACCCCGGCGAGCCAGTCGATCGGCTGGTTCGGCACGAGCGGCAGCACGACGAGCGCCGCACCGGCGAACAGGAGCGCGTCACGCAGCTCGGTGGCGCTCAGCACGTCGGTCGAGAATCGGTGCAGCTGCGATCGTGCGGCGAGCACCGCCACGACCACGACGGCGCCGCCGGCGGCGACCGACGGATGCTCGATCGCCGTCACGCCGAGCAGGAACGTCACGAACAACGCGAGCTCGGTCGTCACGCCCGGATCGCGCACGCGACGTTCGCGGAAGTGCGCGATCGCGGCGAGCGTCAGGATGAGCGCCGCGCCGGCGCCGACCAGCAGGGGCTGCGCGAGCGCCTGGGCCAGGGCGCCGGCGAGCGCGGCGAGCGTAAAGGTGCGCACCCCCGCGAGCGCTCGGGTCGGGCCACTACCTTTACGACGCTCGCGCTCGATGCCGATCAGCAGGCCGCAGCCGAGGGCGACGCCGAGGCCGAGGAGCGTGCCTTCGCTCATGGTCGAGGACGCAGCGACCGCGTCATGCGCGCCGCCGACGGATCACCTTGAGTGCCTCGAACCACGTCACGCCGACGATTCCCGCGCTCAGACACAGCAAGAGATCGTCGGTGTGCAGCGGCGCCATGCGGAACACCACGCGCAGCGCCGGCACGTACAACACCACCCCGAGCATGCCGAGCGCACTTGCGATCACCCACCAGAGCGCGCGATTGGTCTGTCTCAGCGTCTCCCACATCGTCCGACTCCACGAGCGATTGCTGAGGATCAAGGCGAGATTGGCGACGATCAAGGTCGTGAACGTGAGCGCGCGCGCTTCGTCCTCGTCTTGGCCGCGCCACAGGGTCACGAGGAAGACCGCGCTCAAGATCGCCAGCACACTCAGTCCCTGCAGCAGACTGAGACCCACCAGCGAGCGGCCGAACAGCGGCGCTCGCGGATCGCGCGGCGGCCGCCGCATCACCCCGGCGTCCTCGGCCTCCATCTCGAAGACCACCGAGCATGCCGGCTCGATGATCATGTGCAAGAAGGCGACGTGCACCGGGAGCAGCACCAGCGGCAACCCGAACAGCGCCGGGACCATCGAGATCCCGGCGATCGGAACGTGCACCGCCAGCACGTACGCCATCGCGTCCCGCAAGTTGTCGAAGATGCGCCGGCCGAGCCGGACGGCGGCGACGATGGAGGAGAAGTCGTCATCGAGCAAGACCAACGCCGCGGCCTCGCGCGCCACGTCGGTGCCGCGGCCGCCCATGGCGATGCCGATGTCGGCGGCCTTGAGGGCGGGGGCGTCGTTGACGCCGTCGCCGGTCATGGCCACGACCTCGCCGGCCGCCTGCAGCGCTTGAACCAGGCGGAGCTTCTGCTCGGGAACGACACGCGCGAAGACGTCGACCGTGCGCACGCGCGTGCGCAGCGAGGCCTCGTCGAGCGCGTCGAGCTCGGCCCCGGTGAGCACGCCGTCGCTGTCGTGCAGGTGGATCTCGCGCGCGATCGCCCGCGCCGTCTCCGGATGATCGCCGGTGATCATCACCACGCGGATACCGGCGGCGTGGCATTCGCGGATCGCGTCGGGAACCGCGGGTCGGATCGGATCGGCCAACCCCGCCAGACCGACCCACTCGAAGTCGAAGTCGTGCTGCTCCGGCGGCAGCGTGCCGACCCGGAAAAGCGCGCGGCTGACGCCGAGCACGCGCAGGCCCTCGGCCGCCATGGCGGCGACCTGGGCGCGCACGTCCGCGATGCGGGCGACGTCGAGGTGACACAGATCCGCGATCGCCTCGGGCGCGCCCTTGGCGGCGATCACGTAGTCCACGCCATCGGGAGAGCGCCACACGTGGGAGAGCGCCAGCAGCGTCTCGGAGAGCGGGTACTGACGCACCAGCGCCCAATTCGGATGCAGATGCTCGGTGTCGGCGAGCCGCCGCGCGCCCAGGTCTTGAAAGGCCTTCTCCATGGGATCGAACGGATCGCGCTGGCTGGCGAGGATTCCGTACTCGACGACCTCGTGGAATGCCTCGGGGATCGCGACGTCTTCGCGCGGCACGTCGTAGGATCCGCTGTCGCAGCCGAGCTTCTGCACCGTCATGCGGTTCTGCGTGAGCGTGCCGGTCTTGTCCACGCACAGCACGGTCGCCGCGCCGAGCGCTTCCAGCGCCGGAATGCGCCGGGTGAGGACGTGCTTCTGCGAGATGCGC
>JBGOSW010000183.1:0-9441 GCA_041476145.1 Binatia bacterium
CACGTCGGTCGCCGGCATCGCGTCGGCGAGCTCGCGGACGAGGCGCGTGGCGGCAATGGCGATGTCGACGATGCCCGCCTCGTCGAGACCGAAGACGACGCGTCGTTGCACGGTCGAGGTCGAGTTGTAGAGGTGAACGATCGCGCGGTGCGCGCCGCGGATCGACTCGAAGGTGCGGTGGACGAGCGGCGCGCGCGCCTGCGTCAGCACCTGGATCGTCACGTCGTCGGGGACGAGGTCCTCCTCGATCAGCAGCCGCACGAAGTCGAAATCCGGCTGCGACGCGCTCGGAAATCCCACCTCGATCTCCTTGAAGCCCATGGCGACGAGCGCGTCGAACATGCGCCGCTTGCGCGCGACGCTCATGGGCTCGACGAGCGCCTGGTTGCCGTCGCGCAGGTCGACGCTGCACCAGCGCGGCGCGTGCGTGATCGTTCGGCTCGGCCAACGCCGATCCGGCAGGTCGATCGCCGGAAAGGGCCGGTACTTGTGGGTGGGCATCGTCGTCATCGTCGTCTCCTGAAGTGCTGCTCTCGGCGCCGAGACGGACGGTAGGGAGGAAGGTGGGGCCCAGAAACAAAAAACCCCCTCCGGCCGGCTCGGCGGGAGAGGGTTGATGTGTGCTGCGCTGAAGCTAGGTGCGCGGCGCGCTACGCCTCTTCCGCCCTGGTGAGGGCTAGGCGTAGAGCGAGGCCAACGGTGCGGATCGTCGTGCGCGACAGAACGTTCATGATGGCGGTTCTACGCGATCGCGCGTGCGAGCGTCAAGCACGAAACGCCGTCCGGTGCTGTCCCAATTCGGACAGTCGCACGAAGAGACTAGGTACACGGACGGTAGGTGCTAGCCGACGGGCGTGCCTTCGAATTGCTGGGCTTTTTCTTTCCGCTCTCGTTCTTGGCGATAGCGACCCCACATGAATACGCCTATCAGGGTGCCTAGGCTTCCTACGATTGCGCCGAAACCGTACGCGTCCTTCCCCTGCGACATGAGCCACGCTCCAATGCCAACAACCGAGAGAATGATTATCAGGCCGTAGCGTTGCGCACGGGATTGGGCCTTGATGTTGCCCTCGATAACGGCGCGCTCGATCGTCTGGCGATGCATCGCCTGACTCTCGGCCATCGTAAGAATACGCTCTGCTCCGTTTGGAACAGCATCGTTGTATCGAACGAGGACATCTGGGGCGGGAAGCGGACCTTGGAAGATTTCCAGCCGTTGAGCGATCAGCTGCTGATGCTGACGCTGGATCGCCTGTCGCTCTCGGCCTTTTCTGCTCATCTACCCAGCGGTCGCTGGGAAGAGTTCGCCTTGGCCGGCATCGTGCAGATCCTGACGCTTCTTCGCCTCAAGAACGGCGATGGCATTCCGGATGTCCTGACCCGTCATGACCCAATCTGCGTACATAGCACGCGCATCGGCGATCGGACGAGTTCGACTGACATTGTAGTCGTCGAACGTCCCGAAGAGATCGAGTAGGCGAGCCAATCCAGCGAGCCGGGAGGGGTGGGCAAAAAGGAAGTCTGAGTGCATCTCGTCTCCTACAGACGACTATGCCCGTCGCCAAAAGTCCGTGCAACTACAGGGAGTTGATTACTCAGCAAACTATATAGTGCTTAGCATAATGCTTGCCAGCGTCAAGGACTCTTGTCCCTCCCTTCCTACGCCAACGACGCGCGGTTCTTCGCCAGCAGACGTACCGCCCCGCTCGACACGCCGACCGCGACGATGATGTAGACGAGCCCGAAGAGCGGATTCGCGAACGCCTCTGCGGGCATGCGGATGGTGAAGAGCATGAGATTCAGGATCACATACCCGGCGTAGAACCTCCCCATCGACAGGGCGTACGCCCGCATCCGCAGTACGCCGATCCCGTAGATCAGGAGATAGAGGCCGAAGAGCCAGCCGTAGACGAGGTTCGGCGTACCGTGTTGCCGCATCCCGAAGAGCATGAACCCTTGATGCGCGTCGAACTCGAGAAACTTCGTGAAGTTCGAGACCGCGAGGGCGCAGAAGAGGACACCGCAAATCCGCAGCAACGTTCGATCGTTCATCTCACGCCTCCTCGGGAATGTGGACGAGCTCGAGCTTGATGCCGTCAGGGTCCGTGAAGAACACCGCGTAGTAGCCGGGTGTGTAGGAATACTCACGCGGCGGGTCGAGGATGGGAGCGCCCCGGGCGACGAGCTCGCGTGCGAGCGCGTCCACCTGCGCGCGGCTTCCGGCGCGAAAGGCGATCTCACAGAGACCCGTGCGGTCCTTGTCGAACGTGTCGCCGGCAAAGCGCGCGTCGGCTTGCTTCACCCAGAAACTCCCCTGCGGCCCGAACCATCCGACGGCGGCGGCGTCCCCGCTCGTACCGCCGTACCCGAGACGCGGCATGAGCCAGGCGTAGAACGGCCGCGAGCGCGCGAGCTCCGCGACGTTGATGATCAGGTGATGGACGCCCGCGGTGCCCGACGCTATCGCGGTCGGCGGGCAGCCGCAGTGGCTCGGGTCGCTCGTGGTCGACATCGGGCGGGAGGATGGCGCGCGCGCGGACGTGGATCAAGCCTCGAAGAACACCACGTACAAGGCGAACATCTCGACCGCGAAGATCGCGAGCTGGGAACGCACCCCCGGCGGCAGGAGGGCGACCATGCCGACGTGCAACGCCACGCCCGCGACCATCGCCGCGCGGCGCCAGCGCCGGCTCCAGAGCGCGACGGCGAGGCCCAGCTCGACGGCGATCGCGCCCCACGAGCACGCCAGCACGAAGGGAAGCCGGCTCGACTCGGGAAGCGACGCCAACAGGTCACGCGACATGTAGGCGGCCATCGTCGCCCCGGAAAGATAGGTCGCGTTGATCTTGGTGAGGCCGCCGAAGGCGTAGGTCGCGCTCACCTGGGTGCGCAGGAGCCGGACCGCCCAGGCGTCGGCGACCGCGCGTGTCCGGCGCCGGCGCGCGTCGATGCCGTACGCAGCCCCCGCGTTCGCGAGGACGAGGAGGAGAACCACGAGCACGAGGAGATAGAGGTGGTTGCTGTAGGTCTGCTCGTCGAGGAGCAGGACGTAGAGCAGCGTCGCCGCGAGCGTGACGCCCGCCGTCCGCGCCCAGCACCCGAGCGCGAAGAAGAGCGCGGCGACGGTCCAGAGCGCGAGGAGCCACGGCACTCCCGCCGCCGGCAGCACGGGAAGCCACGGCACGTACGGCAGATGGATCGTCGTCGGCAGGAAGAGGCGCGTGAGGATGCCGTACGCCACGACGGCGCGCGCGAGCGCCGCGAGCCCGATGACGATGCGCGTGAGCGCGACAGGTCGTGCGTCGACGGTGTCGGTCAGGCGCCGCGCAATCGCCGTCGTCACCGACACGGATGCGCCTCGATCGTCGTCTCCCCGGGGCGCCGCTCATAGACGGTCACGACCGTCGCATCGATGCGGCAGAGGTGCGCCGGCAGCCGATCGAAGACGGCGGGATCGAGGTCGCCGCGACGAAACGCGAAGTAGTCGTCGACGTCCACGAGCGCGCGGCTGCCGTCGGCGTGCTCGACGGCGAACACGGGCGCGGTGGTGTGCGCCGAGAACATCTGCCAGCCGAAGCGCGCCGGACGGGGGCCGAAGAGCAGCGCCGTCGGCACCGCCACCTGCAAGCTCAGGAATACGAGGGAGAGCGCCGCGCGCGCGCGCGTCGCCGTCCGGGACGTGCTCACCGCGGTAGGTGGTCGGCCCAGAGACGGTCCCACGTCGCTACGCGCTCGTCTTCCTCGCCGGCCATGGCGACGATCTGGCTTCGGACGTACGAATGGTCGATCGCCGAACCCTGCACGGCGATCAACCGCTCGAGATCCACGACGTCCTTGCCGCGGAAGAAGAGGAGCTTGAACACGCACAGGGCCTCGACCGAAAGAAACCACACGCCGACGCCCTCGATCGTCCGCCGCACTCGCGTTCGCTCCGCCTCCCACGAGAAATCGATGCTCGGCAAGAAGACATCGAGGCGGAAGTCGGCGAAGCGCGTGATGAACATGCCCTCGTGCTCGACCTGGCGCTTCGCCGCGACGCTATCGATCTCGATCGCCAATGTGCGAAGCGCGGCGAAGACGCCGTCGATGGCATCAATCGCGAGAAACACGTTCACGTCGACATCGTTCGTCGCGCGAGGGATGCCGTACTGGCCGTAGGCGAGTGCGCCGCCCAGCGCGTACGAGATGCCGTGACGCTCGAGCGTCCGCGCGACGCGCACCCCCGCCTCGAACGCGTCGCCGGGATCGGTCACGGACGACGGTGAGCCGCGCGCAAGCGCGCGAGCAGCTCGATGCTTTCCCGCGGCAAGGGATCCCGGTAGGCGAGCAGCCGCACTCGGTCCGTGCGCGTCGCGAGCTGCCGAGCGGCGCTTCGACATGCGGCGGCGGTGGCACGCCATCGTTCGACATCGGTCAGATGCCGGTACGGCTCGGCCTCGCGGGCAACCGAGGTGCGGTTGTCGACGACCCATTTCGGCATGGTCCGCATATCAACAATTGTACACCGATATGGCTTACGTTGGGAGACCCGCGAAGCGTTGACCGTGCCGGCGCGAGGCTGGTAGCCCTCGGCCGGTGAGTGCGACCTACGATCTGATCACCGTCGGCGGCGGCCTCGGCGGCGCGGCGCTCGCGAAGGCGATGGCGGAGCGCGGCGCGCGCGTGCTCGTGATCGAGCGCGAGCGGCGGTTCAGCGATCGCGTGCGCGGCGAGGTGCTGGCGCCGTGGGGCGTCGGAGAGGCACGCGCGCTCGGGCTCGAGACGCCCCTGCTCGCCACCTGCGGCCACGAGCTCCGCTGGGCGGATCTCGCGCTCGGCGGCATGTCGGTCGCACACCGCGACCTGCCGGCGACGACACCGCAGGCGGCGCCGTGGCTGAGCTTCTTCCATCCCGCGATGCAGGAAACGGTGCTCGATGCGGCGGCGGGCGCGGGCGCCGAGGTGCGTCGCGGCGCCCGCGTGCGCGGCATCGAGCCGGGCGCGACGCCGGCGGCGCTCGTCGAGTGCGAAGGACGGACGACGACGGAGCGCGCGCGCCTCGTCGTCGCCGCCGACGGCCGCACCTCGCTGGCGCGGAAGTGGGGCGGCTTCCCCGTCAGTCGCGACCCGCAGCGGTTGCTCTTCTCGGGCGTCCTGTTCGACGGGCACGAAGCGCCGGACGACACCGGGCACGCCTTCTTCAATCCCGCAGTCGGACGCATGTCGCTCTTCTTCCCACAGGGCGGCGGTCGCGTGCGCGCCTACGTCGGCTACCACAAGGACGCCGCGCCGCCGCCGGCGGCGGGCCGCGACGTGCGCTGCTTCATCGAGGAGTCGGTGCGCGCCGGCGTCGACCCGAGCTGGTACGCGCGCGCGACCGACGTCGGACCGCTCGCGCTCTTCGAGGGCGCCGACGTCTGGGTCGAGCATCCGTACCGCGACGGCGTCGCGCTCATCGGCGACGCCGCGGCGACGAGCGATCCGACGTGGGGGCAAGGCATGTCGCTCACGCTCCGCGACGTCCGCGTGCTGCGCGACGCGCTCGTCGCCGACGACGATTGGACGCGCGCCGCGCACGCCTACGCCGACGCCCACGACCGTCACTACGGCGCCGTCCACCGCGTCGACGGCTGGTACGCGGACTTCTTCATGGAGATCGGCCCGGACGCCGACGCGCGCCGCGCCCAGGCGGCGCCCTTCATCGCCGCCGACGAAACGCGCCTTCCGGACGTCATCTTCAGCGGACCCGATCAGCCCGCCGACGACGAGGTCCGCCGGCGATTCTTCGGCGAGTGATGCCGGCCGGCCGGTTTATTTCTCCGGCCACGCGACGACGGTCGGTCCCGTGGGGGTCGCGCTGCCCGAGCCCAGCTCGCTCGTGATCCCGACCACCTCGGGTAGGATCGCGAGCTCCGCTCGCTCGATGATCCGGCGCGCGCTACCGTCCGAATCGGGAGTAAGCGTCCCGAGAGAGGTCCAGACGCCATGCTGCCGGACCCAGATCTGGTAGGTGTGACCTGCCGGCGCCGGCGGGAAGTGCGACAGGGTTACGACGGCGATTCCGGCACCGGGGCGGCTGCGATACCGGGCATGCGTTTCGCGCGGCACCTCGACCCCGCCCGCGACCGGCGTGAGCTTCCAGTCGCTCGTATCGCTCATCGTCAGGAGAGAGAGCGCGCGCTCGTCGAGCTCGAGCGCGGACCGTTGCCACCAATACCGGACCCCGAGCACCGCGATCAGGGCGACCAGACCGACCGCGGCGATCTCGCGCGGGAGCGTGCCGCGCAGCTTCTTCAGACCCGCTCGGATGCGAGTCTTGGTCGTCCCGAGCGGTAGGTTCAAGACGTCAGCGACCTGCTCGTGCGTCAGTTCCTCGAAGAACGCCAGACCGAGAGCCTGTCGCTGTGGCGAAGGGAGTTCTTCGAACGCCTTCTGCACGACCGCGCGGCGGTAGTCGCGCCACATCGTCTCGACGGGCTGCGGGCCGTCGTCCGGCGCTCCGTCGTACGGCGGGCCGACGGCGTCGGACTCGACAACGGGCCGCCGGCTTCGGCGGCGAAGCTCGTTCGCGATGCGAAAGCGCACGATCTGCATGGCCCAGGGGCGGAACGCGCCGCGCGCGGGATCGAAGGTGACCGCCTCGCGCCAGATGGTGAAAAACACGTCCTGGACGATCTCTTGCGCCGCGGCGCGGTCGAGCGATCGTTGCGCGACGCTGAAGATCCGCGGTGCGTGGCGACGGTACAGCGTCGCGAGCGCTTCCTGATTGCCCGCGGCGAGCGAATGCATGAGCTCTTCGTCGCTCGATCCGTTGGCCGCCCCCATCGAACCGGTTCCCTTCGCTAGTACACTTACCGAGCCCACGAAGGGGAATACACCGGGGAGCGCCGCTTGGATTGCGGCAATCCAACCTTGCCGGCGCGGTGTAGTCACCTCCAGGAGGATTTGAACGTGAAACAGACCCTGAAGTTGCTGGCGAGCCCCCTCGATGCACCGTCCTCTACGGTGGTGCTGCGGATCATGGCGGGAGGGGTGTTCTTCTGGGAAGGCATCCTGAAATTCGTCTATGCGAACCAAGGCGTCGGTCGCTTCACCAAGCTCGGGATGCCCTTCCCGGCGTTCACCGCGGACTTCGTCGCGGTCCTGGAAATCGTCGGCGGGGTGATGCTGCTTTCCGGATTCATGACTCGGCTCATCGCGGTCCCCTTCATGGTCGAAATGCTGGTGGCGATGCTCTCGACGAAGATATCGATGTATCTCGGGACGTCGCCATTACCCCTTCCTCCGGCTCCGCCGACGGTAGGAATCTGGGCAGTCTTGCACGAAGTTCGCTCCGAGTATGCGCAACTCCTCACGGTCCTCTTCCTGGCGATCAACGGTCCCGGCAAGTGGTCGATCGATGCGGTGAGGAGACGCTAGCCGTGCTCCCTTGTCGTAGGCGCGCGCCGTCGCTACCAAAGCGGGTGCATCGAGGAGGACGCATGAAACTCTACTCCGGTCCCTTGAGCATGTTCGGCGCCAAGACCGAGATCGCCGTCCGCGAGAAAGGCGTCGCCGCCGACGTCGAGCACGTGCCCTTCGCGCTCACCACCCTCTACGAGCCCAAGCATCCCGACGTCGCGCGCATCAACCCGAAGCAGCAAGTCCCGGTGCTGATCGACGGTGACCTCGAGCTCTTCGACTCGACGCAGATCTTCGAATACCTCGAAGACCTGAAACCCGATCCCCCGCTCTGGCCGCGCGATCGGCGCGCGCGCGCACGGGCACGGCTCCTCGAGCTCGAGTCCGATGAGGTATTCTTTCCGAACGTGGTGCTATTGATGCCACGCCAGCGCGCCCTCGCGAGCGAGGCGCACGTGGCCGAGGCGATCGCCGCCATCCACGCCTTCTACGAGAAGATGGAACGCGCGCTCGATGGAAAGGAGTACTTGGCAGGGGCGTTCTCGTACGCCGACATCGCGTTCTTCATGGCGCAGCTCTTCGCCGGGTTCCTGGGAGAGCCGATCCCCGTGGAGCACGCCCGCGTGCGCGCATGGCGCGCACGCGTGGGCGGTCGCGAGAGCGTGCGTCAGGTCGCGGGCACGATGGTGCGATTCCTCGAGAAGCAGGGATTGTCGGTTCCGGCGCTGTGAGGCCGTCGTGATCGACTACTACACGGCGAAGTCCCGGAGCGGGAACAGCCGCAAGATCACCATCATGCTGGCCGAGACCGGCGTGGAACACGTGGTGTACTACGTCGATCTCGACAAGAACGAGCAGTACGAGCCCTGGTACGCGGCGATCAATCCGAACTGCAAGATTCCCGCGATCGTCGACCACGACGGACCAGGCGATCTCGCCCTCGGCGAGTCGGGGGCGATTCTGATCTATCTCGCCGAGAAGACCGGACGGTTTCTGCCGGCGAGCGGGCCGGTTCGCGCCAAGATCCTGCAATGGGTCTTCTGGCAGGTCGGCAGCGTCGGGCCGATGGTCGGACAATTGTCCTATTTCGTGAACCGTGCGCCGGAGAAGGTGCCGTTTGCGATCGAGCGTTACCGCGACGAGTGCGCGCGTCTTCTCGACGTTCTCGAGGGCGGGCTCGTGGGCAACGAGTACGTCGCGGGTGACTACTCCATCGCCGACATGGCGCTCTACTCGTGGATCAAGCCGGTCCACGAGGCGTTGGGAATCGTCGATCTCGTGAATATCCCGCGTTGGCTCGAGACCATGGCGGCGCGCCCCGCGGTCGCGATCGCGATGACGAGATACGAGGGAACGGCGCTCCGCGTCGGCAAGGACGTCGAAGCTCCGCTGGATTGAAGCGACCCCGCACGGAGCTATTGCTTCGCCAGCTCCACCGCGCGCCACAAATACCAGCTCGCCACCGTGCGGTACGGCTTCCAGCGCGCGCCGCGCTTTTCGAGGTCTTGGCGCGCCGGCAGCTCGCGTTTCTTGAAGGCGACCGCAAAACCTTTGCGGATGCCGTAGTCGTCCACGGGGAGGACGTCGGGGCGGCCGAGGCGGAACATGAGGAACATCTCCGCGGTCCAGCGGCCGATGCCGCGCACCGCGGTGAGGCGCTCGACGATCGCCTCGTCCTCCAGGCCCTGGAGCGCGACGAGCGTGGGGATTTCGCCGCTTTTGGCCCGGCGTGCGAGATCGCGGAGCGCGAGGAGCTTGGCGCGCGAGAGGCCGGCGCCGCGGAGCTTATCGTCGGAGACGCGCAGGATCTGCTCGGCCGTGAGGCCCGCGCGAGCACGCGGGACGAGCGCACACACGCGCCCGAAGATCGTCGCCGCGGCCTTGCCGGAGAGCTGTTGGTAGACGATCGCCTCGGCGAGCGCGACGAAGAGGCTCGACGTTTTTTTGAGCTCCATGCGAAAGGGGCCGACCGCGTCGATGACGCGCGCCAGCGCGGCGTCGGACGTGCGCAGGTGCTCGACCGCGACGCGCGGATCGAAGCCGTACGCGCCGTCACCGTCG
>JBGOSW010000184.1:0-9414 GCA_041476145.1 Binatia bacterium
CTGGTAGTCGGTGCCGTCGGGGGCGCGGTACTTCAGTCGGACGGCGCGCGCCTTGATCGTGATGCCGCGCTCGCGCTCGAGATCCATGTCGTCGAGGAACTGCGCTTCCATGTCGCGCTCGCTGACGGTCCCCGTGCGCTCGAGCAGGCGGTCGGCGAGCGTCGACTTGCCGTGGTCGATGTGAGCGATGATCGAGAAGTTGCGGATCGTCCGCGGATCGTGCACGCGTCGAATGTTACATGGATCGCGGCCGAGCGCGACCGCGACCGCCGCTGTCGTCGTAGTCGTGACTCGCTGCCACGCGGTGGGGCGCGGGCGGGCGGGTGACGTGGGCGGGCGCAGCGGACCTGGCGGGACGCCACATCGTGGGGATCCTTCCGTACGTCGAGGCGCACTCGAAGCACGTACGGCCCAACGCGCCCGCCCACGTCACCCGCCCGCCCGCGCCCCACCACGACGGCGGCGAAGATCGATCGCCATCACTATCGTCGCAGTCGCCGCCGGCGTCGATCCGAGCGCACCCGCCGCCGCCGAAGGCGGCGAACGCGTCACGCGCGATGCGCTGCCGCTGCGTGCCGGGGCGACGGCGGGAGGGCCGTGGCGGCGGCCCCGGCCCGGGCGGGGCCGCCACCACTGGGGGATCAAACCGGACAAGCCCGGAAAAAGCCTGCACCAACGCCCCCAGAACCCCCCCCGCCACCCCACGCCCCGCGCCCGCCTCCCGGACCGGACGAATCCCCCCCGTCGGGCGGCCCGCCGGCTCCGGGCCCGCCCCCCCCCCCCCCCCGCCGTCGCCCCGGCAGACGTCGACCTCTTCGCCGTCGACCCCGGCCGCGACAATCAGCCCTGGGCGCGCACCCGGAAGAACTCGACCGTGCGGCGCAGCCCTTCCTCGAGCGACACTTCCGGGCGCCACCCGAGGACCTCGGCGGCTCGATCGATCGCGATCACGCTGCGGCGCTGCTCGCCCGCCTTCCCGGGGCCGTGTTGCGCCGGGTGCGGACTGCCGGTGAGGACGCGCAGGTGCGCGTAGAGCGTGTTCACGTCGGTTTCGATGCCGGTCCCGATGTTCACCGCACCGACGAAGCTCGTGGCGAGCGCGGCGACGTTGGCACGCACGACGTCGCCGACGAAGACGTAGTCGCGCGTCTGCTTGCCGTCGCCGTTGATCGTCGGCGCCTGATCGGCGAGCAGGCGCTCGCTGAAGATCGCGACCACTCCCGCCTCGCCGTGCGGATCTTGCCGCGGCCCGAAGACGTTCCCGTAGCGGAGGGCGACGTACGGCAGACCGTACACCGCGTGGTAGTAGAAGAGGTAGTGCTCGCCGGTCGCCTTGGTGATGCCGTAGGGCGAGAGCGGGTTGTGGGGATGCGACTCGGGCGCGGGAAAGACGTCCTGCTCGCCGTACGTCGCCCCGCCCGAGGAGGCGAAGATCACCTTGTCGGCGCCGACCTCGCGCGCGCCCTCGAGCATGTTGATGAAACCGAGCACGTTCACCTCGGCATCGAACGCGGGATCGGCGACCGAGCGGCGCACGTCCATCTGCGCCGCGTGGTGCGAGAGCACCTGCGGCCGCTCGTTGCGCACGATCTCGCGCGCCTCGGGGCTGCGGATGTCGGCGTGGTAGAACTTCGCCGCCGCCGGCAGGTTCGCCCGCTTGCCGCTCGAGAGATCGTCGACGATCACCACCTCGTGCCCGCCGGCGAGGTAGGCGTCGGCGACGTGCGAGGCGATGAAGCCGGCGCCGCCCGTGACCAGGATTTTCATACCCCTTCCCCCCTCGCGCGACGCGGCGCTATGAGGACGTCCCGCGGAAGAAGTCGATCGTCCACCGCAGCCCTTCCTCGACGGCCACGACCGGCTCCCAGGCTCCGAGGAGGGTGCGGGCGCGTGTGATGTCCGGCTGCCGCACCTTCGGATCATCTTCGGGAAGCGGCTTGTAGGCGATCCCGCTCCGGCTCCCGGTGAGCGCGATGATGAGCTTGGCGAACTCGAGGACCGTCATCTCGCGCGGGTTCCCGATGTTGACCGGCAACGAGTAGTCGCTCCGTAGAAGACGGAGGATCCCCTCGACGAGGTCGGTCACGTAGCAGAAGCTGCGCGTCTGCCCACCATCCCCGTACACGGTGAGATCCTCGTTGCGCAGCGCCTGGGCGATGAAGTTCGGCACCACGCGGCCGTCCTCGCGGCGCATGCGCGGCCCGAAGGTGTTGAAGATGCGGACGATGCGTGTCTCCACGCCGTGGGTACGGTGGTACGCCATCGTCAGCGCCTCGGCGAAGCGCTTCGCTTCGTCGTAGACGCCGCGCGGACCAATCGGGTTGACGTTCCCCCAGTAGTCCTCCGTTTGCGGATGCACCAGCGGATCGCCGTAGGTCTCCGAGGTCGACGCGAGCAGGAAGCGCGCGCCCTTCTCCTTGGCGAGACCGAGCGCTTTGTGGGTACCGAGCGAGCCCACCTTGAGCGTCTGGATCGGCAGCTCGAGATAATCGATCGGGCTCGCCGGCGACGCGAAATGCAGGATCGCGTCGAGCGGTCCCTTCACGTAGATGAAGTTCGTCACGTCCTGCTGGATGAACGTGAACCGCGGGTTCGCGAACAGCGGCGCGATGTTGTCGGGTGAGCCGGTGAGGAAGTTGTCGACGCAGATGACGTCGTTACCCTCGGCGAGCAAGCGCTCGCAGAGGTGTGAACCGATGAATCCGGCGCCGCCGGTGACGAGAATACGCGCCACTCAGGGGACCTCGAGCGGCGGACGCCCGATCGGGTAGTACGTGAACCCGTGCTCGCGCAGCGCATCGTGCTCGTAGAGGTTGCGGCCGTCGAAGATGATCGGCGTCCGCATGAGCTCGCGCATGCGCTTGAAGTCGGGCCGCCGGAACTCGTTCCAGTCGGTGACGACGAGCAGCGCGTCGACGCCCTCGAGGGCGTCGTAGTTCAGCCGGTGGTAGCGGATGCGGTCGGCGAACACCTTGCGCGCCTCGTTCAGCGCCTCGGGATCGTGCGCTTCGATCACCGCGCCGCGGCGCAAGAGTTCCTCGATGACGACGATCGACGGGGCTTCTCGCATGTCGTCGGTGCGCGGCTTGAACGCGAGGCCCCAAATCGCGAAGCGTCGATTCGCCAGACCCTCGCCGAAGTGGCGCACGACCTTCTCGATGAGCAAGCGTTTCTGTGTCTCGTTCACCGCCTCGACGGAGTTCAGCAGCGGGAACTCGAGCCCGTTCTCGCGCGCGGTGCGAATGATCGCCTGCACATCCTTCGGAAAACACGAGCCGCCGTAGCCGACGCCGGGAAAGAGGAAGTGGTGCCCGATGCGGCGATCCGACCCCATGCCGCGCCGCACGTCGGCGACGTCGGCGCCGACGCGCTCGCAGAGATTGGCGACCTCGTTGATGAACGAGATGCGCGTCGCGAGGAACGCGTTGGCTGCATACTTCGTCATCTCGGCGCTGCGGTTGTCCATGATCAGAATGGGGTTCTCGGTGCGCACGAAGGGCTTGTAGAGCGTCTGCATCAGCTCGACGGCGCGCGGGCTCGAGGCACCGATCACCACCCGGTCGGGTTTCATGAAGTCTTCGACCGCGGCTCCCTCCTTCAGAAATTCGGGGTTGGAGACGACGTCGAAGTCGTGGGTGGTCTTGCTACGGATCGCCACGCGCACCTTGTCGGCGGTGCCGACCGGGACCGTGCTCTTGCAGACGACGACGCGGTAGCCGTTCATCGCCGCGCCGATCTCCTCCGCGACCTTGAGCACGCCGCCCAGATCCGCCGAGCCGTCCGAAGCCTGCGGGGTGCCGACCGCAATGAAGCAGATCTCGGAGGCGCGCACCGCGGCGACGAGGTCGCTCGTGAACCACAAGCGTCGCTCGGCGAGGTTGCGCCGAATGAGCTCTTCGAGGCCGGGCTCGTAGATCGGCACTCCGCCCTTTTGGAGACTGGCGACCTTCGCCTCGTCGATGTCGACGCAGATGACATCGTTGCCGCTCTCAGCGAAGCAGGTGCCGGCCACCAAACCGACGTACCCCGTGCCGATGACACACAGTTTCACCGCGTCCTCCGTGCTGCTTGAAGTGCCATGAAGGTAGCGGCCCCCTGTCGCACCGTCAAATATGTTTCTTTCATTTGTGTTGCGTTCAGCCGCCGGAGACCGCGGGCGCGCGTGCGGGCGTCACCTGACGGACCTCGCGAACCGTATAGATCGGCTTCGACTGTGACTCGTGGTAGGTGCGTGCCAGCATCTCCCCGAGGAGTCCGAGGGTCACGAATTGTACGCCGCCGAGGACGAGGAGGATGCCGAGGAGGAGGAGCGGCCGATCGGCGAGCGTCACCCCGAAGAGGACCTTCTCGATGCCGAGCATGCCGGTGATGGCGAGGCCGACGAGGGTCGCGATCAAGCCGAAGAAGCCGAAGACGTGAATCGGGCGGGTCGAGTAGCCGGAGAGGAATTTGATCGTGAAGAGGTCGAGCACCACGCGGAAGGTGCGCGACAGGCCGTACTTCGAGGCGCCGCGTAGCCGTGGCCGATGGTTCACCGGGATCTCCGTCACCGTCGCCCCGAGGTCGCCGGCGATGGCGGCGATGAAGCGATGCATCTCGCCATAGAGTTTGAGCGACTTCGCGATCTCGGCGCGAAACGCCTTGATGCCACAGCCGTAATCGTGAATGCGCACGTTGGTCGTGGCACCGATGATGGCGTTGGCGATGATCGAAGGCAGCTGCCGCGAGAGGAAGGGGTCCTTTCGGTCGCGCCGCCACCCGTTCACGACGTCGGCGCCGGCTTCGAGCGCGGCAATGAGGTGCGGGATGTCCGCCGGGTCGTTCTGGAGGTCGCCGTCCATCGTGACGACGATTTCGCCGCTCGCGTGATCGAGGCCCGCCGCGAGCGCCGCCGTTTGCCCGAAGTTGCGCCGCAGCCGCACGATGCGAAAGCGCGGGTCGGCGCCGGCAGCGGCGGCGAGGAGCGTGAACGTCTCGTCGGTCGAACCGTCGTCGACCAGCACGACCTCGCTGGTGAGCGTCAGGCGATCGAGCGTGGCGCGCAGTTCGGTTACCAGCGCCTCGGCGTTGGGCGCCTCGTTGTACACCGGTACGACGACGGAGAGCTGCGGCATCGCGCTCCTTATGGCACGTCGAAGGCAGTGAGGCTGATGAACTGCCGGTAGCGGCGGTCGATGTCCTCCCGCGTGAGACTCCGCAAGCGCTCCAGGCTGAACGCCTCGACGGTGAACGACGCGAGGACGCTGCCGTACACGATCGCGCGGCGCACGCCGGCCGGGGAGAGGTCGCCCGAGCTCGCCAGGTAGCCCATGACGCCGCCCGCGAACGCGTCGCCGGCGCCGGTCGGGTCGAACACCTCCTCGAGCGGATAGGCGGGTACCGCGAAGACGCTCTCGCCCGAGAAGTAGAGGACGCCGTACTCGCCGCGCTTGATCATCACGCTCTCGGGTCCCATGGCGAGAATACGGCGCGCGGCACGCACCATGTTGCGTTCGCCGGAGAGCAGACGGGCCTCCTCGTCGTTGATCATGAGGAGCGGCACCCGCCGCAAGAGCGCGTCGAGGTCGGCGCGCGTGGTCTCGATCCAGAGATTCATGGTGTCGGCGCCGACGAGCCGGGGCGCGCGCACCTGATCGAGGACACGCGCCTGGAGCGCGGGGGCGATGTTCGCGAGAAAGACGAACGGCGTCGTGCGATAGAGCGCCGGCAGCTCGGGCGCGAAATGCTCGAAGACGTTCGCCTCGAAGGACAGCGTGTCGCGCACGTTCATGTCCTCGTGATAGCGCCCCGTCCACCGTAGGCTCCGACCCGGCCGCACCTCGACGCCGGCGAGATCGATGCCGCGCCGTGCGAACCAATCGAGCTCGGCGCGCGGGAAGTCTTCGCCGACGACGGCGACGAGCTGCACCGGCCCGAAGAAGCTCGCGGCGACCGCGAAATAGGTCGCGGCGCCGCCGAGCACGTCGGGCGCACGCCCGCGCGGGGTCTCGAGCGTGTCGATGGCGACCGAACCGACGACGAGGAGACTCATGCGTCCTCCGCAACGTAGCGCCCGACGATCGGCGCCAGGTCGTGCTTCACGCGCGCCGGGATGCGCGCGGGATCGGTGATGATCGCGTGTTCGAGCGCCCGGCCGCAGGAGCAACCCGGATCCGCCGCGAGCGTCGGCACGACGTCGTGGACGACCCGCTTGGCGAGCGCGACGTTCGCGGCCAGCACCGTCAAGACGTCGGCGATCGCGACTTCGTGTACGTCCTGCTTCCAGCAGTCGTAGTCGGTGGCGAGCGCGAGCGTCGCGAAGCAGAGCTCCGCCTCGCGTGCCAGCTTCGCCTCCTGGAGGTTCGTCATGCCGATGATCGCCGCACCCCAGCTGCGGTAGAGCTCCGACTCCGCGCGCGTCGAGAACTGCGGCCCCTCCATGCACACGTACGTGCCGCGCGGATGCACCATGGCCCCGAGGCGCCGCGCGCTCGCGACCAGCGCGGTCGACAGCACCGGACAGACCGGGTCGCCGAAGCCGACGTGGGCGACGATGCCGTCACCGAAGAAGGTGCCGATGCGGCCGCGCGTGCGGTCGAGGAATTGATCCGGCACGACGAGGTCGCCCGGTTTGATCTCTTCGCGCAGGCTGCCGACCGCGCTCACCGCGATCACGCGTTCGGCGCCGAGATGCTTCAGCGCCCAGATGTTGGCGCGAAACGGCAGCTCGGACGGCAACAGGCGATGGCCGCGGCCGTGCCGGGGAAGGAAGAGCAGGCGCGCCGCGCCGAGTCGTCCCGAGACGATGGCGTCGGAGGGCGGCCCGAAGGGCGTGTCGACCTCGACGTCGCGGACGTCGGTCAGTCCGTCCATCGCATAGAGGCCGCTGCCGCCGATGATGCCGATCGTGAGCACGAGTCGTCCTTTCTCACCCTCGGATCATCGAGATGATCGGGCCGGTGGTGATGGTGAGCGCGGGCACCGGGTCGAGGATGTCGCCGTCCATCATGAAGCGCGTCGGGGTCGCGAAGCGAATCGTCACCTCCCGCGCGAGATTGTCGTAGAAGTCCGGATCCTCCAGCGGCCACCCGCGGCGAAAGCGCACGATCTTGCGCGCCAGGCTGAGCGGTCCGATGGGGCCCGCGAGTAGGTGAAAGTGGTGACGTTTGCGCGCCGCCAGATACATCGGTTTGAACCCGAGCGCAATGTGCGTGACGGTGCCGCCCAGGATCACCGTGAACGTCCGATAGGGCACGCGCTCGCCGTCACAGTCGACGTCGGCGACGACCCGGCGGAAGACCCCGCGGACGAGCGACGTGCCGCCGACGGCCGACGACACCAGGCGGGCGAGGAGGCGCGTCGCCGTCAGCGGTCCCGGCTTCGGCTCGCTGTAGTAGAGCTGCAGGTAGTTCACGATCACGCCGCAGCCGACGACGAAGCCCGCGTGCTCCCCGTTCACCACCAGCAGGTGACGCTCGGTGACGTCGTGCGTGCGGCCGTGTCGGTAGTCGTGGACGACGTGGCCGAGGACGTGCTCCGGGCCGCCCCGCATGCAGCCGATCGAGCGCGCGATGTAGTTCATCGTCCCGGCGCGCAGCGGCAGGAAGAGCGGCATCTCGCCGTTCGGGTACGCGCGACGGAGGGCGGAGAGGGTACGGAAATGGCTGCCGTCACCGCCGCAGACCGCGAGGATGTCGATGCGCGCCGCCGCGAACTCGTGCACCACCTCTTCGATCGCCGCGAGATCGGGTGTCACGCGCACCATCCCCTGCTCGCCGACGATCTGGGCGAACCGGCGAGCGCGCTCGGGACGGCGGCGGTTGCTGCCCGCGTGCGGGTTGACGACGACGCCGATGCCCGGCATCCGCGCGCGTCAGCTGCTCATCGCCGTGGCGAGATCCGCGGCCCCACCGGCGCCTTCGGAG
Source organism: Binatia bacterium (assembly GCA_041476145.1). Classification (GTDB taxonomy): domain Bacteria; phylum Desulfobacterota; class Binatia; order UTPRO1; family UTPRO1; genus DP-19. The sequence goes on from JBGOSW010000184.1 coordinate 7,905, forward strand.
TCGCTCGCGGGTGCGACGGCGCGCGTCCGCCGCTCCTCGGCCGCCACCAATTGTCCGCACGCCGCCGCGATGTCGGGTCCGCGGCTCTCACGCACGGTCGCATGCACCCCCGCCCGACGCACCACGTCTTGAAAGCGCGCGACGCTCACGTCGTCGCTGCGGCGCAGGGACGAGCCCGGAAACGGATTGAACGGAATCAGGTTCACCTTGCAGCGAATCCCGGCGAGCGCCCGCGCCAGCGCCCGCGCATCGTCGACACGGTCGTTCACCGCCGCGATCAACACGTATTCGAACGTGATCCGCTTCCGCCGTGGCAACGGCAAGGCGCGACACGCCGCGAGCACATCGGCCACCGAGTACTTCTTCGTGATCGGCATCAACTCGCGCCGCGTCGTCTCGTTCACGGATGTCAACGACACCGCGAGCTGCGCCTGCGTATCCTCGAGCAGCCGCTGCATCTCCGGCACCAACCCGACCGTCGAAACCGTGATCCGCCGATGCGAGAAGTCGACGCCCCACGAGGAAGTGAGCGTCTCGATGGCGCCCACCGTCGCCGCGTAGTTGTGCAGCGGCTCGCCCATTCCCATGAAGACCAGATTGGTGATGCGCGCCGGTGCGTCGCTCTCGTCGAGGGAGGATTCGCGCGCCTTCGGCCCCCCGGACGGGCGCGCACGCAGGAGCTGCTCGATGATCTCGCCGCGGGTGAGATGGCGGCGGAAGCCGAGCGTGGCGGTGGCGCAGAAGGTGCAGCCCATGGCGCAGCCTACCTGCGTGGAGACGCACAGCGTGAGGCGGGCACCGTCGGGGATGAGGACGCTCTCGATCGTCGCGCCGTCGCGCAGACGGAAGAGGAGCTTCTGCGTGCCGTCGGAGGAGCGGCTGAGCGCGGCGAGCTCGAGCGAGCCGATCGTGAAGCTGGTCACGAGCGCGTCACGCAGCGCACGCGGGACGTTCGTCATCTCCTGAAAGTCGCGGCTGCCGCGCTGGTAGAGCCATGCGGTCACCTGCCGGGCGCGGTAACGCGCGAGGCTGCGCTCGGCACACCAGGACTCGAGCTCGGCGAGGGAAAGCTCAAGTATGTCCCGACGGTCCATCCCGCCGACTTTAGCGACGCCCTGCCGGGTCGTCCACCGGACGGCGCCCCCAAGAGCGATTGTCGCGGCCGCGTCTACGGCGAAGAGGTCGGCGTCTGCCGGGGCGACAACGTCGCGCGACGCATTCGCCGCCTTCGGCGGCGGCAGAGGCGCTCGGATCGCCGTCGGCGGTGACTGCGACGCTAACGGCGGCCGTCGATCTCCGTCGCTGTCGCGGTGAGGCGCGGGCGAGGGGGTGACGCGGGCGGGCGCGTTGGGCCGTGCGTGCTTCGAGTGCGGGGCGATGTACGGAAGGATCCCCACGATGTGGCGTCCCGCCAGGTCCGTGGCCGCCGCCACGCCCCTCCCGCCGTCGCCCCGGCAGACGCCGACCTCTTCGCCGTAGACGCGGCCGCGACGATCGCCCTTGGGCGCGC
>JBGOSW010000185.1:0-9414 GCA_041476145.1 Binatia bacterium
ATCCTGCGCGGTGATGAGGATGTCGACGGCATGGCGGAACGCCTCGACGTCGAAATCGCCCGTGCCGTTCACGAACTTCATCAAGTTCAGCGACGCGAGGTTACACGCCGAGTCGTCGAGGTGCATGTACTCGCTGCACGGATTCGACGCGTTGATCCGGCCGCTCGCCGGGCAGGTGTGCCAGTCGTTGATCGTGGTGTCGAACTGCATGCCGGGATCGCCGCTGGCGTGCGCCGCTTCGCCGATCGTCTGCATGATGTCGCGGGCGCGAAAGGTGTCGGCGACCTCGCCGGTGGTGACGAAGCGCGTCTGCCAGTCGCCGTCGCCGAGGACCGCCCGCATGAAGTCGTCGGTGACGCGCACCGAGTTGTTGGCGTTCTGGAAGGCGACCGAGCCGTACGCGGCGCCGTCGAGCGAGCTGTCATACCCGGCGGCGATGAGCGCGCGCGCCTTGCGCTCCTCTTCGGTCTTGCACTTGATGAACTCGAGTAGATCCGGATGGTCGACGTTCAAGACGACCATTTTCGCCGCGCGCCGGGTCTTGCCGCCCGACTTGATGACGCCGGCCGACGCGTCCGCCGCCTTCATGAAAGAGACCGGGCCCGACGCGGTGCCGCCGCCACCGAGGCGCTCGCGCGAAGAGCGGATGCGGGAAAGATTGACGCCCGATCCCGAGCCGCCCTTGAAGATCACGCCTTCGCGTCGATACCAGTCGAGGATCGAATCCATGGTGTCGTGCACCGAGAGGATGAAGCAGGCGCTGCACTGCGGCTTCGGCTCGACCCCGACGTTGAACCACACCGGGCTGTTGAACGCCGCCTTCTGATGGAGCAGCAGGTGGGTGAGCTCGTCGGCGAAGGCCGCGGCGTCGGCCTGGGTGGCGAAGTAGGCTTGCGCCACGCCCCACGAACGGATGGTGTCGACGACGCGTCCGATCAGCTGCCGGACACTGCGCTCGCGCTGCGGCGTACCGAGGGGACCGCGGAAGTACTTCGAGACGACGACGTTGGTCGCGAGCTGCGTCCACGGCTTGGGCATCTCGACGTCGTGCTGCTCGAACACGACCTCGCCCTTCTCCCCGTAGATCACCGCACTGCGCCGCTCCCATTCGATCGTCGTGTACGGATCGAGACCGGGCTCCGTGAAATAGCGACGCATCGTGAGGCCGCGCCGCGGCTCCGCCGCCGCACCGGCCGGCGCCGTCAGGACCACTCCCTCCGCCACCTCCGCTTCCGTCGTCCGCTGCCCTAGCAACGCCCCGTTCTCCATCGCCGGCCCCTCCCCGTCATGGCTCGCCTTCCGGCGCGCCCCGCCCCGTTTGCTGTGGTTTCGATCGATCATCTACAAGATGTTGTAGAGGACCGGCGGTACGTACACAACGCGTAGGAACCTTGTCAAGAAAAAAATGACGAAACGGTGAACGCTGCGTGAACGACGCCGTAACCCAACGGCTGTGCTAGAGACGGCACCCATGAAATCGAGACGCGCGCCGACCGCCGTCAGCGCCCTCCTCGAGCACTGCCTCGATCGTGTCGCCGGGGAGCCCGGAGCGGCGGCAATTTGGCGCGTGTGGGAGGGCGCCGTCGGCCCGCAGATCGCACGCCGCGCACAGCCGATCCGGTTGCGGAGACGCACGCTCGTCGTCGCGGTCTCGAGCGCGCCCTGGATGCAGGAGCTCCAACTCTTGAAACGTACCATCCTGACCGAGCTGAACGCTCGCCTCGCGACGCCGATGATCACCGATCTGTTTTTCGTCTTGGGGACGACGGCGGACGTCGCGGCGGACGTGCCCGATCCCGTGCGCGCCGAGCCACGCACCTGTCCGCCGGCACCCGCGACCGGCGACCTCGCAACCCTTCCCGAACCGCTGCGCGCCTGCTTCGACGGGATCGCGCGCGCCTGGCAGCGGCGGGCGCACTCGTGACGGCGGCGCGCGACGCGGTCGCCGACGTCGGCACGCTGCGCCTGCACTACCTCGATTGGGGAACCGCCGGCTTGCCGCCGCTCCTCTGCCTGCACGGCATCACGCAGACCGCGCACAGCTGGGACGAGGTCGCCCCCGCGCTCGCGCGCACGCACCACGTGCGCGCCCTCGATCAGCGCGGCCACGGCGACTCGAGCTGGGCCGCCGACGGTGACTACCGCATCGAGACCCAGAGTCGCGACGTCGAGGCATTTCTCAGAACGGTCGTCGGCGGGCCTGCCGTGCTGGTCGCGCTCTCGATGGGCGGTCTGAACGCGATGACGCTCGCCGCGCAGACGCCGGCGCTGGTGCGCGCCCTCGTCGTCGTCGACATCGCGCCCCAGGTCGAGCGCAAGGGCGTCGAGCACATCCGCCAGTTCGTCACCGCCAACGACGAGCTCGACGCGTTCGAGGACTTCGTCGCGCGCGCCCACGCCTTCAACCCGCGTCGCTCGCTCGCGAACATCCGCGATCGCCTGCGCCACAACCTCCGCCAGCTACCGAACGGACGCTGGACGTGGAAGTACGACCCGGCGCTGCGCGACCCCGCCCGTGCCGCCGGCGACGTCACCAGCCTCTGGGACCGCGTGCGCGCGATCCGCTGTCCCGTCCTGATCATCCGCGGCGGCGAGAGCGACGTGCTGGCACCCGAAACCGCGGCGCGCCTCGGCGGCCTGGTGCACGCCGAGGTGCGAACGGTGGCGGGCGCGGGGCATTCCGTGATGGGTGACAACCCAAGCGGCTTCCTCGCGGCCGTCGAGCCCTTCCTCGCGACGCTGCGCGGCGTCACGCGCCCCGCAACGCCGCGGCGCGGGTGATCGAGCTCCAACAGCTGACGAAGCGGTACGGCGAGAGCGTCGTCGTCGATCGCCTGTCGCTCACCGTCGCGCGCGGCGAGCTCCTCGTCCTTCTCGGCGGCTCGGGCAGCGGCAAGACGACGACCCTCAAGATGATCAACCGCCTCGTCGAGCCGAGCGCGGGGCGGGTGCTGATCGACGGCGCGGACGCCGCCGCTGTGCCCGCCGCCGCGCTCCGCCGCCGCATCGGCTACGCCTTCCAGCAGGTCGGGCTGTTCCCGCACATGAACATCGCGGAGAACGTCGGCATCACCCCGACCTTGCTCGGTTGGGATCCGGCGCGCATCGTCGCGCGCGTCGACGCGCTCCTCGAGCTCGTCGAGCTCGATCCCGCGACCTACCGCGCGCGCCGCCCGTCGGAGCTCTCGGGCGGACAGCAGCAACGCGTCGGCGTCGCACGCGCCCTTGCCGCCGAGCCCGCGGTGCTGCTCCTCGACGAACCCTTCGGCGCTCTCGATCCGCTGACGCGCGATCGCCTGCAGCAGTCGCTCGCCGCCATCCGCGCCCGGCTCGCGGTGACGATCGTCTTCGTCACGCACGACATGGTCGAGGCCCTCCTCCTCGGCGATCGCATCGCGGTGCTGCGCGAAGGTCGTCTGCTGCAGCTCGGCACGCCCGCGGAGCTGCTGCGCCGTCCCGCCGACGACTACGTCGCGCAGCTCATGGATACCCCGCTCCGCCACGGCCGGACGGTCGCGGCGCTCGCCCGCGACGACCCGGAGCGCGGCCGATGAGCGCGGCATGAGCGACGCCCTCCGCGATCAACTCGCGCTCCTCCCCGCCTATCTCACCGCGCACCTCCAGCTGTCGCTGGTCGCGCTCCTCCTCGGCGCGGCGGTGAGCGTGCCGGCGGGCTTGTGGGTGAGCCGCCGTCCCACCGCCGAACGCATCGCCCTCGGGATCGCGAGCGTGCTGCAGACGATCCCGAGCCTGGCGCTGCTCGCCATCATGGTGCCGGCGCTCGCCGCCCTCGGCCGCGCGACCCAGACGAGCCTCGGGTTCGCGGTGCCGAGCATCGGTTTCCTGCCCGCGCTCATCGGCCTCACGCTCTACAGCGTGCTGCCGATCCTCCGAAATACCGTGACCGGCATCGCCGGTGTCGATCCCGCCGTCGTCGAGGCGGCGCGCGCCGTCGGCATGACCGACCGCCAGCGGTTGCATCGCGTCGAACTGCCACTCGCCCTCCCGGTGATCGTCGCCGGCGTGCGCACGGCGACCGTCTGGGTCGTCGGCCTGGCGACGCTGTCGACGCCGGTCGGCGCCCCGAGTCTCGGCAACTACATCTTCAGCGGCCTGCAGACACGCAACCTCGCGGCGGTCCTCGTCGGTTGCGTCGCCGCCGCCGCCCTCGCGCTGGTGCTCGACGCGCTCGTACACGCGCTCGAGCGTGGTGTCCGCGTCCACCGCCGGGGACTCGTCGTCGGCGCGTCACTCGCGCTCGCGGCGCTCTATCTCCACACCGCGGCGACGCTCGCCACCGGTGCGCTCGGGCACGCGCGCCGCCCGATCGCGATCGGCTCCAAGACGTTCACCGAGCAGTACATCCTGAGCGCCATCCTCGCCGGCCGCATCGGCGCCGTCACCGGGGCGCCGACACGGGTCGTCCCCTCGCTCGGCTCGACGGTCGCGTTCGACGCCCTCCGCGACGGCACGCTCGACTGCTACATCGACTACTCTGGCACCATCTGGGCGACGATCCTGCGCCACACCGACGTCCCCACCGACCGCGGCGCCGTCCTCGCCGAGGTCACCCGCTACCTTCGCGAGCACGACGCGATCACGGTCGTCGGCGCCCTCGGGTTCGAGAACGCCTATGCGTTGGTGATGCGCGACGACCGCGCCGGTGCCGACGGGATCCGCCGCATCAGCGACCTCGCGGCGCGCGCCCCGGATCTCACCATCGCCGGCGACTACGAGTTCTTCAGCCGTCCGGAGTGGAGCGCCCTCACCCGGGCCTACGCGTTGCGCTTCGGCGCGCAACGCAGCATGGATCCGTCGCTCATGTACCAAGCGGTCGCCGCCGGCGACGTCGACGTCGCGAGCGCGTTCTCGACCGACGGCCGCATCGCCGCCTTCGCGCTGCGCGTCCTCGACGACGACCGCGGCGCCATCCCGCCGTACGACGCGATCGTGCTCGCGAGCGCGCGTCTCGTGCGCGACGAGCCGCGCGCCGTCGCGGCGCTCGCCGGCCTCAGCGGCACGATCGACGCGGCGACGATGCGCCGGATGAACGCGGCCGTCGATCAGGAAGGCCGCGGCCCGGACGAGGTCGCACGCGCGTTCCTCGCGCGCGCGCCGTGAGCGGCCGCTCAGCCGCGGGCGCGCAGGCGCTCGAGGAAGATGCGCATCTCCTTGCCCGCCTGGAGATCGCCGGTCTCCTCGGCGACGGCGATGCCGCGCTCCCACGCCGCCGCCGCGTCGGCGGCGCGTCCGGCGCGCTCGAGCGCCGCACCGAGATAGCGATAGGCGACCGTGTAGCGGGGATCGGCGGCGATCGCGCGCTCGAGATGCGGCAGCGCCGCCGCAGCGTCGTCGGCCTCGAGGTACTCCTTGCCGAGAGTGAACCGTAGCAGCGCGTCGTCGGGCTCGTCCGCGAGGAGCTCGAGCAGATCCTGGACGCGTTCCGACGTCATGCCGACTCGCGTACCGGTCGCGCCGCCGCCGGCGGCGGATAGACGAACGTCTCGCGCTCCGCGGCATCGACCCCACGACCCACGAGTGTCGCGACGTCGAACAGCGCCTCGGCCGCCGCCACCTCGGCGGCGGTCGCGTGCGTGGTCGGGTGCGGCGGGACGAAGAGCGAGCAGCAGTCCTGGTCGGGCAGGATCGAGGTGGCGAAGGTCCCGATCCGCTCGGCCTGGGCGATGATCTCCGCCTTGTCCATGCCGATCAACGGCCGCAGCACCAGCATCGGCGTCGCGGCGGCGATCACCTCCATGTTCTCCAAGGTCTGCGACGCGACCTGCCCGAGGCTCTCGCCGGTGACCAGGGCGCGCGCACCGCCGCGCGTGGCGAGCTCCGCGGCGATGCGCAGCATCATGCGGCGGTAGAGGACGACGCGGTGCGAACGCGGCACGCGCGCGACGATCTCCGCCTGGATGTCACCGAAGGGAACGACCCAGAGCTCCGAGCGCAGCTGCCAGCGGGTGAGGTGCGCGACCAGCTCGCGCGCCTTGTCGCGGCTGGCGCGATCGGTGTAGGGCCCGCCGTGAAAGTGCACGAAGCCGACGCGGCACCCGCGCTGCATCACGCGATGCGCGGCCACCGGCGAGTCGATACCGCCCGAGAGCAGGCAGGTGACCTTGCCGCTGATGCTGACGGGCAGGCCGCCCGGTCCGGGAATCTTGCCGGCCGAGACGAACGCCGCGCGCGGCAGGATCTCGATCGCGATCGTGAGCTCCGGGCGGTCGAGGTCGACGCGCGCGCCGGTGGCCTGGCGCACGGCCTCGCCGACGCGCGCGTTCACCTGCGGCGACGTGAGCGGAAACGACTTGTCGGCGCGGCGCGTGGCGATCGCGAACGAGCGTATCGCGGCGCCGCGTGCGGCGGTGACGGCGGCGTCACACATCGCCTCGACGTCGAGCGCGGTCCGGACGCCGCACGAGAAGTTCGCGACGCCGAAGGTGGTGGCGATGCGGGGGCGAATCTCGTCGACCGCGGCGCCGTCGGCGAGCCACAGCACGATGCGCCCCGGCAGACTCTGCGCGCGCGTGACGCCGAGGCCCGCCGTCGCCGCGCGGAGATTGGAGACGAGACGCGCCACGAAGCGAGGGCGATTGCCGCCCTTGAGCGCGATCTCGTGATAGCGGACGACGACGCACGCCATCAGGCGACGATACCATCGCGCTTCCGGCGGCGCGAACCGCCTGCTAGAGCGGAGCGCATGGATTGGCGCCTCCTCGAAGCAACACGCGAGGCCGCGCCCCGGATCGCCCTTTCCGAGGTCCGCCCGAGCATCCGCGACTTCAGTCAGTACCTCGGCGCCGGCCGGCAGACGCTCGGGGTGATTCCGCTGCTCGCGCGGCGCGATCCGCTGACCGGCGCGGCGCTCGCCACGGACGACGTCGCCGCGCTCGCGGCCGCCCTCGATACGCTCGAGATCCCCGCGCTCGCGGTTGCGACCGCGCCCGGCGCGTTCGCGGGCCGGCTCGCGGATCTCACCGCGGTCGCGGCCGTCGCGTCGGCGCCGCTCCTGCGCTACGACTGCGTCGCGAGCGAGAACCGCCTCTACGAATCGCGTTTGGCGGGCGCGGACGCCGTCCTCGTCCCGGTCGCGCTCGCCGCGGCCGAGCTGCCGCGTCTCGTGGCACTGGCGCGCGCCGTCCACGTCGCCTGCGTCGCGGAGGTCGCGACGCGCGCCGACTGCGAGGCCGCGCTCGCCGCGGGCGTCGCGGTGATCGCGCTCGCCGCCGGCGCGCTCGTGCTCGCGGCCGCGATTCCGCCGCGCTATCCCGTCGTCGCGCAGGAGCCGATCGCGGCGCCCGGCGATCTCGCGCCCCTGCGCGGCGTCGTCGACGCCGTGTTGATCCCGACCGGCACCGGCGCCGATCCGCTCGCCCGCATCGTCGCCTTGGTCGACGCGGCCGCAGCGCTCCGATCATGAACGCGCGCGCACGAGCGTCACACTTCTCGGCCGCCGTGCTGCCGCGCCTGCGCGCGGCGCTCGCGGCGACGCCGCCGCGCTCCGAAACGCCGCCCGGTATCGCCTCGGCCGTGCTGGTGCCGCTCTTCGAGCGCGACGGCGCCCTGCATCTCCTCTACACGAAGCGCAGCGAATCGCTGCCGCACCATCGCGGACAGGTCTCGTTTCCCGGTGGGCGCCACGTCGCCGACGCCGATCCGACGTTGCTCGCAACCGCGCTCCGCGAGACCGAGGAGGAGATCGGCGTCGCCCCGGCGCACGTCGACGTTCTCGGGGCGCTCGCACCCATTCACACCTTCAGCTCGAACTTCCTCATCAATCCCTTCGTCGGCGTGATCCCGCACCCGTATGCGTTTCACCCGAATCCCCACGAGGTGAGCGAGATCTTCTCGGTGCCGGTCGACGTCCTCCTCCATCCATCGACGGCGGTGGAGGAAGCGTGGACGCTCGAAGGGCGCACGGTGCCGGTCGCGACCTACCGCCACGGCGCACACGTCATCTGGGGGGCGACACATCGGATCACGACGACGCTTCTCGACCTCCTGCAAACGCTGCGCGCGACGAATTGACAGTCCAAATGGGCGCTCGTAAGGTGCCGATGGGAGATGCGGATGCGGCCGGCGCGATATCGTGAACAGCGCGACGGGATGTGGCGTGGCCGTCTGCGCGTGACCACGGCGTTGTTGCTGGTCGCGGGGCTGGTGTTCCTCGGCGCGACCAAGCTCGAATGGCATCGCCCGACGGGCGAGCTGCTCCACGCGGTCGACGCCCTCGGCCGTACCAGCACGATCGACGTCCATCTCGCGGACGCGCAGACGGGCCTCAGCCGGAGCCGCGTCGAGATCGAGAGCGGCGGCACGCGCACCGTGCTCGCGAGCGCGGAGTACCCGGCGGCGTCATGGCGCGTGAGCACGGTGCCGGAGACGACGATCTCGGTGCCGCTGCAGGCGATCGAGCGCAAGATCCCGGAGGGGGCGGCGACGATCCGCGTCTACGCGGACGACTATTCGTGGCTGCGCTGGTTTCGCGCCGAGCGCCCGATCCTCGAGGCGCAGGCCACCGTCGACCTCACGCCGCCGACGCTCGAGGTGCTCTCGACCGAGCACTACGTGACCATCGGCGGCGCCGAGTTCCTGCTCTACAAAGTCTCGAGCGACGCGATCCAGAGCGGCGTCCAGGTCGACACGTACTTCTTTCCGGGCACGACCGGGATGTTCGATGATCCCGGCATCGCCGCCGCGTTCTTCTCGGTGCCGCAGAACCTCGACGTCAAGACCGTCCCCAGGGCCGTCGCCGTCGACGCCGCCGGCAACCGCCGCGAGGTGAACTTCCACACGGTCGTGAAGCCGCGGCACTTCGCCGACAAGACGCTCGTCCTCGACGACGCCTTCCTCGAGCGCAAGGTCCCGGAGATCCTCGCGGCGACCGGCTCGCCGCCGCAAGCCGACCTGGTGCAAGGCTACCTCTTCATCAATCGCACGCTGCGCAAGCAGAGCGAGGAGCGCATCCACCAGGTCACGCGCACGTCGGCGAAGACGCCGCTCTGGGACGGCGCCTTCCTCCGCCAGCCGAACAGCTCGCCGCTCTCGGGCTTCGCCGACCGCCGCTCGTACGTCTACCAGGGAAAGACGATCGACGCGCAGACCCACCTCGGCTTCGACCTCGCATCGCTGCGCCAGAGTCCGGTGACCGCCGCCAGTGCGGGGAGCGTCGTGTTCGCCGGCGCCCTCGGCATCTACGGCGACGCCGTGATCCTCGATCACGGGCTCGGCATCTTCTCGCTCTACGGCCACCTGAGCGCGATCACGACGCAGGTGGGCGCGTCCGTTCAGCGCGGTGACACCATCGGGCGCACCGGCGAGACCGGACTCGCGGGCGGCGACCACCTGCACTTCAGCGTGATGCTCTGGGGCACGCACATCGACCCGGTCGAGTGGTGGGACGGCAAGTGG
>JBGOSW010000186.1:0-9348 GCA_041476145.1 Binatia bacterium
ATCGGGCAGCATTTCGGCCTGAGCTCGCTGGCGACGATCCACAAGCACCTCACCAACCTCGAGAAGAAAGGGCTCATCCGGCGCAAATGGAATCGGAGCCGGGCGCTCGAGGTGGTGCCGCGGGAGCGGCGTGCGGCGGCGATCGAGCTGCCGCTGCTCGGGCGGGTTGCGGCGGGAGCGCCGATCGAAGCACTCGAGCAGCCGGATACGATCGCCGTGCCCGAAGAGCTGGTCGGGCGCGGCGAGAGCTTCGTGCTCCACGTGCGCGGCAACTCGATGGTGAAGGAAGGCATCCTCGACGGCGACTACATCGTCGTCGAATCCCGCTCGCACGCCGAGAGCGGCGAGACGGTGGTGGCGCTGGTGAAGGGCGACGCCACCGTGAAGCGATTCTATCGCGAGAAGGCGGGCATGGTTCGCCTGCAGCCGGCGAACGATCAGATGGAGCCGATCATCGCCCGCGCCGCCGACGTCGAGATCCGTGGGATCGTCGTCGCCGTGATGCGCAAGTACCTCCCGGTCCGGAAGCGCCCCGCCGCCTGACCTCCGCCACCCCTCCCCACGACTCAGGCGCGCGGGGCGCCCCGTTTTGACCTCGGCTACCGGACGCCGCTACGCTGGCGGCGTGAGGCTCTCGCACCTCGTCTTCGATCTCGACAACACGCTGTATCCGCCGACGTGCGGCGTCGTCGAGCGCGTCGACGCGTTGATCACCGCCTTCATGACCGAGCGGCTGGGGATGACGCCGCACGAGGCGGACGCCTTGCGCGCCCGCTATCGCGAGGAACTCGGCACCACCCTGAACGGCCTGATGCGCGACCACGCGGTCTCTCCCGACGAGTACTTGGCATCCGTGCACGCGATCGAAATCGAGGAACTGCTCGCGCCGGACGCGGCGCTGCTCGCGATGCTGCGCGCGTTGCCGTACGAGAAGGTCGTCTTCACCAACGGCTCGTCGGCGCACGCCGAGCGCGTGCTCGCCTGCCTCGGGGTACGCGAGTGCTTCGCCGAGGTGTACAGCCTCGAGCGCGTCGCCTACGTCCCGAAGCCCGAGCGCGCAGCATTCGAGTCGCTGCTGCGGGAGATCGAGGCGCCGGCGGCGCGCTGCCTCGTGATCGACGATCGCGTCGACAACCTGCGCACGGCGGGCGCGCTCGGCATGCGCACGTTGCTCGTCGGCTGCGCCGCGGTCCCGAGCGGAATCGACGTCGCCGTGGCGTCGATCATGGATCTGCCGGGGGTGTTGCGGTCGGTGGAGGAGCCGTGAACGCGACGACGACACCCGATCGCGGTCGCGGCGGCGCGGCGGCGCTGTACGTCCACATCCCGTACTGCCACGCCAAGTGCCCCTACTGTGACTTCAACTCCTACGCGGCGACGGAGTGGCCGGAGGAGCACTACGCGGACGCGTTGCTGGCGGAGCTCGCCGCCTACGCCGACATGCCGACGTGGCAGGGCACGACGCTCGCGACGATCTTCTTCGGCGGCGGCACGCCCTCGCTCTTTCGCCCGCCGACGATCGCGCGCCTCCTCGACGGAATCGCGGCGCGGTGGTCGGTGGCATCGGAGGCCGAGATCACGCTCGAGGCGAACCCCGGCACCGTCGAACGGACGCGTCTCGCCGGCTTTCGCGGCGCCGGCGTGAACCGCCTCTCGTTCGGCGTGCAATCGTTTCAACCGGACCTCCTGCGGACGCTCGGCCGCATCCATTCGGCCGACGACGCGCGCGCGGCGCTGGCGGCGGCGCGTGCCGCCGGCTTCGACAACGTGAATCTCGACTTGATCTTCGCCGTGCCCGGCCAGACGCGCGCCGCGTGGGCCGCCGACGTCGCCGAGCTGGTCGCGTGCGCGCCCGAGCACGTCTCCGCGTACAATCTCACCTACGAGCCGGGGACGCCCTTTCACGCCTGGCGCGGTCGCGGCGAGCTCGTACCGCTTCCCGAGGACGACGAGCTCTGGATGTACGAGCACGCACGCGCGGCCTTCGCGCGCGCGGGCTACGAACAGTACGAGATCTCGAATTTCGCGCGCCCGGGTCGGGAGGCACGGCACAACTGCGGCTACTGGCGCGGCGTCGCGTACCTCGGGATCGGCGCCGGCGCGCACTCGTACGCGGCGGCGCCCGGCTGGGGCGAGCGCTGGTCGAACGAGCGAATCCCGGAGCGGTACATGGCGGGGGTCGCGGCCGGCGGCGCGGTCGCGAGCCGGGAGACGCTTTCGTTCGACACCGCCGCGGCCGAGTTCATGTTCCTCGGCCTGCGCGAGCTGCGAGGCGTCGACCCGGCGGCGTTCGCGGCGCGCTTCCATACGCCGCTCGAGACGGTGCATCCGGAGGTGGGGGCGTTCCGCCGCGACGGGCTTCTCGTCGATCGCGGCGGACGCCTCGCGCTCAGCGAGCGTGGCCTCCTTGTCGCCGACTCCGTGTTCGCGACGTTTCTCTAGCGAACGCGGAACAGGGTCACGGCGAAGCCGGCGTCGGGATCGATCCATTGCTCGTGAGAGTCGAACCCCGCGGCCTCGCCGCAGGCGCCGATGGCCGCGGGGACGTACTTGTACGAACTCTCGGTCCAAATCGTCTCGCCGGCCTCGAACGCAACGGAGATCCCCGCCACCCGGATCGCCACGTGCTGCGCTCGCCGACAGACGAGGTGCATCTCGACGCGCGATTCCGTCGCGTCCCACCGTGCCTCGTGCGTGAAGTCGGCGAGGTCGAAGGTGCCGCCGAGCTCGCGGTTGATGCGCACGAGCAAGTTCTTGTCGAACGCGGCGGTCACCCCGAGCGGATCATCGTAGGCGCGGAGCAGCACCGGCTCCGGCTTCACGAGATCCGCGCCGACGAGAAAGCCGTCGCCGGGCCGGAGCGCGCGGCGCACCGAGCGGAAGAAGGCGTCGGCCTCGGTGGGATCGAAGTTGCCGATGTTCGATCCGAGGAAGAGCACGAGCGTCGCACCGTGGCGCAGCGGCGAGGCCGCCGCTTGCCGCAATCCGACGTCGTAGGAAGCGCCGTGGGTGACGACGCTCACCTGCGGCAAGGTCGCGAGCGTACGCGCCGAGAGGTCGAGCGCCGTCGGCGAGATGTCGACGAGGTGGACGCGCAGCGGCCGGCCGCGCCGGCGCATCCCGCCGGCGAGCAGCGCGAGCTTCTCCCCGCTGCCGCAGCCGAGCTCGATCATCGTCGTGAGATCGGCGAGCGACTCCGTCATCGCCGCCGCGTGCCGCGTGAGCAGGCGTCGCTCGGCGCGGGTGATGCGATACCACGGCAGCTCGCAGATCGCCTCGAAGAGCTGCGACCCGAGCGCGTCGTAGAGGTACTTCGGCTGCAGCCGCTTCGGGCGCAGCGAGAGATCGCGCGCGACGTCGGCCGCGAACTCGCGGCGCGCCTCGGCCTCGGCGGTGAGGGCGTCGCTCGCGACGCGCGGATGCAGGAGCGCCCTAGTCATGCGCGAGCCGGAACCCGACGTAGGGATACGGATAGTGGGGTTGGAACCAATTCCGCCAGCTGCGCCGCAGGAACGCCGTCGCGGTCGCGGGTGATGCGCCTTTCATCACGTAGTGCCGGCCGTCGAAGAAGTCCGCCGAATAGCCGGGATATGCGCGCGAGGGCGTGAACCCGGGAAATCCGCCGAAGATCGTCGACGTCCACTCCCATCCGTTGCCGACGAGATCGTGGACGCCCCAGGCGCTCGCACCGGCGGGAAAGGACCCGACCGGGCTCGGATCGAACGCGTGGAAATCGAAGAGGCCGCGCGACGCGTCGGGAGGCTCGTCGCCCCAGGGGTAGGCCCGCTCCTCGCCGCTCGGCGTGCCGTACGCGGCGCGGTGGTACTCGGCCTCGGTCGGCAGGCGCCTCTTCTTCCATCGCGCGTACGCCGACGCCTCCGCATGACTGACGTACACGGGCGCGGCAAGCGGCAGCCGGCGCGCGGCGAGCATGCCGCGCCAGCGCCATTCGCCGTCGTGACGGGCCCAAAACGCGGGATGCTGAACGCCGTAGCGCGCCCGCCAGGTCCACGCCTCGGCGTCCCAGTACTCCGGCAACGCGTACCCCCCCGCCTCGACGAACTCGAGATAGTCGCCGTTGGTGACGTCGTGGACGTCGATCGCGAACTCCGGAACGGCCACGTGCTGCGCGGGAAACTCGTTGTCCCACCCGAAGCGGACGTGCGCCGGATCGGCACCGAGTGTCGCGGTACCGGCCGGGATGCGCACGCTCACCCGCGCCGGCGGCGCCCCGTCGACGTCGGCGATGCCGCGCGAGACGTCGACGACCGCGTCCGCCGCGGAGAGTCGCTTCCGCGCGTAGGGCAGCTGGTGCAGCATGTAGAGCAGGGTCTCGTGGTGCATCGCCTCGTGCTCGAGGATCGAGTAGAGCGCAAGGCCGCCGCGGAGCACGGGCGAGTCGTTGCGATCGAGGTCGGCGGAGGCGATCGCCGCCGCGACGGCCGCGTCGGCCGCCTGCGCGTACTCCTGGACGCGGACGCGCGTGGGCCAGGCGGCGCGGGTGTTCTGCGTCGCGGCGCGCTCGTCGAGCGGATCGATGCCACGCTCGAAGAGGACGTCGAGCTCGGGATCGATCGGCGGACACCCGAGGCCGCGTCGCAGGAGCGTATTGGCGTTGAAGGCCGGCAGGTGCCCCTCGTAGAAGAGAATCGGGTGTCGGAGCGCGATCGGCCGCTCGAGATACGCCTCGGGCGCGACCATGGCGAACAGCGCGCGCGAGCGCGCGCGATTGCGCCGAAACCACTCGAGGGCCGCGCTGCGATCGAGCTCGGTCATCGACACCGCACCCCGCATCCGGGACGGCTCAGGCCATCCCGAGCTTCGCTCGACCCTCCGGAGAGATCATGTTGGGATTCCATGGGGGATCCCAGACGACGCGGACGTGCGCCTCACCGACACCGGTGAGCGACTCGATTCTCCGCTGCGCGTCCATCGCGATCGATGGGCCCATGCCGCAGCCCTGCGCGGTGAGCGTCATCGCGACCTGCACGTTGCTCCCGCCCGCGGCGAGCGGTTCGATCTTGAGATCGTAGACCAAGCCGAGGTCGACGATGTTCACCGGGATCTCGGGGTCGTACACGTTGCGGAGCTCGCTCCACACCGCCTCCTCGCTGAGCTCGCCCGCGGACACGCCGCCCGCGGCCGCGGACGCGTTCGGTTCCTTGCCGATCGCGCCGGCGTCCTTGTCGCTGACGCGGAAGAGACCGCCCATGCTCGGAATCTGCAGCGTATAGGTACCGCCGAGCGATTGCGTGATGATCGCGAGCGTCCCTTCGGGAACGGTGACGGTGTTGCCCTGCGGAATCTGGATGGCCTCGCAGTCACGGCTGACGACGATGTTCTCGTAGCTCATCGGGGGCTCCTTTTTCTCGGCGATCGGGCACGCACCGCCCGGAGGGCCAATCTAGCCCCGGCACCAACCCAGGACAACGCCGTGACCCGGACGCGGCAGCGGGCGTTCAGCCGTGGTTCGCGCCTGCCTCGGGAGCGAACGTGAGCCCATCGGCTGCCGGCAGCTCGACGATGAACGTCGCCCCCGCGCCCGGCGTGTTCTCGGCCCGAATGGAACCGCCGCAGGCGCCCACGATCTCGTGCGTGATCGCGAGCCCGAGGCCGGTACCGTGCTCACGCGTGGTGAAGAAGGGCTCGAAGATGTGGGGGAGGTCATTCGGCGCGATGCCGCATCCGGAGTCGCGCACGCTGAGCACGGCACGGGGCGTCGGCCCGCGATCACCACGGGCGCAGGTCACGACGATCGAACCCCCCGCCGGCGTCGCGTCGATCGCGTTCAGGACGAGATTCATCACTACCTGGCGCAGCCGGAGCGGCTCCGCCTCGACGTTCACCGGATCGCCGGGGTCGAAGACGAGCTCGACCTCCTTCCCTCGCGCTTGCACGCGGAGGAGCGGCAGCACCGCCTCGACGACCTCGGCAAGACTCGCGCGCGACGCGCGTTGCGTCGCGCTCGCGCCGTTGCTTCCGTCGACGGTCGCATCACTTTCACGCGCCGAGCCGTTTTCGCGCGCCGAGTCGTGCGCCACGCTGAGAAACTCCCGCACCAACGCCTCGACGCGGTCGAGCTCGGCGACGACGACGTGCGCGAAGTCGCGACGAAACTCCCCGTCGTCCCAGCGCGTGGGCAGGAGCTGCGCGAACGCACGCAACGCGACGAGTGGATTGCGGATCTCGTGCGCGAAGGCGGCCGTGAGGACACCGAGCGAGGCGAGCTGATTCGCGCGCTGCATGAGCGCGACCGAGCGGGCGAGCGCCTCCCGCAGGCGGGTGTTCTCCGCGGTCAGCCGCTCCACATTCGGCTCCACGGCGCCTCGACACAGCAAGCGCCGCGCCAGCACTCCCTATGGAGAGCGGCGGGGAGGAATCCACGCGGTCGCCCTCATCACTTGGACGTCTGGCGTGGAACGAGCGCCGTCGAGGGGGGCGCCTGTGGCACACGGTCGCGACGGTGTGTGTCGGCGCTGGCGCGCGCTGAGACGGATCTGGCGCTCCAGCTGACGTGCCACTCCGCAGGGCACGCGACTCGAGCCGCGGTGGGTCAGCCCGCCGCGCCGGCCGAGCGCGCCGCCGGGGCGAGGCCCGCGGCACGCCGCAGCTCGTCGGCGCGATCGGTCTTCTCCCACGGGAAAAGCCCGTTCGTCGGACGCCGCCCGAAGTGCCCGTAGGCGGCGGTCGCGCGATAGATCGGCCTCTTCAGATCCAGGGTCTTGATCAGCGCCGCCGGACGGAAATCGAAAAGCTCGCGCAGGAGACTCGCGATCTTCGCCTCCGGAAGGACGCCGGTGTCGAACGTGTCGACGAGTACCGAGAGCGGCTCGGCCATGCCGATCGCGTACGCCAGCTGCACTTCGCAGCGCGACGCGAGGCCGGCCGCGACGAGGTTCTTCGCGACGTAGCGCGCCATGTACGCGGCGCTGCGATCGACCTTCGACGGGTCTTTGCCGGAGAAGGCGCCGCCGCCGTGCCGGCCGTAGCCGCCGTAGGAGTCGACGATGATCTTTCGGCCGGTGAGCCCACAGTCACCCATCGGACCGCCGACGACGAAGCGCCCGGTCGGGTTGACGTGGAAGCGCGTCTTGGCGTCGAGGTAGTGCGCCGGGATCGTCTTCTTGATGACCTCCTCGGTGATCGCCTCGGTGAGCGTCTTGTGCGTGACGTCGGGCGCGTGCTGTGAGGAGACGACGACGGAATCGATACGGGTCGGACGGCCGTTGCGATACTGGACCGTCACCTGCGACTTCGAGTCCGGGCGCAGAAACGGCATCGCGCCCGACTTCCGGACCGCGGCGAGCCGTTCCACGAGGTGATGTGCCATGGCGATCGGGAACGGCATCAGCTCTTCGGTCTCGTCGCAGGCATAGCCGAACATCAGGCCCTGATCACCCGCGCCCTGCTCCTTGTGGAGCCCCTCGCCCTCGGTGACGCCCTGCGAGATGTCCGGTGACTGTCGGTCGACGGCGATCAGCACCGCGCAGGTATCGGCGTCGAAGCCCATCTCGGAGGAGGTGTAGCCGATCTCGCGCACCGTACGGCGGACGATGTCGGCGTACGGCACGTTCGCCCTGGACGTGATCTCGCCGGCGACCACCGCCATGCCGGTCTTCACGAGGCTCTCGCACGCGACGCGACAGTTCGTATCCTCGGCGATGATGGCGTCGAGGATGGCGTCCGAGATCTGGTCGCACATTTTGTCGGGGTGGCCCTCGGAGACGGACTCGGAGGTGAACAGGAAATCTTTCAAGGACATGAGATTCCTCCCAGGCGGGGATGTGAGCCCAACCTTATAGCGACAGTCGTTCCGCAACGTCAAGGTAGAAGGGTGCTGTGGTGCTGTCTGGCGATCGCCAGCGCCTCGCCTATAGGCGATCGCTACGCGCCTTCGTGGAAACGCTGCGCGATCAGCTCGGCGAGGGCGTCGATCGCCTGCTCCGCATCGGCGCCGGCGGCGAGCAAGACGAGGGTCGTACCTTCTGCGGCGGCGAGCATCATCAGGCCGAGGATGCTCTTGCCGGAGACGGACTCCTCGCCGTTCCCGACCGTCACGTCCGCCGCGAAACGGCTCGCGATCTCGACGAAACGCGCGGCGGCGCGCGCATGCATCCCGAGTCGGTTGATGATCTCGATCTCGGCGCGGATCGATCCGTCGGGGAGTCGCTCTTTCCGCATCATGCGTCGCGCTTCGACGCGCGCCCGGGCGCGATCGGTACGCCCGGGCCGGCACGTAGGATGTGGTCGCGCCCGTAGGCGACGACGAAGGCCGCGAGCTCCTCGAGGTCCATCGCGTGGCGTGCCGAGATCACCTTGAGAAGGATCGGCAGATTGACGCCGGTCACTACTTGGATGTTCGCCTCGCGCGCGAGCGCGATGCTGACGTTGGTCGCGGAGTCGCCGAACACGTCGGTGAGAATGATCGTCCCCTGCCCTTCGTCGACCGAGGCGGCGGCCGCGCCAATCCGCTCCTTCAGGCTCTCCAGCGTGTCGTCCGCGGCGGCACCGACGGCGAGCATGCCGGGTACCGAGTGCCCGAGGACGCCCTCGAGGCTGCGGAGCACCGCAGGCGCGAGCGAGCCGTGGCCTACGAGAACGATGCCGATCATGGACGGGCGGCGTCCCGATGCTTGGCCGTCACCGGATAGCCCTGCCCCGCGAGTCGCCGCTCCAGCTCCGCGACGATCGCGACCGACCGATGGCGGCCGCCGGTGCACCCGACGCCGAGCGTGAGATAGCGCTTCCCCTCGCGCTCGTACAGCGGCAGCGTGAAGTCGAGGAGCGCCATCGTGCGCTCGAGGAACCGCGCCGTTTCCTGGCGATCGAGGACGTAACGGGCGACGGCCGCGTCGGTACCGTCCAGGGTCCGCAGCTCGTCGACGAAAAACGGATTCGGCAGGAAACGTACGTCGAGCACCATGTCGGTGTCGGACGGCAGGCCGTACTTGTACCCGAAGGAGACCAGGAAGACGCGCATCGCCTCCTCACCGCCGGCGACGACGCCGAGGAGCCCGCGCAGCTCGTCGCGCAGCTGGTGCACGGTGTACGCCGAGGTGTCGATGATGCGGTCGGCCATGCCCTTCAGCTCGGTGAGCTTCTCGCGTTCGCGCTGGATACCGGCGGCGACGTTCGTCCCCTCGGCGAGCGGATGCGGCCGGCGGGTCTCGCTGAAACGCCGCACCAGGACGTCGTCGGCGGCGTCGAGATAGAGGATCTCCACGCGATGCCCGGCGCGACGGATGTCCGCGAGCACCGCCGGATAGTCGACGAGAAACGCGCGCTCGCGGAGATCGATGCCGAGCGCGACGCGGCTGATCTGCTCCTCGGAGTTCTCGCAGAGCTCGA
>JBGOSW010000187.1:0-9263 GCA_041476145.1 Binatia bacterium
AACTCACCCCTCACGCGCCGCCTCATGAGCACCTTCACCCGGAGATAGGGCGCGGCGGCACGCAGCCGGCGCGTGACGTGGAAGCGGGCGGCGCGACCACCCGGTGCCGGGCGCGAGATCAGTCGCCAGGCGAGCCGTCCGCTGGCAGGGCGCGGCGGAAGCGGAAGATCGAAGACGAAGTTGCTGGCGTTGATCGGCGCCACGGGCTCCGCGAGCGGGAAGCACTCGG
Organism: Binatia bacterium; assembly: GCA_041476145.1. Lineage (GTDB taxonomy): Bacteria > Desulfobacterota > Binatia > UTPRO1 > UTPRO1 > DP-19. Next base: position 230 of record JBGOSW010000187.1, read on the forward strand.
TCGAAAGGAGCCCCGACGACGAGCTGAGATGCGTGAGAATGCACCGATCGCCCGCACCACCGCCGTCGGCGCTGACGTACACGTCAGCCCGCCCGACGGGGACGGCAGCGGCGCCCACGGTGTCGGACGGGATGCCGCCACGACCGTCGCGAATGGCGGCCATGGCATGCGGAGGATGGAGCTCCGATTCGTATCCGAAGTGCTGTCCAACGCAGGCCTCGTGCTTACTGCAGGTGGAGCAGAGGAGTGGACAATCGTCGGTGATGACACACGCCTGGCCGGTCGTCGCGTTGCAATGACCGGGAACGGGGTCGGGGTGCCCGCAATCGAAGATGTAACGGCCGAGCGCGACGACGCGATCGCCCTCGCCGGCCCACGCCCAATCGGGCACCGCTCCGACCTCCCACTCGAGGCCGAGATGCGCGCCTCCATTGCCCGTGGCGGCCAGATCCGCATCCGCGGGGTCGAGGGTGAGCTCGGCGACCATGTCGCTCTCCACGTGCGTCGCCGGAAAGTCGCCACCGACCTGCCCGTGCATCTGGTCGACGGTGCCATGCACTACCACCGGGGTCGAATCGACGGTCTTGCCGTTGATCAGCGGCGCCCACTCCGGGTCCACCAGGTTGAGCATGTCGAAGAGCCCGGGCGCGATTCCGGTCGGGTAGCAGCCGCCGCCGTTCACGGAGAAGGCAAGGTCACTGCTGACGGGCGCGGCCGAAACCGGACCGGCCGTGAGGGTCAGGAACACGAGAGCGAGCACGAGGTGAGATCGCGGCATGGGGGGCCCCCTTCGGTAGGCATGACCCGCGTACCAAGGTGCCCCTTCGGGCGTCAACGAGAAAATCGCGACCGGGAACAGCGGCTCAGCCTCCTCGATGCTGGAGCTTCGCCGTGATGTCGCGGACATGCCGCGTGCTGGGAAGATGGAGTGGAGCCGAAGGGAATTGAACCCTCGACCTCTTGAATGCCATTCAAGCGCTCTCCCAACTGAGCTACGGCCCCACAGGTACGTAGGCGGGATGGGTAAGTGCCCGCTTCTACCAGAAGTTTCCGGGGATCGACAAGGCGACGTCCGCGCTTGGTAGTGTCCTAATTTGATGGCGGCCGATCAGCCCCTGCGAGTCGCCTTCCGGCGCGGGAACCTGAGCGTACGCTGGCCATTATTCTCTTCGATTCGTTCGTCCGGGCTTGCCATCTGACGAAGGATGAACTGGTTCATCAGCGGCACGGCGAAACAGTACTTGCCGTGGCGTCCCTTGTAGACGAGCCCACGCTCGGCCAAGCTCGCCAGCATGCGGTTTGCGTGACTCGGACTGAAAGGACGGCCAGGGCCATTTCGCGACTGCGCTACGACCTCTTGAATCGTGAACTCGTCTGCGGAGCTTGGTAGCTGTGCGATAATCGCCAGCATCTCCCGCTGCCGATCTGTTACCAACCCCCACCTACCAGCAAAGAAGTTGGCGTCCAGCTTGCGGATGATCTCTGTATTAGGAACGCTCAACCGCTCGCCGGCTCGCTTCTGCTGCACGAAGACATCGTAGACTTCGCGGCAAATGAACTGGATGAAGAACGGGTATCCACCTGACATGGCGACGACAGTCTCAACTGACTCCGATGACAGTACATCGTCCTGTTTCAGGTCGCGCAGGGGTCGGATGATGGCCTCGCGGCTATCCGCTGTCGTAAGGCGGTCAAGGAACATCACATGGAACATCCGCTCGGCAAACGTGCGTGCGTCGACAAGCTTTGGAAACAACGTCGGAAGTCCAACGAGCGCCAATATGAACGGAAACCCCATCTTTTGAACCGACTGGAAAGTATCCAACAAGACTGACAAAGGATATTGTTTCGCGTCTGCATGATCGGCAAGGTTCTGCGCCTCGTCATATGCGAAAACGATCCCGCGAATATCTTGCCGCGATGCGAGGGCCGCCTTGACAAGGCCAAGCACGGCTTTGATCTTATCGACCGCGAGGCCAGGAACGGCGTCATAGGTCGCTCGCAGCATGTCGAATGTGAGCGATCGGTCGATGGCATCTGTCGCGAAACCGATCCGGCGTGCATCTTGCGTCTGTACCGTCAACGATGAGGTAGCCACCGCTAGGTCCGTTAGAAGACGGATCGACATACTCTGTTCGTTGATGCTCGCGGATTCCGACAGGTCCGTGCCCACCCAAAGCCACCCCTCCGACACGGCCATCGGTCGGAACGTGTCGGCGAGGACAGTCTTTCCTACCCCCCGGAGTCCGGTCAGCACGAGGTTTTCCAGAATAGGCTGCTGCGCGAGGAGCCGCCGAAATTCGCGCTTTTCCTGCTCTCTGCCGGCCAAGTAGGGCGGCATGTGGCCGGCACCGGGACGGAAAGGATTCGTTGTCAGCGCCTGAGGCTCGTTGTCGGGCATTGCCTATTCATACGAAACTTCCTTGACAATGTCAATTGCCTTCGATAGGGTACTAGCATGCAAAGCGGAGGGTGCCGGAAGCTGGTGCGGATGATGGCGGTTACACGTCGAGGACTCGCGCAGGCAGCGCGAGCGGGGTTCGATTCCCCCGCCCTCAGCTAAGACGGAGGCGACAGTGGCGAACGTCCTCAAGACCGAGAAGCAGGTGGCCGTGATCTCCGCGCTTGTCGAAGGCGCGAGCGTCCGCAGTATTGAGCGGATGACGGGCGTTCACCGCGACACGATCCTGCGCCTTATGGTCCGCGTCGCGGATGCGTGCGCGGCCTACAGTGATCGCACCCTTCGCGATCTCCCGTGTACCCGCATCGAGTGTGACGAAATCTGGGCCTATGTCGCCAAGAAGAATCGCAACGTGACGATCGACGACAATCGGTGGCTCGTCGGCGACCAGTACACGTTCATCGCGCTCGATCCCGAGTCGAAGCTGATCCCGTGCTGGTTGGTGGGCAAGCGGACGGCGGCGAACACCCTCGACTTCATGCTCAATCTGAAGGCGCGGCTGAGGAACCGCGTGCAGCTCTCGACCGACGGCTTCGAGCCGTACATCAACGCGGTCGAGGCTGCCTTTGGTCGCGATGTCGACTACGCGACCATTGTAAAGTCTTACGAGGAACAGCCTGCCGGTCGTGGTCGCTATAGCCCGCCCCGCATCGTCTCCGTCGAGAAGGACGAGAAGATGGGATGGCCCAACATGGATGCCGTGAGCACGTCGCTGGTCGAGCGCCAGAACTTGACCGTGCGGATGCAGGTGCGACGGCTCACGAGACTGACAAACGCGTTCAGCAAGAAGCTTCCCAATCTGCGGGCGGCGCTCGATCTCCACTTCACGCACTACAACTTCGTGCGCTTCCACCGCTCGATCCGTTGCACGCCGGCGATGGAAGCAGGGATCGCGCCTACCGCGCTGACCGTGAAGGACCTGGTAGAGATGGCCGCATGAGCGAGCAAGACCGGCTGCGGCGTGCGATCCGTGATCTCCACGGATGCGAGAGCAACTTCGTCCGTTCGGAGCACGTACGCGAAACATTCGAGGGGCAAGGCGTATGGGAGGGCGACGTCGAGGTGTTTGCGCTGGTCGGGCACCCGCGCGCGACGATGGCCTACGCGTGGGCGCACGAGACCGACGAGGGAGGTCGACGCTTTGTGGCGGTGCTCGCGCTACCGCCGGTCAAGACCGCGACCGATGCGGTGCGTGCGTCGATTGCGGCGGACTACAAATCTCAACCCAGACGCTAGACGACCAGGGCCAATCCGTGGACCCGCAGAGGCGGTCCGCCGACGCCCTCTATTGGGTCGCCGAGCACCTTGCGGATGTCCTCCGCGCGGTAGGTGCCCGTCTCCTGGTAGTGGCGGTGCATTTCCTCCACCCAGTCGCCGGGGCGGCTGACGACTATTGCAGTGACAATCTTCTCGGGCTGTTTAGCCATCGCGACCCTCCCGGAAACCGATCGCGTCACCTAGTCCCTTGTGGCGAACCCAACGGAAGGCGCGATCAGTCGTAATGACGGCGACCTCAATCGGGCCACCGCATATTTGCTGCATGTTGGAAAACTTTAGACTCTTGATGGTCGCGTACATCGCTGAATATACGAAATCGATAGCCTCCCTGAGAGGAAGAATGTAGTTGTGGCCCGGATAGTTCGCGGCGACAATATCGCGTATATCTTGCTCTGAGCCTTGCCAGTGCCCCGATGCCAGAAGTGCCTTGATCATCACATCGTCAACGCCGTACACGAGCCGTTGAATAGTATTAGGCGCGCCCCAGAAGCGCCAGCTACCGAATTGCACAGCGAGAGGTGTTGGCGGGCCACCATCGCGTGGACGGAACAGCATTTCGAATGCTGCCGGATCGCGTGACGGCCCGGCACGCCCCGCTAAGCAGAAGCCTACCGCAAGTCCATCGAGCTTCTGTAGCTCCTTTTCCTCAGCAGGTGTCCGAGTCGGCTGCGTCGCCAACGCCTTGGCGCGTGCAATTTCTGCCGCGCCGACAACCGAATATGTCCCCCAGAACAGCGTCACCCAGCGGTTCGCGGCATCCTGTACATTCGCGGGTGGCGCGGTCGCGAATTCGTCGGCAAGTCTCGCAATGAGCGTCCTGTGACTTACGAGACCTGCTCCCGCCAACCCCCACGTCGCGATCCCGAGAGTCGACCCCTCGCCGACCTCAAACACCTTTTGCCCGAAATTGAAGTAGTGGGGGGTGAGTTGGCCAGCTTGATCGGTGACGTAATACGACAGGGTGCTATCGGCGCCGAGCACGACACCCTCAGGTGTCAGGTAGCAAGCCGCTATCGTCACGCTGCATCGAGTGCATGGCGCAAGCGGGACTGCTCGTCAAGCAAATTAGGACACTACCCCGCGCTTCGCTGCGTCGCGGCTAGTCGTCGGCGCGGCGCTCTGCTACGCGGGGCTCAGGATTCATGATCGCGGCACCCGGAGCACCCACCTCTCCTGCTCGACCTGTTCCGTCGCGGCGCGGCGGCACTTCCGGTGTCGCGCGGTCCACCTCGTGGCGCGCCGCGGTCGCGCTCGCCGTCGGAGTCGCGCTCATCCTCGGAGCATGCCCCAGCGCGGCGATGACGTTCCTCGTCACCAGCACCGCGGACAACGTCGACGTGAGCCCGGGCGACCACGCCTGCGCGACCGCCGGCAACGTCTGCACGCTGCGCGCCGCGATCCAAGAAGCGAACGCGCTCCCGGGAGCGGACGAGATCATGCTGCCGGCCGGGATCTACTCGCTGACCATCGCCGGCCGGAGCGAGGACGGGGCGGCGACCGGTGATCTCGACATCACCGGCGACCTCACGGTGACGGGCGCGGGGCGCGCCGGGACGATCATCGTCGCCGGCCCGGGGTACCCCGACTCGGTCGTGGAGAACGATCGCGTCTTCGAAGTGTTCGGCGCCACGGTCGCCTTCACGTCCTTCACGATGCGGAACGGCACCGCCCTCAACAGCAACAACCAATTCTTGCTCGGCGGCGGCATCGCGCAGCACAGCGGGACGATCACCCTCACCGACGTCGAGATCGACGACTGCTTCGCCGCCCAGGGCGCCGGAGTCTCGGTCGGCGGCGGCACACTCTACGTCACGGGCAGCACCTTCGCCGGCAACGTCGCCCGCGGCGGCGTCGTCCCGGCGAATCCCTTGATCAATCTCGATCCGCTCGGGGGAGGAATCTACGTCCAGAGCGGCTCGCTCACCGTCAGCGACAGCACGTTCACCGGTAACTCCGGGAACGGCGGCGCCATCGCCAATAACGGCGCCGCGACGCTCACGGACCTCGTGATCGTCGACAACCACTCCAACTACTTCTTCACGCCGTGCAAGGCCGGAGGCCTCTTGAACACCGGCACGATGACGGTCACCGGCAGCACGGTGAGCGGCAACACCGCCGGCAACTCCGGCGGTTGCTTGGGCGACGGCCCCGGCATCCGCAACCTCGGCACGCTCACGCTCACCAACACCACGATCAGCGACAACTTCGGCAACACCGACGGCGGCGGCCTCGAGAACGCGGGCTCGGGAACGGCGACGCTGCAAAACGTCACCATCACCGCCAACGGGACGGGGTCCGGCGGCGGCATCGCCAACGTCGGCAGCGGCACGGTGAATCTGCGCAACACCCTCGTCGCCGGCAACAGCGCCAGCGCCTTCAGCCCGGACTGCCTCGGCACGATCACTTCGCTGGGACACGACTTCGTCCAGGACCCGTCGGGCTGCACGATCACCGGCGACACCACCGGCAACGTCACTGGTCTGGACCCGAGCCTCGGCGCACTCACCGACAACGGCGGTCCGACGCTGACGCGCGCGATCGCCGCCTTCAGTCCGGCGGTCGACGCCGGCGACGACGCGAGCTGCCCCGCGACCGATCAGCGCGGCGTCGCCAGACCGCAGGACGGGAACGCGGACACCGTTCCGAGCTGCGACATCGGCGCCTACGAACTCATCCCCGGTACGTTGGTCGCGACGGCGACGCCGACCTTCACGCCGCTCGCGACGCCGACGCGCTCGCCGACGCCGGAGCCGACGCCGCGCGCCGCCTTTCTCGGCGATCCGCTCGCCGCGAAGGCCGCCGTCAAGTGCCAGCAGGCGATCGAGAAAGCCGGCGCGAAGCTCACGGCGGCGCGGCTGAAGGCGCTCGGGCACTGCAGCGGACCGGTCTTGCGCTGCGTGCAGACGAAGCCCGGCGATCCCGTGTGCACCGGCAAGGCGGGTGCGGCGTGCGCCAAGGCGCTCGTGGCGCTCGGCGACGCCGCGAGCCAGCTCCGTACCGTCCTCGGCAAGACGTGCGTCACGGGATCGCTCACGTTCGACGAGGTCCTCGACGCGAGCGGCCTCGGACACGGTGCGAGCGCGCCGGAGTGCATGGCGAGCTTCGCCGTCGACGTGACCGACCCCGCCACGCTCGCGGCGTGCGTCGCCCGCCAGCAGACCTGTCGAAGCGAGCAGCTCTTCTCGGTCGAGGAGCCGCGCGCCCAGGAAGCGATGCGGGTGGGAGCGGTCTCGGCGGCGCTGCGCGACGCGTTGCCCTGCCTTCCCGACCGCGGCGGCGCGGGCGCGGACGTCGGCGATCCGACCGGCACCGGTAAGGCGGTCGTCGCCTGCGCGGCGGCGGCCAAGAAAGCAGGCGCCGCCTTCGTCGCCGGCAAGTCGAAGAGCCTGGCGAGCTGCCTCGACGCCGTGTTCGCCTGCGTGCAGACGCACCCGGTCACACCCGCCTGCTTCACGAAGGCGGAGAGTAGCTGCGCCAAGGCGTTCGCGAAGATCGCGAGCGCGGAGCAGAAGCTCGCGCCGGCGCTCGACAAGAAGTGCGGCGCGATCGACTTCGCGACGCTCGCGGCGAGCGACGCCGCCGGCTTGGCGCTCCTCGCGGGCGACTGCACGGCCTTCGGCGTCGCCGCCGTCGACTCGCTCGCGGCCTACGCCGAGTGCCTGCTGCGGCAGCACGAGTGCGAGGTCGAGGAGCTGCTACGCTTCCGCGCGCCGCGCGCGACGGAGCTGCTCGCGCTCGTCGGCCGAGACTTGCGGAGCGGATTCTGTCCGGTGTCGCTGCCGGTGCCGACGCCGACGATGACGGTTCCCGCGACCACGACCGCAACGCCGGCGGCGACCCCGACGCGCTCGATCACGCCGACGCCGAGTCGAACCTCCACACCGACCACGACGCGCACGGCCACGCCCACCCGCACCCCGACACCGAGCGCGACGCTAACGGCCACCCCCGCACGCACACCGACGCCCAGCGGTACCGCCACGTCGGCAGCGACCGCGAGCGTCACGGCCACGGTGAACCCGCCGACGCCGACGGCGAGCCCGACACCGATCGCCATGCTCTCCGGGCCGTCCGACGACGCGGCGAACGACCATCTGCCGGATCTCGACCTCCCCGATCCCCCGCCGGAGGATCTCGTCGCGCCGAACGGCATCCCGATCTCGGTGCGTGATCTTCTCCTCGTGTTCGCCGCCGGGACGACGGTCGGAGACGCCAACGCGCTCCTGCAGTCGCTGCCGGCGGTGATCGTCGGCGGCAACCCCGACGGCGCGCTCCTGCTCGCGCGCCTGACCGGCGCCTCGGACCTGGCACGCGTCCTCGGCGCGCAGGCAGCGCTCACGACCGACGCGCGCGTCGCGGCGGTCTCGATCAACATGGGCACCATGCCCGAGCGTCTGCCGCCCACCAACGTGAATCCCAGCAACAACCAGTGGACGTGGGAGGTCCCGCTCGTGCAGGGCTCCGGCAACTGGGGCCTGAAGACGATTCGCATGCCGCAGGCATGGAACCTCTTCGACTACGCGGCGCGCGTGAGCCATGCCCGCTTCGCGGACGCCGTCCGCCCCGAGGCGCTCATCCTCGAGAGCGACGAGAACATGGGCAACACGCTGGTGAGCGCACTCCACGTCGATCTCGCGCCCAACGTCCAGACTGTCACGGGGTTCGCGGGCAGCAATCACGCGACGATGATTGGAGGAATCGTGTCGGCGCTGTGGGCCAACAACACCGGGGTCGAGGGCGTGAATCCGCGGCCGCTCACGATCCACTCGCGCGGCTCGGCGTTCTCGGGCAGCTTGATCGACACACTCGTCCGCATGCTGAACACGAAGCGGCTCGTCCGCGTGGTCAACAACAGCGCCGGCTGGTCCGCGTCGTACGCGAGCAACATGATCGATCCCGTCACGGCGCTGGTGAACCCCGCAGCGCCCGCAGGCCCGGCCAATCCGACGCAGCGAAAGCAGGTCGACACGCTCGCCGACACGCTGCTCACGTCGCTCAATCAATTCGTGACGAGCGCCGGCGGCCGCAGCGACTTCCTCTTCTTCTGCTCCGCCGGCAACACCCGGCTCCGCTCCGGCACGATGCTCGACTACCAAGCGCGCGACAACAGCGAGTGCGCGAGTCTCGCATCACGCTTCGCGAATCCGGACCCCGCGTCCCCACTCCCGGTCGGGCCGGCCGATCACTTCCTCTCCGTCGAGGCGATGGATGCCACCGGCGCGCGCTCCGCCTTCTCGGCAGCGTTCGGCACGGTGTCGGCGCCGGGAACGTGCGTACGCTCGACCGAGCTGAACG
>JBGOSW010000188.1:0-9256 GCA_041476145.1 Binatia bacterium
CTCGGTCGCTCACTTGTGCGGCGTAGCTATAGCTACGCCTCCGCGTTCGCATCCTCGCGCCAAGCATCAGGGGCACGCTCGGCAGCCGACAGTCTACCGTGACCGCTCGTATCACGATCCGTCCGTCGTAGCACGCTCTCCGGCCCTTTGGGCCGGTTGTCCGTCGCACGGGCAAACGCACTTCCCAACTGTACCGGAGAAGCATAGGTGGCGCGGCGCGGGACGCGCCGCGCATCCACTGTCGTGCGCGCGGCGAAGCCGCCGCGCACCCCCACGACAGTCAGCAAGACGGCCCGGCCGGCGGTCGAGCGGGGTCCAGATGCAAGGCGCGACTGAGTGAGCGCGGAGGCGTAGCGCTAGCTACGCCGCACAAGCGAACGAGGGAGCAACGCAGCAGATGGGCCCCGCTCGGCCGCCGGCGTCACGCGGTGGCGTTGGTTTCGTTGCGGGCGAACAGGATGCGGTGGCAGTTCGGGCAGACGATGACGCGCTGATTGCGCTGGATTTCGTTGGAGAGCTGCGGGGCGACGCGCATGTGGCAGCCTTGGCAGGTGCCGCCGCGTACCTCGACGACGGCAAGGCCGCGGCGGCGGATGAAGATCGCCTCGTATCGGCGGCGGAGCTCGGCGTCGATGTCGGCGGCGAGCTCGTCGCGGCGCCGGCGCGCCTCGTCGAGGCCGGCGGAGAGCGTCACGATCTCGGAGTCGACCTTCGCCTGCTGCTCGGCACGGCGCGCTTCGATCGCGTCGTAGTCGCGCTGCAGCTCGCTCTCGCGGGCGTTGACGACGTCGAGGGCCTCGAAGACGACCATCAGATCCTCCTCGATCTTCTGGTTGCCCTCTTTGCCGACCTCGATCTCGCGGCGAACGGCCGAGGCCTCTTTTTCGTTGCGAATGCGGTTCAGTCGCATCCGCCGGTCTTTCATCTTGCTCTCTTCGTCGTTCAGCGTGCCTTCGAGGTCGCGGCGGCGGGCCTCGAACTCGATGCGCTCGGCGCGGCAAGTCTCGAGCAACTTCCGCTGTCCGGCGAACTCACTCTCGATCTCGGCGAGCCCTTGACGAAGGGCCTCGATCGCCTCTGTGCGCTCACGGAGCTGCTGGTCGATGACTTGCAGGTTCACCAGCAGCTCGACTTGATTCCCCAAGCGGTCTCCTCGGTCCCTCTGAAGTGGGCCCACCAGGACTCGAACCTGGGACCAACCGGTTATGAGCCGGTCGCTCTAACCAGCTGAGCTATGGGCCCGCCGGTGATCACAGCGGTGTGGTCCACACGGCACGCAACTCCTGCTGCATACTAAACGCAGCCGCGCGCGTCAAAACATGCGGGATACGGTCGGCGCGACGGCGCCGCTCAGTCGCCGTAGAAGTCGCGGAGATGATGGCGCCGCATCGGATGGCGCAGCTTGCGGAGGGCTTTCGACTCGATCTGGCGAACACGCTCGCGCGTGACGGCGAACGCCTGCCCGACCTCCTCGAGCGTGTGGTCCACGCCCTCGCCGATGCCGAAGCGCATGCGGAGGATACGCTCCTCGCGCGGCGACAGCGACGACAGCGCACGCGCGGCCTGATTGCGTAGATGGATGTTCGCGACCACGTCGGCGGGTGAGACGGCGTGGGGATCGGCGACGAGATCGCCGAGACGCCTGTCGCCTTCCTCGCCGAGCGGGGTTTCGAGCGAGATCGGATCCTGCACGATGCGGATGATGCGCCGTACCTTCTCGATCGGGAGGCCGAGCCGCGCCGCGAGATCCTCCTCGCTCGGCTCGCAACCGCTCTCCTGCACCATGATGCGCATCGTGCGCGTCAGCTTGTTGAGCGCCTCGATCATATGAACGGGGACGCGGATCGTCCGCGCCTGGTCGGCGATCGCACGGGTCACCGCTTGGCGGATCCACCACGTCGCATAGGTGGAGAAACGGTACCCGAGCCGATAGTTGAACTTCTCCACGGCGCGCATGAGGCCGATGTTCCCCTCCTGAATCAGGTCGAGGAAGGGCAAGCCGCGTTGCGCGTAGCGCTTGGCGACGCTCACGACGAGCCGCAGGTTCGCCTCCACGAGCCGCGTCTTCGCCTCCTCGGCGCGCCGCTCGCCCTCGCGGATGACGCCGACGACGCGCGCGAGCTCGCGCGCCGGCACGCCGGCGCTGCGCTCCACCACGCGCAGCTCGCGGAGCGCCTGTTTGATCTCCACGGCGAGCGTCGCGACGTCCGTCGCCGCGACCCGATGGCGCGCGAAGAAGCGTTGCGCGTCGCGCAGCCGCGGAGAGGGGCGGCCGCCGCGGCGCTCGAGCTCGATCGCGTGCGCGAAGCGCGCCAAGTCGATCGCCGGGCATTGGTAACGGTCTTCGTAGCGTCGCAGCGGCGCATGGCAGCGCTCGGCCGCCGCCGCGGCGGAGCGAATCGAGCCGACGATCGCCGCGAAGTGCCGGCGCCCGAGGCCGAGCGCCGCCACCGCCTCGACGCCGCGCTCGCGCGGCGCGCGCGCCGTCTGCGCGGTCGCGCGTCCGCCGCTCGACGCGAGCCGCACCCGCGCGACGCCGGCGAGAAATCGCCGCGTGCGCTCGAGGACGGCGGCCGCGTCCTCGTGTTCGTCCTCAATCTCGCCGAGGACGGCGTCGATCGTGATCTCACCGCGCTCGAGCCGGTCCGCGAGGTCGCAGACGTAGGCGACCGCCAACGGCGACGCGAATGCCGCGTCCCGCACCTGCGCCGTCCCCTCCTCGACCCGTTGCGCGAGCTCGACCTCGCCCTCGCGGCCGAGCAGCGGGACACGCGCGATATCGTGCAGATAGCGCCGCACCGGATCGGCGCTCGCGGGAAGGACGTCGTCGAGCGTCTCGGCCTCCTTCCCCACCTCCTCCTCCACCGCATCGAGCGTGTCGGCGTGATCGACCACGACTTCGGCCAGGGGCTCGACGTCGGGTTCCTCTTCCTCGACGACCGCGATCTCGAGCTCGCCGAAGAGCGCCAGGACGTGATCGATGCGCTCGCGCGACAGGAAATCGGACGGCAGATAGCGACTCACGTCCTCGAGCGTGACGAAGCCCTTCGCCTTGCCGAGGGCGATGAGCTGCTGCATCTCCTTGTGCTCGCGGAGCTCCATCGCCGTCCTAGCGCGCCGCGCTCCGTTTGACCTGCTCGAGCTCACGCTGCGCTTCTTCGACGGCGGCGACGTCCCCGTCCATCTCGGCGACACGAATGCGGCGCAGCAGCGCCTGGCGAACCGGAAGTGTCGCGTCGGCCCGCAGCTTGGCGAGACAGTCGTCGACGAGCTTCGTCAGCGTCGCGTCGCGGTCGTCGCCGTCGGTCGCGGTGTCCTCGAGCAACCGCCCGGCGATGCGCGCCGCGGTCGCATCGTCGAGCCGCGACAGCAGCGTCGCGGGATCGACGGCATCGCCGCGCCGCGCGGTGGCGACGATCTCATCGGCGAGCGAGCGGAGGAGCGGATCCGTGAAGAGCGCGACGCCGTCGCCGGCGTCGACGCGCGCGATCGCCGCCGGATGCGCCAGCATCAGCTCGACGAGGAGCGCCTCGGGACCCGGCGCCCTGGCGGTCGACGGCGTCGCCGGCCTCCCAGCCGCGCGCGCCGGCTGGCGACGTAGCATCTCCTCGCCGAGGCCGAGACGCTCGGCCGCGCGGCGGACGGTGATGTCGTATTCGAAGGGGTCACCGATCTTGCCGAGCCAGCCGGCCACGCGCTGCGCGACCTGCGCGCGCTCGGCGGGCGTGCTCGTCGGCACGACGGCGCGATCGAGGTAGAATTCGAGGAGCGGCGTCGCGCGCGCCAGGAGCGCGAGCGCGGCGTCCTGTCCCTCGCGTCGCACGAACGTGTCGGGGTCGTCGCCGGCGGGAAGGAACGCGGCGTGACCCCAGAGTCCCGCCTCGAGAAAGGTCGGCAGGCTCTTCTCCGCGGCCGCTTGCCCGGCGGCGTCGCCGTCGAAGAAGGCGATGACGTTGCGCGTGAAGCGTTTCAAGACCTGGAGCTGCGCGAGCGTCAGCGCCGTACCGAGCGACGCGACCACGTGCCCGATCCCCGCCTGCGCGAGTGCGAGCACGTCGAAGTATCCCTCGACGACGAGCGCGCGGTCGGCGCGGCGAATGGCGTCGCGCGCGAGCGCGAGACCATAGAGGTGGGCGCCCTTGCGGTAGAGCGGCGTCTCGGGCGAGTTGATGTACTTCGGCAGGTCGCCGCCGGCGCTCGGCGTCCCGGGCACGCTGCGACTGCCGAAGCCGACGACGCGTCCCGACGAGTCGGTGATCGGAAACATCAGGCGGGCACGGAACCGGTCGTAGTGGCCGCCCTTGTCGCGTCGCTCGGCGACGAGCCCGAGTTGCACCGCCGACTCGAGGGAGCGACCGCCGGCACGCAGCTTGCGCACCAGGACGTCCGATCCCGCGGGCGCGTAGCCGAGGAGAAACCGCTCACCGACCTCGCGACCGATCCCGCGCTCCTCGAGATAGGCCCGTGCCGGCGCCGCCGCGGTGGAGTCCCAGAGCACGCGCTGGAAGAAGCGCGCCGCCTGTTCGTTCAGGCGAAAGAGCCCTTCACGCTGGCGCAGCGCCGGATCGTCCTCGTCACGCTCGGGCAGCGTGACGCCGTAGCGGCGGGCGAGCCGCTCGACGATCTCCGGAAACGGCAGCGCCTCGAGACGGGTCAAGAAGGAGAAGACGTTGCCGCCGGCGCCGCACCCGAAGCAATGGAAGATGCCGCGATCCTCGTTGACGGTGAACGACGGCGTCTTCTCGGCGTGAAACGGACAGAGCCCGACGTGATTGCGGCCGACGCGCCGGAGGCCGACGTGCGCACCGACGACCTCGACGATGTTGGCGCGTTCGCGCACCTGGAGGAGGACGTCCTCGGGAATTCGCCCGCGCACGCTCACCACTCCTCGACCGACCCGGGGGCGGGCCGTACCGGGGCACCGCCCTCTCCCTCGAGACGGAGCACGCGCTCGCGCGGAAGATGATCGTCGCGCAGCTCGCCGGCGAGACCGAGCAGGCGTCCGGCGATGCGCGACTGTTCGAGCTCACTCACGAACGCCGGCATCGGCGTGTAGGCGCGGATGAGGAGGAGCGCGATCATCGTCATCGCCGCGCCCTTGGCGACGCCGAACAGCGCGCCCGCGACGCGGTTCACCGGCGAGAGGAAGAGGATCCCGAGGAGCCGGTGCAGCAGCGCGCCGACGACGTTGGCGAGAAAGTCGACGACGAAAAAGACCGTCGCGAAAGCGACGATCGGGCGGATGCGCTCGGGTACGGCATCCGGGAGGTGCGGCACCGCGGCCGCATAGCTCGCCGCGGCAATGACGAGTCCGCCGATCAGCCCGACGAACCCGAAAAACTCACGGGAAAACCCGCGCCAGAAGCCACGCGCGGCGAAGGCGGCAAGCACGATCGCGAGGACCACGTCGATCCGATTCACACCCGCACGCCCCGTTCCCGTAGGTCATCCGCCTCCGCATCCACCCCACCCGCTCGTCCAACGTTCAGATTTCGACAGTGTCACTGCGACGGGCCGGCGCGGCCGAACGCCGCCGCCGGCCCGTGATGCTCACGCGTGCTGCGTTCGACTCGCGCGCCGGAGCGCCCGCTTCTTGGCGGCGAGCGCCTTCTTCTTTCGCTTCACGCTCGGCTTCTCGTAGTGCTCTCGTTTGCGCAGCTCGGCGAGGATGCCCGCCTTCTCACATTGCTTCTTGAAGCGCCGGATGGCGCTTTCGATAGGTTCGTTGTCCTTGACCCTGACTCCGGCCATGCAATAGTTCACCCCCCTCCGTTGAAGCTTGGAGTGGTTTGCGGAACGCGTCGGTACCTTTAGATAAAATCGACATGGAGTCAAGAAAATCCGAACGCACGCGGCCCGTCGTCGTCGCGCGACACGCCGGTGGGCCGGGCGCCGCCGGTACCGAGAGCTTCACACTCGCGAACGGCATGCAGGTGATCGTGCGCGAGGATCACTTCGCGCCGGTCGTCGCGCTGCAAGCATGGGTGAAAGTCGGCGCCGCCGACGAGCACGAGGTCGAAGCGGGCGTCGCGCACGTCCATGAGCACATGCTCTTCAAGGGCACCGCGCGACGCGGCGTCGGTCAGATCGCGGCCGAGGTGGAGTCGTCGGGCGGGCTCATCAACGCATTCACCACCGCCGATCACACGGTCTACCATCTGGTCCTCGCCGGGCGGTATTTTGCGACCGGCCTCGACATCCTCGCCGACGCGCTCCGCAATTCCACTTTCGACGCCGACGAGCTCGCGCGCGAGCTGAACGTCGTCCTCGAGGAATGGAAGCGGTCGGAGGACATGCCGGTGTCGCGCGCCTACACCGACCTCTTCCGGCTGAGCTTCAAGAACCACCCCTACGGCCGGCCGGTGATCGGCTGGCGCCACACCATCGAGGCGCTCGACCGCGGCCGCGTCCTCGACTTCTTCCACCGCTGGTACCGCCCGAACAACGTCGTGCTGGTGGTGGTCGGCGACGTCAGCCTCGAGGCCGTCCGCACCCACGTCACCACCGCCTTCGACGGCTGGCAGGCGGCGCCGCTTCCGGCGCGTGCGCGCGCCGTCGAACCGCCGCAGCTCGAGATGCGCACCACCGCCATCGCCATGGCGGTGCAGGAGCACCATCTCCTCCTCGGCTTCCGCGTACCATCGGCGCACGATCCCGACGCGGTCGCGCTCGATCTCCTCGCCTACGTCCTCGCGGGCGGCGAGAGCACGCGCCTGGTGAGCACCCTCGAGGCGCAAAAGGAGCTCGTCAACTCGGTCTCCGCGTTCGCCTACACGCCGCAGGATCCGGGGCTCTTCGTCCTCCTCGCCTCGCTCGAGCGCAAGAAGATCGCGGTCGCGACGCGCGAACTCCTGAGCGCGCTCGTGCCGTTGCGCACCGACATGGTGAGCCGCGCCGAGCTGACGCGCGCCCGCAGCAACCTCGAGAGCGAGTTCGTGTATCGCAAGGAGACGATGCAAGGACAGGCGCGCCTTCTCGGCTACTCGCAATGCGTGTTCGGCGATCCCGACTACGAGACCCGCTACCTCGGCGACCTCGCGGCGGTGACGCGCGAGGACATTCAGCGCGTTGCGCACACGTATCTGCAAGCGCAGAACCTGGTCGCGGTCGTCGTCGGACCCGACGCCGCGCGCCTGGCGCCGACGCCGCACGCGCTCGCCACCGCATTGGCCGCGCCGGCGCCGGCGCCGGCGGCGACGCGCGGGTCGCGCGCCGCTTCGGCGGCGCGGCCGCGCGCCAACCCGCGACCCGGAATCCACACCCGCACGCTCGAGAACGGCGTGCGCCTGGTGGTGAAGGAGCACCACGCGGCGCCGCTCGTCGCGCTGCGCGCCGCGGTGCTCGGCGGCCTCCTCCTCGAGCGCGTCGAGACCAACGGCGTCAACAACTTCCTCGCCGGGCTGACCACGCGCGGCAGCCGGCATCACTCGCGCGAGAGCCTCGCGCGCGCCGTCGAGTCGCTCGCCGGCAATCTCGACGGCTTCTCCGGACGCAACTCCTTCGGGCTGCGCGGTCAGTTCATCGCGCGCCACGCCGAGGAGGGTATCGAGCTCTTCCTCGAGGTGCTGCGGCATCCGACGTTTCCGGCCGAAGAGGTCGAGAAGCGTCGGCGCGAGCTCCTGGTCGCGATCGCCAACCGCGACGACGAGCCGGCGCAGCGTGCGCTCGAGCTCTTCTACGCTGCGCACTTCCCGCAGCACCCTTACGGCCTGACGGTGCTCGGGACGCGCGCGACGATCAGCGGCTTCACGCGCCCGGCGCTCGTCAGCTACTACCGGCGCCTGCTCGCGCCGAGCCGTCTCGTCGTCTCCGCCGTCGGCGATCTCGACGCCCGCTGGACACTCGACCGTCTCGAGGCGGCGCTCGGCGATCTGCCGATCCCGCGTCCGCTTCCGCGTCCGCTCGCGGCGGCGCCGCCGTCGCGCGTGCGGCGGGTCACCCGCCACCTCGAGCGCCAGCAGACGCACTTCGTGCTCGGGATGCGCGGCGGACGCGTCACCGACTCGGACCGCGCCGTCCTCAAAGTGCTCGAGGCGGTGCTGTCGCGCCAGGGCGGGCGACTCTTCCTCGAGCTCCGCGATCGCCAAGGCCTCGCCTACTCGGTCTCCGCGTTCGCCTCCGAAGGCGTCGATCCCGGCGTCTTCGGCGTCTACTTCGCGTGCGATCCGAGCGTCGTCGAGCGCGCCGTGGCCGGCGTGCTCATCGAGCTCACGCGTCTGCGCGACGAGCCGATCAGCGCCGCCGAGCTCGGGCAGGCGCGGAAGTACCTCCTGGGCAGCTACGAGATCTCGCTGCAGACGAACACCGCGCAAGGCGACGAGCTCGCCTTCAACGAGCTCTACGGTCTCGGCATCGACGGCGGCGATCGCTATCGCGAGGCACTCGCGAGAGTCACGCCCGCGGCGGTGCAGGCGGCGGCGCGCGGCTACTTCAACCTCAGCGCCTACACGCTCGCCGTCGTCGGCCCACGCGGCCAGACGGACACGCGCGAGCGTCCGAACGGGCGCGCCGAGAGTTCCGGCAAGCGCTCGGGCGCGAACGGACGCGCTCAGAGGTCCGCGGAGCGCTCCGGATAGTCGCTGAAGAGCGCGTCGACGCCGGCCGCGGCCAGTCGGCGCATCTCGGCGACCTCGTTCACCGTCCACACCCAGACGCCGAGGTCACGCGCGTGCGCGGCCGCGATCAGCTCGGGTGTCACCAGACGGCGGCTCGGCACGATACAACGGGCGTGGAGCTCGTCGGCGAGCGCGAGCGCGCCGGCGGCGGGCCGCCGGTCCCAGAGAATGCCGAGGGCGGCGTCGGCCGAGGCGGCGCGCACGTTCCGCACCGCCGCCTCGTGGAACGACGAGAAGAGCACCCACGAGAGCGCGTCGTGCGCGGCGACGAGCGCGACCAGCGGCGCCTCGATCGCGCCGACGTCGCCGGCGCTCTTGATCTCGACGTTCAAGACGACACGGCCGTCGAGCTGCGTCAGCACGTCCGCGAGCCGCGGAATGCGCTCGCCGCGGAACGCCGGCCCGCGCCAGGCGCCGGCATCGAGCACCGCGAGCTCGTCCCAACGCTTCACCGCAACCGGGCCGATCCCGCTCGTCGTCCGCTCGAGCGTCTCGTCGTGGATCACGACCGGCACGCCGTCGGCGGAGAGCTGGCAATCGAGCTCGATCGCGTCGACACCGAGCGCGAGCGCGGCGGCGAACGCGGCGCAGGTGTTCTCGGGCGCGCGGCCGGAGGCGCCGCGATGGGCGATGCGCACGAA
>JBGOSW010000189.1:0-9255 GCA_041476145.1 Binatia bacterium
GAGGATGATACGCCCGGGGGCGGCAGCGACACGCTCGCGCTGCGAGTGGGTCTCGCGATTCTCCGCCTCGGGCCGGCACCGTCGGCGGAGATCGACACGATCAAGGTGGAGGGGGAAACGACCCTGGTGTTCGACGTCACGACCCCCGTCACCGTCGACCTGAACGGCGGCGTCGGCGGTGACCCCGCCGCCATTGCGAGCCACGCGAACCGCATCCTCAAGCTCGACCCGGCGAGTACCTTTCGACCGAACAACGTCGTCGGCGGATCGGGGAACGACACGATTCGCGGCTTCGCCCCGTCGGATGTCATCGGCAGCATCACGACGACCTTCGCCGGGCGCGGCGGCGACGACACCCTCCAGGGCGGCATCGATCGCGACTACTACGTCTTCGGCCAGGCCAGCCACGGCACCGACACCATCATCGACCCCGACGGCGACAATATCCTCGATTTCTCGCACCTCGCGGCTGGCGATCCGATCATGTTCGACTTGACCAACGGACTCGGCGCCGGCGTGATCGCGCACGACCTTTCGGGTCTCATGGTGGTGAAGGCCGACGCCGCGACCATGGCGTCGTTCAAATTCATCAACGGCACGGTCGGCAACGACGTCGGCACGGGCAACGCCAAGGACAACATCTTCTTCGACTGCGAGGGCGACGACGTCTATCGTGGCGGTCCCGGCAAGGACACCTTCAACGAAAACATCGACTTTCTTCGTGCGGGGGGGCTGCCCTTCGTCGACTGCGGCAACGACCGCTACGAGGGCGGGCCGGGCGACGACACCTACCAGTTCGCGTGCCGGCAATCGGCGGTTCTCGAGACCAAGACCGTGGTCGAGCTTCCCGACGAGGGAAGCGATACGATCTTCTACCACCCCATGGGCTGCGTCGCCGGCGACGTGGTGACGATCGATCTCCGCAGCGACAATCAGCTGGTGCGCCTCGGGCCGAGCGGTGGTGCCGCGCGGCAGATCGTGCAGACCGGCGCGCCCGGTCAAGCCGCCAACGTCGAAAACGCGTTCGGCGGCCCGAACGTCGACGCGATCACCGGCAACGACGGTAACAACAAGCTCACGGCGCTGAACGTCGCGACGATTCTCGTCGGCGGTCCGGGGAACGACACCTTCTTCGGCGGTACGGTCTCCTACGCGGGTGCGCCGGGGCCCGTGCACGTCAACCTCCGCTCCGGCGTCGCGACCGGTGAAGACACCGACGACGTGTCGCACGTGACCCGGGTCATCGGATCACCCTTCGCCGATGTCATGATCGGGAGGCCGGGTGGGAGCATCGTGCTCTCCGGTGGCGGCGGCAACGACGTCATGGTCGGCGGCTCCCAGAACACGGTGAACGGCGACGGCGGCAACGACCGCATCACCCTGCTGGGCAGTGGCATGGCGAGCGGCGGCGACGGCAACGACACCCTGATCGCGACCGGCTTTCAAAACACCCTGAACGGCGACGACGGCGACGACACCTTCATCCTGAGCGGCGGCGGGCATACCGTGCACGGCGGTACGGGCACCGACACCATCGACGCCCGCAACGAGAACGAGGCCGACACCATCGATTGCGGTGCCGACGCCGACGTCGTCCGCGCCGATCAGGGCGACACGCTGAACCCCAACTGCGAGACCGTGAACCCGGGCGGCACGGGCGGCGCTCCCGACACCACCAACCTGTCGCTGCTCTCGTGCGGCCTCGGCGCGGTCACGTTCCTCGGCGCCGCGAGCGACGGAAGCCGCGTCTTCTTCAGCACCGCCGCGGCGCTCGTCGCCGCGGACGTCGACACCGCCGTCGACATCTACGAGATCACCACCGACGGCCTCCGCCTGGTCTCCGGCGGTACCGCCAACGTCGACGTCAATCTCGACGCCATCAGCAGCGACGGAATGCACGTGGTCTTCGACACCACCGAGGCGCTGCCCGGGACCGGCGACGGCGACAGCGAATTGGACGTCTACGAGTGGACGGACGGTGTGCTCCGCGTCGTCTCCGACGGCTCGGGAGGCAAGGCGGCGCTCTTCGCCGGGGCGACGCCGGACGGCGCGTACGTGTGGTTCCAGACCGAGGAAGCGCTCCTTCCGGAGGACAACAACGCCACGTTTGATACCTACGAGCGCCACGGCGCGCAGCTCACGCTGGTGTCGGGCCCCGACCTGCCTGGCAGCAGCGGCGGCTTCGCGTTGTTCGGCGGGGCATCCGCCGACGGAAGCCGCGTCTGGTTCAGCACGAACAAGGCACTCGTCGCCGCGGACGCCGATCTCAGTTTCGACGTCTACGAGCGCTCGAACGGCACGTTCAAGCTCATATCGGCATCGGTTCCGAACACGTTCAACTTCAGTACGTTCTTCGCGGGCGCCTCCGCTGATGGCACGCACGTCTACTTCACGAGCGACAAGCTGCTGCCGCCGGCGGGCGGCATTCCGATCGCGCATCTCTACGAACGCAGCCCGAACGGTCTCACCGATTTCGGAGTCGTGACCTTCGTCGCGGCCTCGTCCGACGGGAGCCGAGTGCTGCTCTCGTCCGCCGCCGCGCTCCTGCCCGCCGACGTCGATCAGGGCATCGACCTCTACCGGCGCGAGAACGGCGTCCTGACGCTGCTCTCCGGCGGTACCAACGACGTCGACGTCACGTTCCGGGCCGCCTCGGCCGACCTCTCGCGCGTGATCTTCGAGACCGACGAACCACTCGTCGCCGGCGACACCGACATCACCACCGACGTCTACGAGAACGACAACGGCACCATCACGCTGCTGTCGCCGGGGACCGCCGACGTTCCCGCCGTCTTCAAGGCGGCGACGAGCGATGCGACGCGCGTCTTCTTCCGCACCGCCGAGAGCCTGCTTCCCGCCGACACCGACAGCGGCGTCGACGTCTACGAGCGCAGCGGCGCGACGCTCACGCTCCGCGCCGCCGGTACCGCCAACAAGACGACCTTTTTCGGCGGGACCGCCGCGAACGGCGACATCGTGTTTTTCAATTCCGACGAGGCGCTCCTCGCCGCCGACAGCGACGTCACGCGCGATCTCTACGCCGTCGGCCCCTCGAGCTTCGCCGCGGCTCCGATGTGCACCGCCGTCGTCACACCCGAGATCTGCGACAACTGCGTCGACGATGACGGCGACGGCATGGTCGATCGTGACGATCCCGACTGCGCGCCCTTCGCCGACGGCCAGGGCGTCGGCCTTCCCGACCCGAAGACGCTCGGCAAGGCCGCGCTCAAGTGCCAGAAGGCCGTCGGCAAAGCCGGCGCGAAGCTCGCCGCGTCGAAGCTCAAGCGGCTGCAGGCATGTCTCGGACCGGCATTCGCGTGCGTCCAGAAGCAACCCGGCGTCGACGCGTGCTTGGTGAAGGCCTCCGCCAAGTGCGACAAGGCACTCGCCGGCATCGTGTCCGATCGCACCAAGCTCACGGCGGCGATCGGCAAGAGCTGCGGTCCGCCCGCGCTCGAGGCAGCCGACCTCCTCGGCGCGACCGGCCTCGGCTTCACCGCCGAGGAGATCTCGTGCGCCGAGCGCGGCGTCGCGACACTCGACTCCGTCGACGACGTCGCGCTCTGCGTTCAGCGCCAGCACGAGTGCCGCGCTGAGAAGGTCGTCGGCGCCGAGACGCCGCGTGCGGGCGAGCTGCTCGCGGACCTCGGCGTCGACGTCGCGACCGAGCTGCCTTGCCTCGACGGCAATTTCGACGCCGGCGGCGCGCACCTCGGCACGCCGAAGGTCGAGGGCAAGGCCGCCGTCAAGTGTCAGACGAGCTTCGTCAAGGCCGGGACGAAGTTCGTCAAGAAGAAGCAGGGCATTCTCCAAGGCTGCGCCGGTGCCGTCGCCGTCTGCGTCCAGCAGAAACCGGCCGATCCGAAATGTCTGCCGAAGGCACGCACGAAGTGCGGGAAACTTCTCGCCAAGCTCACCGCGCCCGGGAAGGGCGTCGAGGCGGCGCTCACCGCTGCGATCGCGAAGAGCTGCGGCGCGCCGGCGGTGGCCGTCGGTGGTGTCCTCGCGCCGGCGGGCGTCGGCTTCACGGCAAACGCCACGACCTGCGCGGCCCTCGGTGTCCCGACGCTCGCGACCCTCGCCGACGTCGGCACCTGCGCGGCGCGGCTCCACGAGTGTCGTGTCGATCAGATGCTCGAAAACCAGACGCCGCGGCTGCACGAGTTCCTCGGGCTCGGCAACGTCACGCCGCCCTGATCCACGTTCGGGTCGCTCTCTGGCATGCGCGATCCGATCAGCGCGTCGCGCGCCGCGCGAATCCCTTGGGGCGGCGCTTGCGGAGTCGACTCGCCCCACGCTGGCGTTTCTCGGCGAGCTCGACGAGCGTCTGCTGGCAGCCTTTCGCCGCGTCGTTCGCCGCCGGCTTCACGTAGGTTCCGTCGGACTGCATCTCCCAGGCGTCGTCGTTCGCCGCCAGCTGCGCTTCGAGCATCTCGTGGAGCTCCTTGCGCGAGCCGGGATCGTCCACCGGCACGACCACCTCCACCCGGCTCTCGAGATTGCGCTTCATGCAATCCGCGGAGCCGATGAAGTACTCTTCCGCGCCGCCGTTGCGGAAATAGTAGATGCGGCCGTGCTCCAAGAAGCGGCCGACGAGGCTGACGACGCGGACGTGCTCGGAGAGTCCGGGGATGCCGGGCCGCAAGCGGCAGGTGTCGCGTACGATGAGCTCGACGCGGACGCCGGCCTGCGAGGCTCGGTAGAGCGCGCGGGTGATGTCCGCGTCTTCCAGGGCGTTCATCTTGAATCGAATGAGACCGGGTGACGCGGGGGTGTGGGAGGCGATCTCCCGGTCGATCTTCGCGAGCAGCGCTTTCTTGAGCAGTGTCGGCGCCGGCAACAGCTTGAGGTAGGCGCGCTTCGGTCGATAGCCGGTCGTCAGGTAGTTGAAGAGCTCCGTGAGGTCGTGGCCGATCGCGTCGTCGCAGGTGAGCAGGCCGAGGTCGCTGTAGAGTCGCGCCGTCCCGGGATGGTAGTTGCCGGTGCCGACGTGCGCGTAGCGTCGCAGGCCGTCGTAGTCCTGGCGCACCACCAGGATGACCTTGCAGTGCGTCTTCAAGCCGACCACGCCGTAGGTGACGTGGATTCCGAATTCCTCCAGACGACTCGCGAACTGGATGTTCGCCGCCTCGTCGAAACGCGCTTTCAGCTCGACGACCACGGCCACCTGCTTGCCGTTGCGTGCGGCGTCGAGCAGGTACTCGATGACCTTGGCATCGCTCGAGGTGCGGTAGAGGGTCATCTTGATCGCGCGGACCTTCGGATCTTTGCTGGCCTCGCGCAGAAAGCGCTCGACCGACGTCGCGAACGACTCGTAGGGGTGCTGGAGCAGAATCGAGCCGGCATCGCGGATGATGTGGAAGATGTTGCGCGTGTCCTGCAGCCGCGGATGATCGACGGGGCGATGCGGCGAATCGTGCAAGGTCGGATCATCGAGCGCGACGAGCTCCATCACGTCCCGACTGGCGAGCATCCCGTCGACCTCGAAGACGTCGGCCGATTCGTTCAAGCCGAATTCGGCGGCGAGCATGCCGCGGCGCGCGGCGTGCATGCCCGCGCTCACTTCGAGGCGCACGATGGGCGCGAACCGGCGCTCGCGTAGCTCCGACTCGATCATCGCCAGAAGGTCGTCGGCCTCGTCTTCGTCGCGCTCGGCGTTGGCGTTGCGCGTCACCCGAAAGAGTTCACAGGCGTCGATCTCCATCGTCGGGAACAAGAGATCGAGGTTGTGCGCCACGACGTCTTCGAGCGGCACGAAGCAGCGGCGGCCGCTCACCAGGAGGAACCGCGGGATCCCCGTCCCGATCGGTACCTTGATCCGCGCCAGCAGGGGATCCACCTCGCCGGGGTAGCGCACCGTGACGAGCAGGTTCATCGAGAGGTTCGAGATGAACGGAAACGGGTGCGCGGGGTCGATCGCCAGGGGAGTCACCAGCGGAAAGACGTTCTTGAAATACTGCTCGCGCAACGCGCGTTGCTCGGCCGGAGACAGGCGTTCATAGGCGCTGACGTGGATGTCGTGTTCCGCGAGGAGGCCGATCAGCTCGACGAGGAGCGCCCGTTGCTGCCGCTCGAAGCCATGAATCTCCGCGTAACATTCGGTGATTTGTTGCTGCGGAGTGCGTCCGTCGACGGTTGGCTCCTGGATGCCCGCGGCAACTTGGTGCTTCAGGCCGCCGATCCGCTTCATGAAGAACTCGTCGAGATTGGAGGCCGTGATGGCGAGGAACTTGACGCGCTCGAGCAGCGGATTCCGGGCCTCGATCGCCTCGTGCAGAACGCGCTGATTGAACGCGAGCCAGGTGAGCTCGCGGTTGAGGTAGAGAGCGGGCGAATCGAGATTGGGAGGAGGTATGCCAGCGAGCGCTTCGGCGCTTCGCGGCTCAGGGGCGAGCACGCTCTGGATCTTGGTCTGTGCCATGGGCTCCCGTCCGGGCGTCATCCGTCTCTATCGCACGAGCGTATCGACGGCGTCGAGCGCCGCCACTCGGTAGCACGGGGCGAGAGTCGCGGTCGCGTCCCGCACCAACGCTTGGATCATGACGTCGACGTTGCTCTGCATCGTGCGCTCGAACTCGTCGGCGGTATACGCGCCGCGGGCGATGTGGCTGATGATGTACACACGCGCGCCCGTCGACTCGCCAAGGACGTTCAGCAATGGTTTCGGGAAGCCCTCCTCGCTGAACACGACGAGGATCTTCTCGCGCTTCATCAGATCGACCATCCGCTCGAGCTCGGCGGCCGACGGTACGAGGCCGTGCGCCGGCTCGACGACGCCCGCGATCTCGATGCCGAACTCCTGCATGAGGTACGTGTAGCCGTCGTGGACCGTCACGACGCGCGTGATGCGCGCGTCCGCGAGCGCGCGTGCGGCGTTCGCTTTGATCGTGCGCAGGCGGCGAGCGTAGTCGGCGGCGTTTGCTTGGCAGGTGGTGGCCAGTGCCGGTCGTAGGGTCGCGAGCGCGCGCGCGATCGCATAGGTCTGTTGGATCGCGTTGCTGAAGGAGATGAACGTGTGCGAGTTCACCCCCTCGCCGTTGGTGGCGCGCAACAGCGGGACGACGTCGTTGGGACGGATGATCGTGATCCGGTCGTTTCCGGATGCCTTGATCATGTCGAAGATGAAGTCGTCGTGGCCGACGCCGTTCACCACGATCGCGTCGAGGTCCTTCAGCTTGACGATGTCGTCGGGTGAGGGCTGGTAGTTGCCCGCGTCGATCTCACCGGCGATCACCGGACGCACCTCGACGTCGGTCGTGCCGACGATGTTCTTCGTCCACGAGTAGTAGGGGTGCAAGGTGACGCCGACCTTGAGCGGCGCCGGGGCGGCGGGATCACTCGCCGCCGCGTCGGCCGCAGGCGCCATGGCCGCCGATCCGATGAGGAGGCACGCGAGGAACAGCACGCGAAGCTGTCGGCTCATGCCGTCTCCGTGCTCGCGGGCGAGGAGAGACCGCTCCCGAGCGCTACGCAAGATACAGGTAGACTCCACAGACGGCGATCACCGCTCCCGCAAGGCGCGCAGCTGCGACGTCACCGATCCCGCGTGGAAACAGCGCGATGCCGATGCCGACGGCATGCAGGAGCGCCGTGCCGGCGAGGAACCCGGCGCCGTAGGCTACGCCGGAAGCCGTCGTCGTCATCTCCGTGCCGTGAACGTGCCCATGACACACCGCGAACAGCATCACGATGACGACCTCGGCGACGAGCGGAAGTCGCGCCGCCGCGGCGACGAGCACGCCCAAGACGAGGACCGACATCACGACGCCTTGCTCGACGAGAGGAACGGAGATCGCCGTCATGCCGAGCAGCGCGCCGAACGCCATCAGGGTGAGGAACGTCAGCGGCAGGACCCACACGGCACGTTCGCCGCGCCCCGCGGCCAAGAGTCCGACCGCGACCATGGCGCACACGTGATCGAGTCCGCTGATCGGATGCGCGAACCCGTGCACCCAACCGCTGGTGAGCCCGATCCCGACGTGGGCGTGCGCCAACGCGGGGAGCAGGAGCACGACCAGAGCGAGGAGGGAGGACTGGAAAAGTCGGAGACGACGCGCGTGATGGTTCATGCGTGTCGGTAGTACGTCTTCGCCGTCGGTGTCAACGCGTCCGCCTCGGAGGTGCTGTCCTGATTCGAGGCGCAGTGTCCGAAGCTGATTGCGCGAGTGTCCTAGTTCGGAAATCCGCGCCGGCCGCTCTTGAGCTGCGGTCAGTGATCCTGTACACCCCGCACATCTAGCGCTCAGTAGGCGCGCTACGTACTTCCCTTCCTGACGGGCCACGACGCCCCAACCTTCAGCGCTCCGCGGTTAGCGGACGCATCTCAGAGGGTTGCGATGGCTCGACGGCCGATCACAGAACACGCGCCCGTTGCCCCTCGCATTGGGATTTTCGTCCCGATGCTAGAGGCCGAGCGCATCCAGCTCCGCCACCAGGCGATCGACGCGCGCATATCGCTCGGCGAACTCGCGCGGCGGGCACTCGGGCTTCCGCCCTCGATTCGCGACCGTGACGCGAAGGAGGTTCCGATGCGCTAGCACCGCGCTTCAGGGGCTGGAACGCGAACGGCGCCGCAAGGTGATTCAGACCTCGCGACGCCGATTCGTAAGTTTCGCACAGCGGCCCAAGAAGGCTGCCGGCGTCTCCACCAGGGACGCCGCACCTTCCCACATCGAGGGCCAATTGGAAAGAGGCTCGTGCGAGCCGTGTGGAGGCGTGCGTGCAACGGATCACGCATTGGTTGTCAGGGTTACTACCAGCCTGGTTGCTGCGCTGGCTGGTTGTCGAACGCCGGCCCGCGACGAGAAGCGTCGGTGCGAAGAAAGCGCCGTACGAAACGTCGCGCACGCGGCATACTTCTAGTGACCCCACTAGCACCCGTGCGCCCGCCGTCCGGCGACGCGTCCCCCGCACAAACGAAAGCCCCGCCCCGGCGCAAACCGGAGCGGGGCCGGTAACCCCACGCGACTCGCATCGCGCAAGGCCCTCGAACAGCCTGAGCGTAGCACGGTCCCCGTGGGCGTTGGAAAGGAGCCTGCGATGAACATTCTACCCGTAGAGAAGCAGGTGCGCGCGATTGCCGCGCTCACCGAGGGTTGTTCGATCCGCGCCACTGAGCGCCTGATCGACAGTCACCGCGACACGATCATGCGGCTTGGTGTCCGCGTCGGCGACGGCTGCCGTCGCCTCCTGGACGGCATGCTGCGCGACCTGAACGTCAACGTGATCGAACTCGACGAGCAATGGGCCTTCATC
>JBGOSW010000190.1:0-9233 GCA_041476145.1 Binatia bacterium
CTGCGGGTCGTGGAGAGCGTCGCGGGAAACAAGACGCTGGCCGCCGAGATCCTCAAGGTCGGCCGCAAAACCCTCTACCGCAAGCTCGAGCGCTACGCCCAAGGGTGACGGCGTGTCGTTCCGACCCGCGAGTCGGAACGACACGCGGTCGCACGATCGCCATCGCTGAACTCTCGCGCTCCGCGGGGCGGCACGTGACGTGCACTGCCAGTTCGCAGGCGAGGTGCTCGGGAATCTAACGTCTCGAACTTCAGGCCACCTCCCGCCGAGTTCGAAACGTCCCGCAACACGTCTCTCCACGACTTCCCGGGCACCTCGCCGTGCCGAGCTCGCGGCACATACAGGAGGTCACCGTCGTGTTGATCGCGTTGCTCCTCGTCATCGTGTTCGTCCCGATCCTCACCCTGATCATCGAGCATCTCGTACTGCATGCGGCCGCCCGTTGTCGCAAGGCCGACCCGAAACGGACGGACGATCGCGCGCGACGCTCGCATGATGACCGGTAGCGTCATGCATCGCCGTCCCGCCCCGCTCGCGCACCGCATGCGCTTGTTGGAACACCTGCGCGGCGAGCACCGCTGCCACGAGATCGATCGTGGCGACTTCGGTGTGCTGCGCGAGTCGATCCATGAGAACCGCGCGCTCGTCACCGAGGTCATCGGCCTCATCGAAGCCGGCGCGGAGAACCTCTCGGTCATCGTCTGGGCAGCGGAGACCGGACGAGACCTCGACGCCGTCGTCACCATCCTCAGCGTCCTCGACATCAACGCACGTCGCCTGCCGCGCTGCCGCTGATCCGAACGCGCACGCCACGCCGCGTCCGAGGGTCGACGAAGTCGGGTCGGCTCCTCAGACCCGCGGGTCCAGTCGCCACGCCCAGTGGCTGTCGGACGGCGGCGTGCTCGGGTCGCCGCTGAGGAGCCGGGTGCGCTCGGCGGGATCGGTCACGCGGACCGCCGTCCGCTCGTAGACCTTGCCGTCGAGGCGGACGCGTACACGCGGATCGGCGGCCACCATCGCCGGCCAGCGTTTGTAGGGAGCGCCGATCGAACCCACGTAGAGCACCCCGTCGCGCTGGAAGCAGGTGGCGCGTACGGAATGCGGATCGGCAGGTCGCGTCTCGAGCTCGCAGGCGAACGAGTCCCCGAGGAAGGACCAATCGGCGACGGGCGCGGTCACCACCGGGCCGTCGAGCTGCCCGCCCGGGATGGGACCGCAGGGACCCGTCCCCATGAGCACGACCGCCAGCACCGTCCAGAGCACCGCCCCACGCGCGCTTCGCATTCAGTCTGCCGGAGCGTCCGTCGCGCTGCTCGTCCGTGGCGTCTCGCGGCCCTCGAGGCCGAGGCCGGCACTGGCCTCCATGAGCGCGAGCACGAATGCCTCGACTGCGGTCGGTGCCTTCTCCGCTTCCACCGGCCCACTACCATCGTGACCCCCGTGCTGAGTCAACGCCGGCTGCTCGCCACGTCTGGCGCGTACCGCATGCGGGCGCTATCACGCGGATCATGGCGGATCGCCGTCGGCGCACCGTCGCGGCGATGGGCCTCGTAGTCGCGGGTTTCGGAATTGCCGGGGGACTCCTCGCGTGGCGGCTCGCGCGCGGACCGATCGAGCTTCCGATGCTTCGCTCGTATCTCATTCGCACGCTGAGCCCCGCTGACGGATCGGCCACCGTCGAGATCGGGACGACGGCTCTGGCGTGGAACGGACGCAGGCGCGGCACGGAGCTGCGACTGCGTGGCGTGCGCATCGTCGGCGTCTCCGGCGAGACGCTCCTCGCCGTGCCCGAGGCGGCGTTACGGTTCCGCACGCGTTCGCTGCTGCGCGGCATCGTGGCGCCGACGGAGGTCGCGCTCCGCGGCCTGGAGCTTCTGCTCGTGCGGCACGGCGACGGCCGCCTGGATGTCGGCGCCGGCATCGCCGCGACCGAGCAAGGCGGCGCCTCGGCGCGGCGTCTCGCCATGGGATCATCCGAGGGAGTCCTGGCGGCGCTTCGCATCATTCGCCTCGAGCACGCCGCCATGACCATCGTCGACGAAGCGCACGGCGAGGAATCGCGACTGCGCGTGACCGATCTCGAGCTCCGGCGCGATTCGCGCGGCATCGGCGGCCGATTCACGGGCGAGGTCGTGCTCGGCACCGCGACGGTTCCACTGCGCGGACGAGCGCGTCTGCATCTCGACGAGGCCCTGGGGCTCGCGCATGCGAGCCTGCACCTCCGGGGCGGACCCGGAACCCTGCCGTGGCCGGAAGTGCCGGCCGGCGCGCTCGCCGCCGAGCACGTCCGACTCGTCGCGACCCTCGACGGCCCCGCCGACACCGCCGCGCTGCGCGCGGTGCTGCACGCACCCGACGGGCCGGTCCTTCGGCTGCGCGCGCACGTCGCGGGACTTCAGGGTCCGAGTGACGTCCGCGCCACCGCGCGCGTCACCGATCTCGCAACCGACGCGCTCGGCGGCTGGTGGCCGACCACGGCCGCGCCCGGTGTCCGCGACTGGGTGACGTCGAACGTGCGCGGCGGACGCGTGCGCGAGGCATGGGTCCGGGCGCGCGCCGCCACGACGGCCGATCCACGCACCGTCGCGCTCGAATCGGCGACGGGGACACTCACCTACGACGGGCTGACGGTCGCCTTCCTCGCGCCCGCCCCGCCGGCGACCGGCGTGACCGGGCACGCGCGGTTCGCGATGCGGCCGGCGCCGCAGGTCACGAGCAGCGCGGAGTCTCCGCCGGCGCGCTGGTCGTTCACCGTCGCGCGTGCCGCGGTCGCCGATTTGACGATCACCGGCGCCGACGTCGAGATCGTCGACACCGGCACCCGCTCGCCGTCACTCACGGTCGACGTCGCCGCCAACGGGTCCGTCGCCGAGGCGCTGCGGGTCTTCGAGACGCTCTCGTCCGGCGCGATCGACCGCGGCACGCTCGATCCCTCGACGGTGGAGGGCACGGCCGCCGGCCGGGTACAGGTGCGCCTCGCACTCGACCGTCCACCGTCGGTCGTCGACGTCAGCGTGTCGGGTGAAGCGACCGACGTCGCCATCCCCGGCGCCTTCCGCGGCCGCTCGTTCGACTACGGACGCCTCGACTTCGCGCTGCAGCGCTCGGGCATCCGCGTGAGCGCGACCGGTCGACTCGCCGGGATACCGCTCGATCTCGACTGGCGGCGCGATACGACCGGCGACGGACGGGTCGCCCAGCGGTTCACGGCACACGCGCTCGTCGACGATCCCGGGCGCGCAGCGCTCGGACTCGATCTCGGGTCGGCGATGACGGGCGTCGGCGAGGTCCGGGCGGAGGCGGCGATCGACGCGCAGGGCGATGGCTGGATCGACGTCGAGACCGATCTCCGCCAGGCCGCGCTCGACCTGGCGCTCCTGAACGCGAAGAAGCCCCCCGGTACGCCGGCGCAGGCGCGGGCGCGCGTGCTCCTCGCCGACGGCCGCGCGACGGCCGTCGAGGGAATCGAACTGCGGGTCGACCCGGCGCTGATGCGGGGACGCGCGACCCTCGCACCGAGCGGCGAGTGGCGGGCGATCGATGCCGAGGCGACGATCGCCCCAGCCGCGCCCGACGGCGCCCCCGCGCACGTGACGCTCACGGTACGACCGCGCCGACCGGGAAGCGCGAGCGCGCTTGCGGTGCGAAGCACCGACGCGGGCGCGTTCTTCCGCGCCATCGGTTCCTTGAACGACGCCGTCGGTGGCCAGCTCACCTACGAGGGCACGATCGATGTGAACGATCCGACGTTGCCGTTCGACGGCCAGCTCGCCGTGCGCGGGTTCACCCTGTCGCGATCGCCGCTGCTCATGCGGCTCGCGACGCTCGCCTCGGTGTCGGGCATCACGAGCGCACTCGCCGGGAACGGCATCGCGGTCGACGTGCTGAAGGCAGGCGTGGCGCATCGCGCCGGCACGGTCACGATCACCGACGGCCTGCTCAGCGGACCGTCGCTGCGAGTGCTCGCCGCGGGCACGATCGACCGCGACGCGCACACGCTGGCACTGCAGGGGACGTTCGCACCGTCGTACTACGGTCTGAACGCGCTGCCGAAGCACCTGCCGGTCCTCGGCAAGCTCCTCACCGGCGGGCGTGAACGCGCCGTCGTCGCCTTCGATTTCGACGTCCGTGGAACGCTCGCGGAGCCGGACGTGTCGCTGCGCCCCATGTCCGCCCTGACACCCGGCGCGCTCCGCGAGCTGCTGCGTCGGGACGTACCGTGAGGATCGCGCCGCGCGTCGCGCTCGGTGTGCTCCTCGCGTTCAACGTATTCCGCACGCTGCACCACGCGATGTGGAGCGACGAGATCCGGCCGTTCTTGATCGCCGCCGACAGCCCGACCCTCGTCGACGTCTTTCGCGAGCTGCACTACGAGGGCCATCCCGGGCTCTGGTACGTGATCCTCTGGATGATCACCCGCGTCAGCGCCGACCCGCTGGCGATGCAAGTCGTGCACGCGGCGATCGCGGTCGGGCTCTGGTTGTTGATCTATCGCTGCTCGCCGTTCACGACGCGAGAAAAGTTCCTGCTCTTGCTGAGCTACTTCCTCTTTTGGGAATACTTCGTCGTCAGCAGGAGCTACGCACTGATGGCGCTCTTGGGTTTCGGATTCATCGCGGTGCGCACGCGCCGTTCGCGGAGCGGGATGTTGCCGTGGGTCCTGCTCGGGTTGCTCGCCAACACCGTGGTCTACGGCGCGATCTGGTCGCTCGCGATGGCCACGTTCTTCGGCGCGGAGCGCCTGCGGACGGACCGGTCCGCCGTGCTGCGCGGCGCCGCGGTGTACGCGACGGGTCTCGGCTTCGCCATCTGGACGATGACGCCCGCGCCCGATGCCGTGCACACCCTGATGTACAACGTCGGGGTGGGACGGCTTGCATCGCTCTACACCTTCCCGGTGGACGCGCTGGTACCGTTCCCGGTGACCTGGCTGAAGGAAATGTGCGCCTTCGTGATCGACCCGCATACGGCGACGTACCCCAAGTTCTGGAATCCCGTGCCGATCGATGCCCTGGCGCAAGTGCTCGGTCTCGCCGACCACCCCGGCCGCGTCGCGATGATCCTCACCGCCGCGCTCGTCGTCTGCGGGGCCGTCATCCGCGATCGCCGCGTCGTGGCGGAGTTCGCGCTGGGCTACGTCGGCGTACTGCTGTTCACGTATGTCTGGCACTTCCGCGGGTACGCGCGGCATCACGGCATCGTACTCTTGATGCTGGTCGCCGCGGTGTGGCTGACCCGGGTCCGGGACGCGAGCGTCCCGCGTCGCGGGTTGTGGTGGGCGATCCTCGGCGTCAACGCCCTCGCCGGGCTCACGACGCTGTCGTCGGAGTTTCGCCCGTTCTCCGAAGGCCGGAACGTCGCCGCGTGGATCGAACAGCAGGGGCTCGCCGACGCCTTCCTCGTCGGCTCGCCGGACGTCGCGGCCGCGACGGTCGCCGCATACTTGCAGCGGCCGATCTACTATCTCGAGTCCGAGTCCCGGGGCAGATCCATCGAAGGAAACACGCGCCGGCAGGTCGACCTCGGTCCCGTGGAGATCGGACGTCGCGTCGCTCGCGCGCTCGAGGGGCGCGACGACGCCATGCTGATCCTCAATCACGAGCTCGCGCCCGAGACCGAGGCTTCCACGGCCCCGAATCTCTCGTTCACGCCGGTCCGGGCGTTCACGCGCGCGCTCGTTCCCCGCGAGCGCTACTTCGTCTATCGCGTCACGCAGCGCGACCGGACTCGTTAGCCGTCGAGGAACGCGACCATCTCGTCCACGAGAGCTTCGCGGCCTGCGCTTCGCGAGAATGGGAACCGCCCCGTCAGGATCGGGGCGAGAGAGGCCGATGCAGATGGAATATTCCGCTGGTCGGATGGATGCGACGAATCCTGGCCGGACATTTGCGAGCGCAATGCCGGGAATGCCGATCCTCACCGCATTGAGGCACCACCTCGCGGAGCGGGGCAGGCCCTTTGAAATCTTGACGCATGCGCCGGCTTACACGGCGCAAGAGGTGGCGGCAGCGCAACACGTGCCGGGACACGAGGTGGTGAAGGTCGTGATCGCGAAGACGGGCGAGCGCTTCGTCATGGTCGTCCTGCCGGCCCTGCGCCGTCTCGATCTCTTGAAGCTCGCCGCGGTCGTCCCCGAGGGACAGGCGCGGCTCGCTGCCGAAGCGGAATTCGCGGGGCTCTTTCCCGAGTGCGACCCGGGCGCGATGCCGCCCTTCGGGAACCTGTTTGGGCTCCCCGTCTACGTCGACGAGAGCCTCGCGCACGAGAGGGCGATCGTGTTCCAAGCCGGCACGCACACCGATACGATTCGGATGAGGTACGGTGACTTCGCGGAGCTCGTGCGCCCGATCGTGAACGACTTCACGCTCCTGCGGGACGATACCGAGGAGTGAGCGGCGCGAACGCGAGCCCGCCTGGGGAGAGATATCGTGCAGCTTCCGCCGAGCCTCCGGCACGTGAGCGAATGTCTATGGGAGGTGCCGCCGACGGCGCGCGCCGGGATGCGGGTCCCGGTGCGGATCTTCGCGACCGAGCCGCTGTTGCGCGCGATGGACGACGCCGTCTTCGAGCAGGCCGCCAACGTCGCGACGCTCCCCGGGATCGTCGGCGCGAGTTGCGTCATGCCGGACGCGCACTGGGGCTACGGGTTCCCGATCGGCGGCGTCACCGCGATGGATCCGCACGGCGGCGTCATCTCGCCCGGGGGAATCGGCTTCGACATCAACTGCGGGATGCGATTGGTGCTCACCGATCTCACGCTCGACGAGGTGCAGCCGCGCCTGCACGAGCTCGTCGATGCACTCTTTCAACGTGTGCCCGCCGGCGTCGGGAGTAGCGGATTTCTCACGCTCTCGGAGAACGAGTTCATCGAGGTGATCGAGCAGGGGGCGCCGTGGTGCGTCCGGCGCGGTTACGGCACGGCGGAAGACCTCGCGCGCACCGAGGAGGGCGGCTGTTTCGCGGGTGCGGACGCATCGACCGTGAGCATCCGCGCGCTCGCGCGCGGGCACCAGCAGATCGGCACCCTCGGTTCGGGCAACCACTATCTCGAGATCCAAGTCGTGCGCCCCGAGTGCGTCGCCGATGCGGCGCTCGCGGCTCGTTTCGGCATCACGCGCCCGAACCAGATCGCGGTGATGTTCCACTGCGGCAGCCGCGGCTTCGGGCATCAGGTCGCGAGCGACTACGTGCAGCTCTTCTTGCACGCGATGACGGCGAAGTACGGACTGGCCATCATCGACCGCGAGCTCGCGTGCGCGCCGTTCCGTTCGCCGGAAGGACAGCGCTACTTCGCGGCGATGCGCTGCGCCGCGAACATGTCGTTCGCCAATCGGCAGGTGATCCTGCACCGCATCCGCGAAGTCTTCAGCGACGTCTTCGGGCGCGATGCCGCCGCGCTCGGGCTGCGCATGGTGTACGACGTCGCCCACAACACCGCGAAGCTCGAGACCCACGTCGTCGACGGCGTCGAGCGCGAGCTCCTCGTCCATCGCAAGGGCGCGACCCGCGCCTTCGGCCCCGGCACGGCCGGCCTGCCGTACGAGTATCAGGAAACGGGTCAACCGGTGATCATCGGCGGCAGCATGGAGACCGGCTCGTACCTCCTCACCGGCGTCAAGACCGGCGCGGCGAGCTTCTTCAGCAGCGCGCACGGCAGCGGGCGGACGATGAGCCGCACTAAGGCGAAGCGCTCGTTCCACGGGCGCGAGCTGCAGCACCAGATGGAGGCCCGCGGTATCTACGTGCGCACGGCCTCGTACGCCGGGCTCGCCGAGGAGGCCGGTGCCGCCTACAAGGACATCGACGCCGTCGTCGACGCCACCGAACGTGCCGGTCTCAGCCACCGCGTCGCGCGCTTCGTGCCCATCGGCAACGTGAAAGGGTGAGGCACGGATGCCGTACGAGTACCTCGCGCACGGAGTGACGAGCGACGTCACCTTCCGCACCACCGGACATGACCTCGACGCGCTCTTCGCCGCCGCCGCCGACGCGACCACCAATCTCATGGTGAATCGCCTCGAGTCGATCGCGCCGGCGGTGACGATCCCGGTCACGGTGTACGCCGAGGAACTCGATCTCCTGCTGCTACGCTTCCTCGACGAGCTCGTGTTTCACAAGGACGCGGAGCGTCTTCTGCTGCGCGCGACCGACGTGCACGTCACGATCGAGAGCGGCGCCTGTCGCGTCGGCGCCGTCCTCACGGGCGAGACGATCGATCCCGCCAAGCACGAGCTCGAGGCCGACATCAAAGCGGTGACGCTGCACGGCCTCTACGTGCGCCGGCTCGGTGCGGGATGGCAGGCGGAGGTCACCCTCGACGTCTAGGAGGCGCGGCCGTCCCCGGCGGCGAGGATCGAGGCGCCTATCGGCACCAATCGATCCGCCGCGCCCTGGTACAGCGCGCGGCACTCGCGCTCGCGGCCGCGGACGACGCGCCGTCCGTCGAGAGGACCGTGCGTCTCCGTCACCACGGTCGCCTGGCGGTGCGTGCCGTCGTCGTCGAGAAAAATCACGACCCAGTCATCGGTCTTGTGAAATTGGTGTGCGCGCGCGGTGTTGGAGAAGAGCGCCGTATAGTGGCGGCTCCCCCGCTCGGTGTGCAGGATCGGCAACCACGCGCGGCCCTGAGGATTGAAGCGGCGGGGCGCGATCCGCCGCAGCACACCCGCCGCCGCTTTTTCGCGATATTCGCGATCGACGTCGAGCAACTCCGCGAGCGGGGCGTCCGTTTCCCGTTCGGGCGCCGTGACGTGCGGAGCGCGCCGCCCAAGCCGGCCGGCGAGCGCTTCGATCACGCCGCGGATGCGGCGGGGCCCGAACCCGCCGACGCGTGCGAGGCGCCCGTCGTGCGCCGCCATCTCGAGTGCCTCGAGGGTGTGGATTCCGAGCCGCTCGTGGATGCGGCGTGCCAGCTCCCCGCCGAGACCCGGGACGGTGGCGATGAGCGCCTCGGGATCGGCGTGGCCGCGCAGCCAGTCGAGCAAACCGAGGCGGCCCGTCTCGACGAACTCGGTGATCGTGCGGGCGAGGCTCGGGCCGACACCGGGCAGCTCGGCGAGGTCTTTGGCGCCGTCCGCTGCGACGATCGCCGCGAGCGAGTGCGGCAGCGCGCGAATCTCCGCCGCGGCACGATGGTAGGCCTGCGCCCGGAATGGTTTCGCGTCCTGCGCCTGCAGCAGCTCGCCCAGCTCGTCGAGCACGTCGGCGATGTCGGCATTCGACGGCGGCGCGCC
>JBGOSW010000191.1:0-9196 GCA_041476145.1 Binatia bacterium
AACCACAATACCGAGACGGTGCCGCGCCTCTACAAGCGGGCGCGGCCGGGGGCGGTCTACGAGCGCAGCGTGGGCCTCCTCGCGGCGGCCAAGCGCCAGCGCCCGGCGTTGCGGACGAAGAGCGGCCTCATGCTCGGTCTCGGCGAGGCGCGCGACGAGCTGCGCGCGGTGTTCCGCGATCTCCGCGCCGCCGGCTGCGACGTGCTGACGCTCGGGCAATATCTGCGGCCGAGCGCTACCGAACTCGCGGTCGAGCGCTACCTCTCGCCGGAGGAGTTCGTCGAGGTTGGAGAAGAGGCGCGAGCGATGGGGTTTGCGTACGTGGAGTCCGGACCGCTCGTTCGCAGCTCCTACCACGCGTGGCGGCATTGTTGACGCTGCCCCCCGCTCGCTTCTTTGAGGAAATAGAAAGAGAACCATTGTTTTTGGAAGAAAATATCGAAAAAAAACACCACGCCGTAATTGCGTGTGGTGGGGGTTTACTCTAATCTGCGCGTTTCTGGGCGGCCGGCGCCGTGCAGAGAGAAGGGGTCGCGGGGGTCGCGACGCGTATTGACGAATCGGTGTGGGCGAGGTGAGCGATGCTGAAGTTGTATGATTCTCCGGAGTGTCCATTCTGCCAGAAGACTCGCATCGTCCTCGCGGAGAAGGACTTGTCGTATGATCTCGTGCCCGTCGACCTTCAGGCCGGCGAGCAGAAGCGGCCGGAGTTCATCAAGCTGAATCCGTTCGGCAAGGTCCCCGTCCTGATCGACGACGAGGTCATCGTCTACGACTCGACGATCATCAACGAGTACCTCGAGGATGAATATCCACATCCGCAGCTGATGCCGGGTGACTCCGCGGCACGCGCCCGCGTCCGGACGTTCGAGGACTACGCCGACAACGCCTTCATTCCGCTGACCGGCACGATCATGCGCGAGCTCCGCAAGCCGGAGGCGGAGCGCGATCAGGAGAAGCTCACGACGTCGCGCCAGCAAGTGTCGCGGATGCTCGCCGTAATCGACGGTTCACTCGCGGGTCGCAATTGGCTCGTCGGCAATTTCTCGCTCGCCGACGTCGCGTTCGCCCCGCGCGTCGTGATCCTGCCGGCGCTCGGCGTCGCCCTCGATCCCGAGTGGCGGAACCTGGCGGGGTGGATTCAGCGGTTGAATCAACGAGCGAGTGTCCACGACCTCACCGGCCTCTCCGCCTGGCGCGCGGCGTAGGGCCGATACCGGCCCATCTGCGGCGTTGCTCGGGCGCTCGCTTGCGTGGACTGGCCTTGCCAGGCTGCGGCGTAGCTGACGCTACGCCTCCGCGCTTGCTTCCTCGCGCCTTGCATCTGGGCCGGTCTCGGCCCTCCGCGGGTCGTGGTGTGCGGAAGATTCGCGGGGCGCTTGGCTTCGCCTTCGCTTGTGAGAGGACACGCTCTCTATGTTGCAGGGAGCACAGGGGTGGGTGGGTCGGGGGTGGCGTATTGGGATTGGTAGATTTGGATGAAGGAGACGACGATCGAGAGCAGGACGGGGCCGAGGAAGATGCCGAGGACGCCGTAGGCTTGGATACCGCCGAGCATGCCGAAGAAGAGGAAGATGGTGGGGAGACGGGTACGGCCGCCGATCAAGAGCGGGCGGAGGATGTTGTCGACCATGCTGATCACCAGCGTGCCATAGCCGACGAGGACGACGGCGCGCAGCGGTAGGCCGGCGGCGGCGAGATAGACGGCGCACGGAATCCAGACGCCGGCCGCGCCGATCAACGGGACCAGTGCCATGAACCCGGCGGCGACGCCGAGGAACGCGGCATAGGGGACGTCGACCAGCGCGAGGCCGATCCAGGTGAGAAGGCCTTGCGCGATCGCGGTCACGACCATGCCGCGCATGACCGCCGAAATGGTCTCGTAGAGTCGGTGGAAGACCGCGTCCTTGTGGACGGGATCCATGGGGATGAGGTTTCGGAGCGCGGTGAACATGCGGTCGCCGTCGCGGAAGAAGAAGAAGAGCGTGAACAGCATGATCGTGAAGTCGAGGAGAAAGACGGCGACGTTGCGCGCCAACGCGGTGACGTGCGTACTGACGGTGTCGGCCGTGCGCTGCACGATCGCGCCCCAGTCGACCTCCCATCCTTGCCGGCTGAGACGCTGCGCGACCCGGCCGACGGACGAGGCGCGCAGCTCCTGTACGCGTTCGTTCAGACGTCCCGATCGCACCCACTCGGTGAGTTGCTGGTAGAGCCCGACGGATTCCTGTGTGACGACCGTCGAGAGCGACGCGGTGGGAACGACGAGCGTGACCGTCACCAGCGTCGTGAGTGCGAGCGCCGCGACGGTCGCGTTGCCGCGCACCGCCTGCAGGACGCGCTGGTAGAGCGGGTAGAAGACGAGCGTGAGGATCGCCGCCCAGACGATCGGACCGAGGAATCCCGAGAGAACGCAGTAGAGCTGGTAGAGCAGAAAGAGGAAGACGGCGAAGAAAAAACCGGTGAAGATCTGCTCACGGGCGATGGCGAGACGACGACCCCAGCGGTCGCGATCGCGACGCGGGGCCGCCGGTGCCGGCGCGAGCGCAGGTGGATCTCGCGGCGACGAGGGGGGAATCACCACGGACCGACTCAGCTGCCCGCGATCGTCATGCGGCGGATCTTCAGCGTCGGCGCGGCGACGCTGCCGCGGAACACGAGGTCGTCACCAATGAGATCGATGTCACGAAACATCTCGAGGAGGTTGCCGGCGATGGTGATCTCCTCGACTGGATAAGTGATCTCGCCGTGCTCGATCCAGAGACCGGCGGCGCCACGCGAATAATCGCCGGTGACCGCGTTGACGCCGAAACCGATGAGGTCGGTCACGAGGAGACCGCGATCGACCGAGGCGATGATCGCCTCGGGCGACGTCGTCCCCGCCGCGAGGTAGAGGTTGGTGGGTGCGGCGCTGGGCGCGTCACCCACGGAGCGGGCGGCATTTCCGGTGGAGACGAGACCGAGCCGACGCGCGGAGTAGACGTCGAGAAGGTAGCTCGCGAGGCGGCCGTCCTCGATCACCGTGGTGCGGCGGGTTGCGAGGCCCTCGGCGTCGAACGGTCGCGACCCGTGACCGCCCGGCATGCGTCCGTCGTCGACGACGGTGACGAGCGGTGAGGCGACGATCTCGCCGAGCCGTCCGAGGAGGAAGGACGTTCCGCGGTAGAGACTCTGGCCGACGACGGCGCTCGCGAGATGGCGGAGGAGGGACGCGGCCACCTCGGCCTCGAACACCACCGGCGCCTCCTGCGTCGGGACCCGGCGGGCGCCGAGCCGGCGTACGGTGCGCGCGCCGGCTCGCCGCCCGACTTCCGCGGCATCGTCGAGTCGCGCGAGGTGGCGTGCGCGGGCGTACCAGTAGTCGCGTTGCATGTGCCCGTCGCTGACGGCGACGGGCTCGACCCCGAGGTGGAAGGCGGAGGTGCGGTAGCCGCCGTCGAAGCCGAGCGTCGAAGCATACGCGATCGTCGCCGCGGTTTGTGAGAACTCGGCGCCCTCGGAGTTGGTGAGACGCGGATCGCTGGCGAGAGCGGCGGCCTCCGCGGCGCGCGCGCGGGCGATCGCGTCCTCGGGCGACGGCACCGCGGCGATGTCGTCGTAGAGGTCGAGGTCGGGGGCCTCGGTGGCGAGGGCCGCGCGCTCGGGCAGGCCCTGTGCCGGATCGGGCTGGGTGACGCGCGCCAGCGCGACGGTGTCCGCGGCGCAGCGCGCGAGGCCGCCGCGCGTGAGATCGGCGGTTGCGGCGAGCGCCGAACGTTCGCCGACGAAGACGCGTAACCCGAGTCGCTTCTCGCGCGCGTCGGTGAGCTTCTCGATCTCGCCGAGGCGGACGCCGGCGGCGAACGCGGCGTGCTGCACCAGCACGGCGTCGGCAGCGGTCGCGCCGGCGTGGGTCGCGAAGTCGAGGATGGAGAGCAGCGCGGCGCGCAGCTCCTCGGGGCGAAGGCCGGGCGCGCCCGCGGCGATGCTCACGCCTGCGTGCCGCCGACGGTCAGACCGTCGATGCGGATCGTCGGCAGCCCGACGCCGACCGGTACCGATTGGCCGTTCTTGCCGCAGGTTCCGATCCCCTCGTCGAGC
The DNA here is from genome assembly GCA_041476145.1 of Binatia bacterium. GTDB lineage: Bacteria > Desulfobacterota > Binatia > UTPRO1 > UTPRO1 > DP-19. The sequence continues at coordinate 4,081 of JBGOSW010000191.1, forward strand.
GCGAGATCGTGGCCGACCATGCTGATGCGCGTGAGCACGTCGGGACCGTTGCCGATGAGCGTCGCGCCCTTGACCGGCCGGGTGACCGCACCGTGCTCGATCAGGTACGCCTCGCTCGCCGAGAAGACGAACTTGCCGCTGGTGATGTCGACCTGGCCGCCGCCGAAGGAGGCGGCGTAGACGCCGCGGTCGACGGAGCGCAGGATCTCCTCGGGCGTGGACTCGCCGGCGAGCATGAAGGTGTTGGTCATGCGCGGCATCGGGCTGTGGGCGTAACTCTCGCGCCGGCCGTTGCCGGTGAGCGGCATGCCCATCAGACGGGCGTTCAGGCGATCTTGGAGATAGCCGCGGAGGACGCCGCGCTCGATGAGGACGGTGCGCGACGTCGGCGTGCCCTCGTCGTCGACGTTGAGCGAGCCGCGACGGTTGGGAATCGTGCCGTCGTCGACGACCGTGCACAGCTCGGACGCCACCTTGGTGCCGAGGAGCTTCGCGAACGCCGACGTCCCTTTGCGATTGAAGTCGCCTTCGAGGCCGTGGCCGATCGCCTCGTGCAAGAGGATCCCCGGCCAGCCGGGCCCGAGGACGACCGTCATCTCGCCGGCCGGCGCGTCGACCGCGTCGAGGTTCAGCACCGCCTGGCGTGCCGCCTCGCGTGCGAAGCGCAGATGGCGGTCGCCGTCGAGGAAGAAGGCGAACGGCTGGCGCCCGCCGCCGCCGTACGTGCCCTGCTGGCGGGCGCCGCCGTCCTCGGCGATGCAGGTCATGTTGAGACGCGCGAGCGGTTGGACGTCGCTCACCAAGGTGCCGTCCGAGGTGACGATCATCACCAGCTTGTGCTCCACGACCAGCGAGGCCATCACGTTCTTGATGCGCGGATCGTAACGGCGCGCCTCGCGATCGACGGCTTCGAGAAGCGCGATCGCTTGCGGCAGCGAGGTGTCGCCCGGAGGCGCGGCGACGGCGTAGAGATCGCGTGCCGGTCGCCCCGAGCGGACGGCGACGGCCGGTGCGCCGCCGGAGTCGCTCGCAATGTGTCCCGCCGTGCGTGCGGCCTGCTCGATGCTCGCAACCGTGACGTCGTCGCTGTAGGCGTAGCCGGTCTTCTCGCCGGCGAGCACGCGCACGCCGACGCCCTGGGAGACGTCCTTGCTGGCCTTCTTGACGAGGCCGTCCTCGAGCGCGACCGTGGAGGTGGTACGGAACTCGAAGTACAGGTCGCCGTAGTCGGCGCGACGCGCCAGCGCCGAGCCGAGCGCGTGCTCGAGGGCGCCGGACGAGACCCCGTAGCGATCGCGAAAGAACCGTTCCGGTTGCGTGGAATCCGCCATTTCCAGTGGCACGAGCGCCGACGAGTACGCTAGCAGATACCGGAGAGGGGGCAAGGGCGCGGACGCGCGGGAGGTTGCCTCCGGAGGACCGAGATGGAGAAGGAGATCGCGCAGGTGCTCGCGGAACTGATCGCGCAACAGGAAGCGAAGCTGCGCGCCTGCGCGGCGCGCGTCGATCCGAGACTCACAGCCGACGACCTCCTACAGCCGCACGACTTTCCCGCGCTCGCCCGCGATCCGGAATTCAACTACGAGGACGGCGTGCTCGCCGGACTGCGGAGCGCCGAGGCGGCGCTGCGCGCCGCCCGGCGTCGAGGTTGATCGGCGGTTCGGCTCATCCGGTCGCCTGCGACGCGAGGATCTCGGCGAGATGCAGCGTCCGGATCGTCGAGCCGCGGCGACGGAGCCCGCCGGCGAGCTGCAGCAGGCACCCGGTGTCGTTCGCGACCACCGCATCGGCGCCGGTGGCGATGATGGATTCCACCTTCGGGTCGAGGATGGCGCTCGATACCTCCGCAAACTTGACGGCGAACGCGCCGCCGAAGCCGCAGCAGTGGTCCGGATACGCCATCTCGACGAGCTCGACGCCGGCGACACCGGCGAGAAGGCGCCGCGGCTCGTCGCGCACGCCGAGCTCGCGCAGCAGGTGACAGGAGTCGTGGTAGGTGACGCGTCCCGACCAGCCGGCGCCGACGTCGGTGCGGCCGAGGACGCGCACGAGAAACTCCGAGAGCTCGAACGTGCGCGCCGCGAGCGCGCGCGCCGCGGGACCGTGCGGTCCGCGTTCGAGCAGGCCGGGGTAGAAGTGTCGGACCATCGTCGCGCACGAGCCGGAGGGGACGACGACCGGCGCCGGCGCCGAAAAGACCTCGACCGTCCGCGCCGCGAGCGCCGCGGCCTCCTCGGGAAACCCGTCGTTGAAGGCCGGCTGACCGCAGCACGTCTGCGCCTCGGGAAAGCGCACGCGGTGACCGAGCCGTTCGAGGAGGGCGACGGTCGCCTCACCCGCCTCGGGCGCGAGCTGATCGGCGAGGCAGGTGACGAGAAGCTGCACCTCCACGTCAAGCCTCCGTGCGCTCGAGCAGCACGACGTGCAACGTGCACGGCCCGTGCACGCCGACGACGAGCTTCTTCTCGATGTCGGCCGTGCGACTCGGGCCGGTGATCAGCGTGAGGCACGAGTCGCGCTCCGCCGTGGTGCGTACGCGGGCGAGCGCGGCGCCGAGATCCGCTACCAGGCGCTCGCGCCCGACGACGGCGACGTGGGTGGGTGGCAGCAGGGAGACGGTGCGCGCCCGGCCGCGGGCGCGCAGGACGAGCGTGCCGCTCGCGGCGACGAGGACATCGGCCTCGGTGATGCCGAGGTCGGCCGCGGCGATCGCGTCCGCCGGCGTCGTCCGCTCGACGAGGAGAAGGTCGGCGCCGACGATGCGTGCGACCGCCGCTGCCGCGAGCTCGCGGGCGAGCGCCGTCGGCCACGCGACGACGCGCGGCGCCGGCGCGGCGGCGCCGAGAATCGCGACCAGGGTATCGACGGCGGCGGCACGCGATCCCACCTCGTGCACGATCGTGCCGACGGCGCGTGCCTCGTGCGTGAAGCGTGCCGCAAGCGCGGCGCCGTCCCGAGCGTCGGCCGCGCCGACGGCGATCGGCGCGAGTGGTGGCACGCGGTCACCCGCGAGCGCGGTGCGTACCGCGCTCAGGATCGTCTCACGTGGCATCGGGAGCGGTCCCGTGGCGGCGGTCACGCCGGCGTTCGTGAAACGACCGTGGTGCCGCCCGCGGGAGCTCGCGTCCACGACGCCAGGCGACGAGGGGCGGCGCCAGACGCGCCAGCGCCGGGATGCGAGCGACGAGCGCCGACCCGGCACGGACGATCGGCGCCACCATGCGATAGCGACGCGGCGACGACGCGATCCATTGCCACCCGCGGACGAGCAGGCGCTCGCTCCACGCGCGCGGCACGGCCGCGGCGATGCGCGCCCGCCAGGTGAGGAGCAGGCGCGGAATGTCGATGCGGACCGGGCAGACGTCGCGACACGCGCCGCACAGTGTCGACGCGAAGGGTAGGTCGGGGACGCGTTCGATGCCGAGGAGCGCCGGGGCGATGACGGCGCCGATCGGCCCCGAATAGGCGTAGCCGTATGCGTGCCCGCCGATCCGCCGGTAGACCGGGCAGGCGTTCAGGCAGGCGCCGCAGCGCAGGCAGTAGAGGGCTTCGCGCATGATCGGGTCGGCGAGCAGGCGGGTGCGGCCGTTGTCGAGGAGGACGAGATGGACCGCATCGGGTCCGTCGATCTCGTCGTCGCGGCGTGGTCCGGTGACGAACGAGACGTAGCTCGTCAGCGTCTGGCCGGTCGCGCTCCGCGGCAGGAGCTCGAGCATCGGCGCGAAGTCCTCGTCACGCGCGACGAGTTTCTCGATCCCCATGAGGGCGACGTGCACGCGCGGCAAGGTGAGCGCCATGCGGCCGTTGCCCTCGTTTTCGACGACGACGAGCGTCCCGCTCTCGGCGCTGGCGAAGTTGACGCCGGTGATACCCATCCCGGCGGTGCGGAACTTGGCGCGCAACACGCGCCGTGCGGCTGCCGTCAGCGCCTCGGCAGTCGTGTGCAACGGTTCGCCGAGCCGGGCCGTGAAGAGCGCGGCGACGTCGCCCTGCGACAGGTGGATGGCGGGCGTGATGATGTGCGACGGCGGCTCGCCGGCGAGCTGCACGATGTACTCGCCGAGATCGGTCTCGACGGCCTCGATCCCGGCGGTCTCCAGGCGGGCGTTGAGGCCGATTTCCTCCGAAACCATCGACTTGCCCTTGACGACCAGGCGCACGCCGGCGCGGGCGGCGATGTCGAGGACGATGGCGCACGCTTCGGCGCCGTCGCGTGCCCAGTGGACGATGCCGCCGTTGGCGGTGAAACGGCGCTCGAGCTCGGGAAGCAGGGTATCGAGGGTGGCGATCGCGTGCGCCTTCACGGCGCGGGCGCGATCGCGACGCGCGTCGGCGTCGGGTAACGCGGCGAAGACCTGCGCGCGCTCGTCGAGGAAGCGCAGAGACGCGGCGTCGAGCTTGCGGTGCAATGCGGTGTCGCCGGTGGCCGCGACGGCGCGCGCGCGAAAATCGGCTGTCGCGACGGCCGCCACCGTCAGTGGAGGATGACGGCGGTGCGCGCGAGGTGCTGGATGCGCTCACGCACCTCGCTCACGTACGGACCGTCGGGAGCGAGCTCGAGATAGCGTTGCAGATCGGTGGTGGCGGCGTCGAAGCACTCGAGTCGTTCGTAGAGGAGACCTCGGACTCGCAAGTGTTCGGGTGCATCCGGCGCGAGCACGAGCATGAGCTCGACGGTCGCGAGCGCGTGCATGCGATCGTCGCGCTCGAGGTAGATCCGCAGCAGGTTGGCGAGCATGCGCGCGAGAGTGCCGGTCGGCCCGGTGGTCTGCAGCACTTGCGGCAGGACGCGTTGCAGATTCTCGCCGCCGCTGCCGGCGGCGCTGTAGAAGGCGCGCAGGCGGCGCAACATCTCGTCGCGGCCGATCGGGCGGCCGCCGAAGAAGGGATCGAGAAGAACGGGGCCGGCGCTGCCGACCACGCGGATGAGAAAATGTCCGGGAAACCCGACGCCCTCGACGACGAGACCGAGGCGTGCGCAGGTCTCCATGACCAGCACCGAAAGCGTGATGGGAATACCCATGCGTCGCTCGAGGACGTCGTTCAGGAAGCTGTTGCGCGGGTCGTAGTAGTCCTCGACGTTGCCGCGGAAGCCGCACTCGTCGAAGAGGTACGC
>JBGOSW010000192.1:0-9070 GCA_041476145.1 Binatia bacterium
ACCGACCGTCTCCGGCCGCATGATCTCGTAGGTGATCTTGTTCTTGAGGACGCCGTCCTGGTGGATCCCCGCCTCGTGCGCGAAGGCGTTCTCGCCGACGATCGGCTTGTTGATCGGGATCGCGATGCCGGTGATCTGCGAAACCAGACGGCTCGCCGGATAGATCTGCTCGGTCACGACGCCGGTCGTGAGACCGAAGAAATCGGAGCGGGTCTTCAGCGCCATCACCACCTCCTCCATCGAGGTGTTGCCGGCGCGCTCGCCGAGGCCGTTCACGGTACACTCGATCTGGCGCGCGCCCGCCTTCACCGCAGCGAGCGAGTTGGCGACGGCCATGCCGAGGTCGTTGTGGCAGTGGGCGCTCCAGCACACGCCGTCGCCGCCCGGGGTGCTCGCGATGAGGAACCGGAAGAGCTCGCCGAATTGCTCGGGGAGCGCGTAGCCCGTCGTATCGGGGACGTTGAGCGTCACGGCGCCCGCCTTGATGACCTCGCCGAACACCTGGACGAGGTAATCGCCGTCGCTCCGCGAGGCGTCCTCGGCGGAGAACTCGACGTAGTCGAGGCGCTTCTTCGCATAGCCCACCGCCCACCCGGCCGCGTCCAGCACCTCTTGGCGGCTCATCATGAGCTTGTGTTTCAGGTGGATGTCGGAGGTGGCGATGAAGATGTGGACGCCCGGGCGCTTCGCCTTCTCGACGGCACGGATCGCGCGTTCGATGTCGCCTTCCTTGGTGCGCGAGAGACTCAGGACGATCGGGCGGGTGACGGTCTCGGCGACGCGCCGGACGGAGTCGTAGTCCCCCTCCGACGAGGCGGCGAAGCCCGCCTCGATGACGTCGACGTTCAGCTGCTCGAGCTGGCGCGCGATCGCCACCTTCTCCTCGACGTTCATCGAGGCCCCGGGCGACTGCTCGCCGTCGCGCAGCGTGGTGTCGAAGATCTGTACGCGGTTCGTCGTCATGATTCGCTTCCTCTCGGCGTCGGGTCGCACAAACAAAAACTCCCGCGTGGCATGCCTGCCAGCGGGAGTCTCACCTCACCGGAACGCTCTGGCTCAGCCGATCATCCTACCTTGGCTAGAGCCTCGTTCCGTGCCCGCTGGCGCTTCCGGTAGCCTAGGAGCCAGCCCACCGGACCCGAGAGCGCGTAGAGGAGAAACGCCGTGAAGAGAAAAATTTGCGGCTCGGCAATCACGAGCTTCAATCCTACGATCAGCGCCACGAGTATCCACAAGGGTTGCCGGGCGCTGAAATGCATCCCCTTGAAACTGTTGTAGCTGACGTTGCTTATCATGAGGGCCGCCAGCGCGTAAATCACGACCAGCAGAATGATGTGCTTGTGCGTGGCGCCCTCGCCGCCGAAGAAATAGTACAGCAGGACCGTCGAGGCAATCGTGTCGGCGGCCGCAGGAATCGGCAGGCCGACGAAGCGCCGCTTTTCGACCGACTCCACCTGCACGTTGAAACGCGCCAGGCGCAGCGCGCCGCAGGTGACGTACAGCGACGCCGCGAGCCAGCCCCAGTGGCCCCACGGTTCGAGCGCCCACTTGTAGGCGAGAATGCCCGGCGCGACGCCGAACGCGACCAGATCGGAGAGCGAGTCGTACTCGATCCCGAAGCGACTCGACGACTTCGTGAGGCGTGCGATGCGGCCGTCCAGGCCGTCGAAGACGTGCGCGACCAGGATGCAGATCGCCGCCGCCTGGTACTCGGCGCTGATCGTCGAGATCACCGAGTAGAATCCCGCGAAAAGCCCGCACGTCGTCAGCAGATTCGGCAGCAGGTACACGCCGCGATGCAGCGGCTCGTCGGGACGCCGCTCACGCGGCGGCCGCCCGCTGCCACTGATCACCCGCATGGTTTGTCTCATCGATAGGCTCCGATGACGCTCGTTCCCGCGCTCACCCGATCACCGACCCGGACGCTCACCTCGACTCTCGTCGGCAGGTAGAGGTCCAGCCGTGACCCGAAGGTGATCATACCGTACCGCGCGGCGCGGTGCACGTGGTCGCCGGGGCGGAGCCGGCAGATGATCCGGCGTGCGAGCTGGCCTGCGATCTGCACGAAGAGGATGCGTTCGCCGCGCTTGTCCTCGAGCAGCACCGCCGTCTGCTCGTTGAACTCCGACGCCTTGTCCAGGTACGCCGCGTAATACTGCCCGCTGCGGCGGGCGACGTCGACGACCGTACCGTCGATCGGGATGCGATTCACGTGCACGTCGAGCGGCGACATGAAGATGCTCACGCGGCGGCACTCGCCCTTGAGGAAGCGCTCCTCGCGCACGCCGTCGAGCACCGCCACCACCTTGCCGTCCGCCGGCGACGTAACCAGGTGATCGCCCGGCGGCGTCAGCCGATCCGGATCGCGGAAGAAGTTCACGAAGAAGAGCGTCAGCAACAGTGCCACGAGCGCCACCGCCGTCCACCCCGCCAGCGCCGCGAGCAGCGTCACCGCCGCCGCGCCACCGATCAAGCGGTATCCTTCGCGCGCCAGTCGCATGCCGTCAGTAGCCTCGCGGTAGTGTGTGGAGGCGTGCGACTTCACGTCGCGCGCCGACGCCCATCGGAGCACGGCGCGCGCCGCGCGCCGCGAAATGAGCTAATTCTTGGCTTTGTCGACCAAGCGGTTCGACCCGAGCCACGGCATCAGGCCGCGCAGTTTCGCGCCGACCTCCTCGATCGGGTGATGCTCCGCCTCCCGCCGCAGCTCGCGGAAGTGCGGCGTGCCGCACTGGTGCTCGGTGATCCACTCGTTGGCGAAGGCGCCGCTCTGGATGTCGGCGAGGATCTTCTTCATTGCCGCGCGCGCCTCGGACCCGATGACGCGCTTGCCGCGGGTCATGTCGCCGTACTCGGCCGTGTTGCTGATCGAGTAGCGCATGTTCGCGATGCCGCCTTCGTAGATGAGGTCGACGATCAGCTTCACCTCGTGGAGACACTCGAAGTACGCCATCTCCGGCGCGTATCCCGCCTCGACGAGGGTCTCGTAGCCGGCGCGAATGAGCTCGGTGAGACCGCCGCAGAGAACCGCCTGCTCGCCGAAGAGATCGGTTTCGGTCTCCTCGCGAAAGGTGGTGTCGATGATCGCCGCGCGCGCGCCGCCGATCGCCGCCCCGTAGGCCAAGCCCACCTGCGTGGTGTCGCCGCTCGGATCCTGATGCACGGCGAGCAGACAGGGGACACCGCGGCCGCGCTGGTATTCGCTGCGGACGAGGTGGCCGGGCCCCTTCGGGGCGATCATGAACACGTTCACGTCCTCGGGCGGCACGATGCGTTTGAAGTGAATGTTGAATCCGTGCCCGAATGCCAGGTACTTCCCGGCCTTCAAGCCGGGCGCGATCTCGGCGGCGTACATGTCGCCGGCGAGCTCGTCGGGGACGAGGATCATCACCACGTCGCCCCACGCCGCCGCCTCGGGGGTCGGGAGCACGCGCAATCCGGCACTCTCGGCCTTCTTCCACGACGTGCTGTCGCGCCGCAGGCCGACGACCACGTCGACGCCGCTGTCGCGCAGGTTCTGCGCGTGGGCGTGCCCCTGACTGCCGTAGCCGATCACCGCGACCTTCTTGCCCTTGATGCGCGCCAGATCCGCATCATGCTCGGTATAGACCTTCATGCCACGTTCTCCTTCTCGTCCGTTCCGCCGCCTGCGAGGGTGCGGGCGCCGCGGAACATCGCGACGCGCCCCGTGCGGACGATCTCGACGATCCCGAGCGGCTTCAAGAGCTGCAGGATCGCGTCGATCTTCTCCTGGCTGCCGGTGATCTCCACGATGTAGGAGTGCGGCGAGACGTCGACCACCTTGCCGCGAAAGATGCTGACGATGTTCATCAACTCGCCGCGCGTGTGCTCGTCCGCCGTCACCTTGATGAGGACGAGCTCGCGCTCGACGTGCTCCGTATCCTTGAAGTCGGAGACGCGGATGATCGACACGAGCTTGTTGAGCTGCTTGGTGATCTGCGCGAGGACGGTGTCGTCGCCGGTGGTGACGAGGGTGATCCGCGACACGCTCGGGTCGAGGGTCTCGGCGACCGAGAGGCAATCGATGTTGTACCCGCGCCCGCTGAAGAGGCCGGCGACTCGCGACAAGACGCCGAACTCGTTCTCGACCAGTACCGATATCGTGTGTCGCATTGCTCCCCCGGAAAGATCGCCGCCCGCGAGGCCGGCGTGCACGCTCGTCGCGCGCGGATCGTGGCCGCGCGGAAGCGGCCTTCGGATCGCCTCGTGCCGCTCCCGCTCAGCGGTAGCGGCTCAGAATCTCCATCATCCGGTCTTTACCGGCGAGCTTCACCTTTTGGAGGCGCTTGCGCTCCACCTCCTCGTCCGCGTTCAGAAACCCCTTGTGGTTCAATTGCGCGAGCTGCTTCTCGAGCTGCACGTGCTCGTCGTGCAGGCGCCTCAGTTCAGGGTCTCGATCGACGAATGAGAGGATGAGCTGCTCGTCCTTGGCCTCCATAGCGAGACTCCTTTCAACGGATGGAAGAGAGTACTGACGACAAATGAGGTGAGCACAGAGGAGAAGTGGCAAGTACCCAGAATCACTGCATTTTGGCTTCTAGTATAGGAGGGGCACCTTGTCAACGAAGGCGACCTCGGCAACCGGCGCCGACGGTGTGCGCGCGCTCTGCGTGAGTTCCGCCTCCGGGGGTCGCAGATACCCGGGCGCGAGCGTGACCAGATCGTCGCCGGCGGGATCGCGCGCGAGTCGCGCCGCCGCGAGACACGCGACCGCGCTCGCCCGCGACGGATGGACGTCGGAGGCGAGCAGCGTCACGCCCCTGCCGAGGATCTCCGTGAAGACCGCGCCGTAGGCCTCGACGGCGTCGCCGATCACCGTGCACGGCGGCGTGAGGACGCCGGCCAGCGCCCGCGCCGCGACGGCGATCGGGCTGCCGAGCCGCACGACACGCCCAGCCTCCCGCGCGTACACGCCCGCGTAGATCTCCTGCTTGCGCGCGTCGAGGGCGGCGCAGAGGAGGCCCGTCCACGGCGGGGCGGCGAGCGCGAGCGCATCGAGCGTCGGCACGCCGACGATGCGCAGCCCGCCGGCGAACGCCAGACCCTTGGCGAAGCTCAACGCGATGCGGAGCCCCGTGAACGATCCGGGACCGATCGCGACGGCGACCGCATCGCCGCGGGTCGGCCGCTCGCCCGCGTCCTCGAGGACGCGCTCGATCAAACGCGGCAGCGTGCCCGCGTGGCTCGCGGCGGTGCGCTCGACCCGCTCGGCGAGGATCTCGCCGTCGCGCACCAGCGCGACCGAGCAGGCCGAGGTGGCGGTGTCGAGCGCGAGGATGCGCAGGGGTCAGCCGGCGACGATCCGCGAGATGTCGTTGTAGACGACGAAGACCATGAGCGCGAGCAGGAGGAAGAGTCCGACCTGCTGCGCCATCTCGCGGTGCCGGATCGCGAGCGGCCGTCCACGCACCGCCTCGAATCCGAAGAAGAGGAGGTGTCCGCCGTCGAGCACCGGGATCGGCAGCAGGTTCAAGACGCCGAGATTCACGCTGATCAATCCGAGGAACCGGATGAGATACTCGAGACCGAGCTGCGCCTGCTGGCCGGCGGCGCGGACGATGAGAATCGGACCGCCGAGATCGCGCGCGGAGACGTGACCCTGGAAGATCTTCACGACGCTCAGGAGCGTCATCTTCACCCAGAAGTACGTCTGATACGCGCCGAGTCCGATCGCGCTCGGCAGCGAGACCGGCTCGATCTCGACGAAGCGCTCGATACCGATCAGGTACGCCTTCCCGATCTCCTCGCCGAACGGCGTCCGCTCCGGCTTCTCCTCCGGCGTGACCACGATCTCCTCGACGGCGCCGCTCTCACGTCGGACCTGGAAGTGCAGCGGCACGCCGCCGCTGGCGCGCACGGTATCCGAAAGTTTCTCCCAGGTGGTGATCTCCTTGCCGTCGATCGCGAGCACGCTGTCGCCGCGCGCGAGACCGGCTTTGACCGCGGCCATGCCGTCCATGACGCCGCCGATCTTCGGCGCGTCGCTCGGCGAGCCCGCCCCGTAGATGGCGAACACCAGCGTAAAGGCGACGAACGCCGTGATCAGGTTCATGCCCGGTCCGGCGACGACGATCGCCAGGCGCTTCAGCAGCGGCTGCTGCGAGAAGGCGCGCCGCGCCTCGTAGACCGGCACCTCTTCCTCCGGGTCCTCGCCGAGCATCTTCACGTAGCCGCCGAGCGGCACGGCGCTGATCGCGTACTCGGTATCGCCGCGCCGCCAGCTGAAGAGCCGCGGGCCGAAGCCGAGCGAGAAGCGCGTGACCATCACGCCCGACCATTTCGCCACCGCGAAGTGGCCGAGTTCGTGGAGGAAGATCAGGAGTCCGAGAACGATGATGGCGGCGACGACCGACGTACCCATATGAGTGGCGTCCTTTAGCGAGCGTCAGTGATGGAAGAAGAACCTCGCATAATAATAGACGAGGGGGGCCGGGAACACGAGACTGTCAATGCGATCGAGGACACCGCCGTGGCCGGGAATGGCCCATCCGGAGTCCTTGGCGCCGAACGCGCGCTTCAACATCGATTCGCAGAGATCGCCGACCTGCGCGAGGGAGCCGACGCCGAGCCCGAAACCCACGACCTCAAACCAACTGAGCGCGTGGAAAAACACCAGCTTGCAAAATACGGCTCCGGCCACGTTGGCCGCGATCGCGCCCATCGTGCCCTCGACGGTCTTACCGGGGCTCACCTCGGGCATGAGCTTGCGCCGTCCGAAGTAGCGGCCGCCGAAGTAGCCGCCGACGTCGCCCGCCATCGCGATCACCAGCGTCAGCATTACCCAACGCCAGCCGCCGGCGGTCACGGACCCGGCCTTCTCGGGATCGGGGAGCGCGTACATCCACACGTAGTGCGGCAGCAGGAACGCGACGTAGAGCACGCCGAGCATCGTGCCGCCGACCGCGCCGACGCCGCGACGCAGATCGTCGTTGCGGGCCAGCGCCAGAATGAGCCCCGCCACCACCACCCCCGAGAGCGCCATGCCCGAAAGCTCGTGACTCGGCACCACCATCGCGACCACCACCAGTGCGCCCGCGATGATGCCGAACAGGCGGTCGGTCGGACTCTCGGGAAAGGCCATCGTGAAGTACTCGGCCACACCGACCAGCGCGGCGCTTCCCACGAGCCAGGTAAAGAGCGACCAGGGGTTCCAAACGATGAGCCAGACGAGCAACGGAATCGCGACCGCGGCGGTCGCGAGTCTAGTGCGCAGCACGCAGGCGTTCGCGCTCGGTCTGCTCGCCGGTGCGGCCGAAACGGCGCTCCCGGCTCTGAAATTCGCTGATGGCCTCGAGGAACTGCAACTCGCGGAAGTCGGGCCACAACGTCTCGGTAACGTAGATCTCGGCGTAGGCGATCTGCCACAGCAGGAAGTTGCTGATCCGCATCTCGCCGCTGGTGCGGATCAAGAGATCCGGATCGGGGATCCCCGCCGTGCTGAGCGACGACGCGACGAGCTCTTGATCGATCGCCTCGGGGCCGAGCTCGCCGCGATGCACCCGACGAGCGATGCTGCGCATGGCGTCGGTGAGCTCCTCCCGCCCGCCGTAGCTCACCGCGAGGATGACGGTCATGCCCGTGTTGTGCTTGGTGCGCTCGACGACATCGCGGAGCGCGATCTGCACTTCGCGCGGGAGGCGGCGGATGTTGCCGATCGCGAGGAGGCGGATGCTGTTCTTCATCATCCGCTTCACCTCGGTCACCAGGTAGTGGCGGAGGAACCGCATCAGCGCCGAGACCTCGTCCTTCGGCCGCTGCCAGTTCTCGCTCGAGAAGGCATAGAGACTCAGGTACGGAATGCCGAGCCGACGCGCCGTTTCGACGACTTCCTTCACGGAGTCCTTGCCACGGCGATGGCCGGACACGCGGGTCAGCCCTCGTTGGACCGCCCAACGCCCGTTCCCGTCCATGATGATCGCGACGTGGCGCGGCAAGCGCTCTTTGTCGATCGCGACCATCAGACCGCCATGATCTCCTCTTCCTTGCCCTTGAGGATCTTGTCGACCTTCTCCACGTATTCCTTGGTGAGCGCTTCGACGCGCTCCTGGCTCTTCTTCAGATCGTCGTCGGTGAGCTCCTTCTCCTTGTGGAGTTCTTTCAGCATGCTGATCGCGTCGTGGCGATGCGCGCGCACGGATACGCGGAACTCCTCGGCGATTTTCTTGACGTGCTTCACGAGCTCGCGCCGCCGCTGCTCGGTGAGCTCGGGAATCGGGATGCGGATGATCTTGCCGTCGTTCACCGGCGTGAGCCCGAGGTCGGATTGGAAGATCGCGCGCTCGATGTCCTGGATCGCCGTCCGATCGAACGGCTGGATGATGAGCAGCCGTACCTCGGGCGCGGTGAGCGACGCGAGCTGGTTCAGCGGCGTCCGTGCGCCGTAGTACTCGACGACGATCCCCTCGAGGAGCGCCGTCGACGCGCGCGACGTCCGCAGGCGTGCGAGCTCACGCTTGAAGGCCGTGACCGTCTGCTCCATCTCGTGCTTGCAGTCGTCGATGATCGAGGCCATGCCTCACTCCTGCGTGCCACGTGGCGCGGCCTGCGCCCGCTTCGCGCCGCCGCCCGCCGCCGCCCGCGCGTGCACGATCGTGCCGATCCCGTCGCCGCAGACGGCCTTCTGGATGTTCCCCGGCCGCAGCAGGTTGAAGACGATGATCGGCAGTCCGTTGTCCATGCAGAGAGAGATCGCGGTCGAGTCCATCACCTTGAGGCCGCGGTTCAATACGTCGATGTACGTGAGCTCGGTGTAGCGCACCGCATCCGGCTGGGTCTTGGGATCGGCGCTGTAGACGCCGTCGACCTTCGTCGCCTTCAAGATCACCTCGGCGCCGATCTCCATCGCGCGCAGGCTCGCCGCCGTGTCGGTGGAGAAATACGGGTTGCCGGTACCGGCCGCGAAGATGACGATCCGACCCTTCTCCAAATGCCGCGTCGCGCGCCGGCGGATGTAGGGCTCGGCGACCTCCCGGATCTGCATCGCGGCGCGGACGCGCGTGGTCACCGCGAGCGCCTCGCGCGCGCTCTGCAGCGCGCGCCGGGTGATGTG
>JBGOSW010000193.1:0-9021 GCA_041476145.1 Binatia bacterium
CTGCGCGTGTCCGCATCACGTGTCGGGCGTCGTGATGGAAGAGCTCCGCAAACGCGGATACCCGCACACCGCCGTGCTCGACGAGGGCGTCTTCCTCTGGCAGCAGCAGGGGCACCCGGTGGTCGCCGCCGAGGGGCAGCTCCCGATACCCGCACCGCCGCCGAGCGGGGCGCCCGTCGCCATGCCGAACACCGTGGACGATTCCGCGGATCGGCCGCCGCGCTGACGACCCGACTACGGAAACGCCTCGTTCAGCACCTTCGCGAGCCGCACGCCCGCCTTCGCGAGCTGTTGGTCGACGACGCCGATGTTCGCGTCGTGGTACGGCTGGGTGATCGTGCCCCCCGTTGCGGGGAAGTCCGTGGTTCCGTCGGCGAGCTTGTAGCTGTGCGCCGCACTCGCCGCGTGCGACTCGTTCGCCCAATCGGCGTAGCTGCCGCTCTCGAGGCTGCTCGCGTTCTGGGTGCCGATCCAGTTCTGGAGGCGCTGTACGTACGCGGCCTGACTGCCGCCGGCGTGGGTGATCAACCCGAAGTCCCATGTGGCGTGCAGGTTCCACAGACTCTTCTGGTAGGGCGCCGGCTGGTGAGTCTGTCCGAAGAACGTCACTTTGACGTCGTTTGCACCGTGGTCGTGATCGCGCTCGGCGCAGTGGAGCGGCTGATGAAGATCGCCGATGAAGTGCGTGACGAACTTGAGCGCCTGGCGCCGCTTCGCGATCGGTACGCTCTTGTCGTTCAGCTTCGCGACTTCGCGAGAGAGCGCGTTGATCACACAATCGCCCTTCGTCGCCTCGTCGGGCGGGTGGCAGTCCCGCGCCTCGTCGTACGTGTGCTGGCCGTGGTCGACGGGGATGTCGACGAAATGCCAGTTGTACGTCTCCTTGCGCGTCGTACGGCGTACGACGTCGGCCCAGGTTGCGACCGCCGGCAGCGTCGTTCCCGTCGCGTCCTTCTTCAAGAGTCGTCGCACCGCCGCCTTCGCGTGCGGCGTGAGACGATGCGCCGCGATGGTCGCGACGATCCGGTGGCCTTCGTCGCCCCACGCGAAGACGGCGGAAGGGTGAACGGCGACGGCGAGCGCGGCGACGGCGACGAGCGGCAAGTGACGAGTGCGCATGAGTGGCCTCCATTCGCGCGAGAGCATGAGCGCTCGCTAGCGGAAGCGCGTGCGACCGTCGACCTACAGCGGCGACCTGACTGCCGATTGTGTCAGAACGACGCGCTCACGGGCCCGCGAAGTCGAGGCGTGCGTAGAACCCGTTCTTTCCCGAGTGATCGAAGCTGAGCGGTCCGACGCCGAGGATCCGCATCACGGTCGTCTTTGCCGCTTTCACGCTCCGCCAGATGAAGCCCTTCGGGAGATTGACGCGGATGTCCTGCTCCTCGCCCGAGACCGGGTTGACGAAGGGCACCATCGCCACCTCGACGGCGCTGGGCGCCCGAAAGCCGCTGCGGCGGCCGTCGACGTGGAACTCGATCGGCGTGAAGACGGGCGCTTGGATGTCGGCCATGGTGCCGGCGAAGAGCTCGAAGGGGCCGCTGCCCTTCGCCTTCCCCGAGAAAATGCGCAGCAACGCCTCCCGCTGCGGCGGCGTCGCCGACTCGGAGATGTAGAGGCGCAGCGTGCCACCGCCCTGATGGATGGCCTTCGGCCACGCGGCGGCGTAGATCACGTCGAGCTTGTCGAGCTTCGTCCGGCCGTAGCGCCCTTCGCGAATGTGGTAGCCGACGAGCGCCTCGCAGAAGCCGTTGGTCGGATACCCGCTGAAGTTGCACGGGCAGCCGAAGTTGCAGTTGCAGGTCTCGACGTAGTCGACCGCCAGCGTCCAACGCTCGATCTTCTCTTCTGTGATTTTCACCCTTTCGCCTCCCGTGTCCGACGTCCGCTCAGCTGACGAGTCGCGCCACACCGGCGGCGCAGAGCGCGACGCCCGCCGCGCGCCCGACGACCAAGCCTCTCGGCACGATCTTCTCCAGGTAGATGACGGCGCTCAACCCGACCATCCAAGTCAGGTTCATGAGGCCGACGACCATCAGCACCACCATCAGCGATGCGCAGCAGCCGGCGCAGTAGAGCCCGTGGTGCGTGCCGAGCGCAAGCGCTCCGCCGAGCCCGTCACGCCAGTGGTGCCCCAGAAACAGGTGCGGCACGCGACAGTGCCGGAGACACGCGTCCTTGAGCGGCGTGAGTTGGTAGATGCCGCAGGCGACGAGCAGCAGGCCCGCGACTGGTCCCGCCGTGGCGAACGCGGGCGCCGCGTCGGTGAGTCGCGCCGCCGCTTCGAGGAGCGCGTACGCCGGCACGCCGAGGAGACCCCACGCGACGAGATAGCCGGCGACGAAGAACCCCGCCGCGACGGCGGCAATGCCCTCCGGGCCGGCGCGCCCCGTCCCGCGATTGCGCGTGCGCGTGAATGCCGTGAACGCCAGCACCACCGGGATCACCGACGGGAGCATCATCGCCGCCATCATCACCGTCCACATGACCACGAAGGGTCCGAGGCCGAGGAGATGACAAGCGGGCATCGCCGTTGCCGCGACGGTCCACGCCCAGGCGAGGCCGGAGAGGATGACCAGACTCCCGACGATCAGGAGACGGGTTGCCGGATCGGCATCCGCCGCGTCGCGGGCGCGATCAGCCGCGTCGAAATCGAAGCCATCCACGCGGCGAGCATAGCGGCGGAAGGCCCGCGCAGTAAAACCGGCGCGATGACGGGTCGCTCGCATCGGTCGCGTCGGTGTGCGACTAGTTTCGTCGGAGGATCCGTCATGCCCGATGTCTTGTTCGAGAAGCGGTCGGACGGGGTGGCCGTGCTCACGCTCAACCGGCCCGAGAGCCTGAACGCGATGGGCGGCCAACTGATCCCGCTGCTCGGCGAGCACCTCGCGGAGTGCGCGCGCGACGCGGCGGTGCGCTGCGTCGTGCTCACCGGTGCCGGCCGGGCGTTTTGCGCCGGCGGCGACGTGAAGGACATGGCGGCGGCGCGCGACGTCCTCGGCGCCGGCGACGCGCCCTCCTCGCCGGCGGCGACGTTCGCGCGCGGCGTCGAGAGCCTGCGCGACGCGCAGCGACGCACCAGCTACGCCCTGCACGTGATGCCGAAGCCGACCCTCGCCATGGTGAACGGTGTGGCGGTGGGAGCGGGGCTGAGCTTGGCGCTCGCCTGCGATCTCCGCATCGCCTCCGAGCAGGCACGATTCGGGACCGTGTTTCGCAACGTCGGCTTCAGCGGCGACTTCGGAGGCTCCTGGTTCCTGCCCCGCCTGGTCGGCCTCGAGAAGGCGCGTGAGCTGTACTTCACCGGCGCGATCATCGACGCGACCGAGGCCCAGCGGATCGGCATGGTGACGCGGGTCTTCCCGCCGGCGCAGCTCGCGGAGGAGACGCTCGCGCTGGCGGCGCATCTCGCGAGCGGCCCGGCGCTCGCCTACGCGCGCATGAAGGAGAACCTGAACCGGTCGAGCTCGTGCGACCTGCTGACGCTTCTCGATCAGGAGGCGCTCAACATGCGCCTCTCGGGCACGACGAGCGACCATCGCGAGGCGGCCAAGGCGTTCGTCGAGAAGCGCCGCCCGAAGTTCTCGGGCGAATAGCGCCGCGATCCGTCCTCACCCGCAGTCGAGTCGCACCGCGAGCGAGCGGCGGGTGTCGGCGACGAGCGCGATCCAGCGGTCCGCCCAGCCGTACTTGACCGCCAGGAGCGCGCGGATGCGCCGGTGGCCGGCGGGATTCGGCTCGACGGCCGCGCGGCAGCGCCGGATGCGGCCGCCGCGCTCGAGCTCGAGCGCGGCCTCGTACTCGAGATCGTGGAGGAAGGGGCGCTCGGGGTTCGCCGCCTCGATCCATACGGAGCCGCCGTCGTCCGCCACCCACGTGCGTGTCGTGTGCGGGTGCCCCGCCGCGTCGCGCGTCCGTACCACCACGACCTCGCGTCCCTCGAGCGCGTAGAGAGTCACCGCGCCGAAGACGAGCGCCATGCCGATCGCGCCCACGATCACGAGCCGCAGACGCGCCATGCGACCCTCCCGCCCGACGCGGCGGTCGTACCGCGAATCACCCACCGAGAGACGAGAGGCCGCGGACGCGACGGCGCCGATCGACTCTCGCCCGCACCCGACGGCGCAGCATCGCGGCCGAGAGCGTCCGCAGCAGGAGGCGCTCGCGGAAATCGCGGACGCGACGGCGGATGCGCAGCGGAAGCAATACGCTCACCCTCCGCTCGACACCGAACAGCAACGCGGCGAGCTCCCGTTGTTCGAAGTCCGGCTCGCGACCGATGCGGTCGAACCAATGCGCCTGCTCGTCCGAGCGGCGGAACCGATAGGCTTCTTTCCGCCGGCCTGCCGGCAGCTTGACGGCCGTCAGGCGCGGTACGAACACCACCCGCGCGCCGGCCGCCACCATGCCGTGCACGAGCGCGACCTCCGGATCGACGAGGAGATCCAGTGGGTGGCGCCATGCGCCGACGTCGAGCGCGAGCCGGCGCCGATGAACGAGGCCGGTCGGCGGTATCCACTGATTGGGACGCAGAGAACCCGCGTGCGCCGGAATCGGCTCGGGCGGCCGGCCGTCGGGGTTCACGAGCTCGGTGATGGCGTGGGCGACGTCGGCGCCGCGGTCCACGGCACCGACGAGCAGCTCCAGATGATGCGGCAGCCAGAGGTCGTCATGACCGAGATACGCGACGATCTCGCCCCGGCCGACGCGCAGGCCCTCGTTGTTGGGTCCCGACTGATGGCCGGTGTTCGTCGCGAGATTGATCCAGCGCACGCGCGGATCGTCGAAGCGGCGGACGACGTCTGCGGAGTCGTCGCTGCAGCCGTCGCCGATCACGAGCAGCTCGAAGCTCGTGAACGTCTGCCGCAGGACGCTGCCGATCGAGTACGGCAGCACCGCGCTCCAGTTGTAGGTCGCGATGACGATGGTGACACGAGGCACGCTGGGCGACGCCCCGGACGGTGTCACCACCGAAAGGGGACGATCTCGGCTGCGTCCGGCGACTCGTAGGGGAGGTCGAGCGCGTCCGGACGGTCATGCTCGTAGAGCGCGGTCGGCATGTTGATCACGATCGCCTCGGTGACGCCGATGTTCTTCCAGCCGTGGTACACGTTCGGGGGCACGACCAGCAGGCCGGGATTGCGGTCGCTGAACGTGAATTGGTTGAGCCACCCGTAGGTGGGCGAATCGAGTCGCCCATCGTAGCACACGATGTCGACGAGCCCGGCGGTCACGAACAGGCGGTCGGTGGCGTGCCGGTGCAGCCCCCACGCGCGGACGCGGCCGGGGAAGGTCGTCGTGACGTGCACCTGCACGATGGGACGATTGACGATCTCCCAGTCGGTGCGCGCGACCTCGATGACGTGCCCGTCTTCGTGGGGTACCGGTCGCGTGAGCCGGAAGCGCAAACCCTCGATCGGTTCGACGCGAAGCCGACCGTACCCGTCGACGGCGGACCGCTTCGCGTTCGTCGCGTGCAGACCGGCTACCGTCGGTCCCTCGCTGCTTTCGCTGGTCCGCGGCATGGCGACCCCCTCAATCGACTTTCAGATCGCTGAGCGATGCGGACCGTCCGGGCAAGAGAACCGCGGAGCCCGTCGCGAGGGCGACCTGCTTGCCGTCGGCGTTCACGACCTCGGAGTGCGCGACCGCGATCGTCCGCCCCGCGTGCGCGACTTTTCCCCGCGCCACGAGCTCTCTGCCGTCGGCGATTCCCGGGCGAAGAAAGTTCACCTTGAGATCGACCGATGCCATCGCCGTGCGGGCAGGCGTGATCGTCTTCATGGCGGCTCCGAGCGCGACGTCCGCGAGCATCGCAATGACGCCGCCTTCCACCTTCGCCGACGGGGGACAGAGCCATTCGCTGGCGGGGAGCGCGAACGTAGCCTGCCCGGCGGCGACCTCGACGAGGCGCAGCCCGGTCAGGTAGCGCGACGGCGGCTGAGGCAGCTCGCCCGCGAGCAGCGCGGTGAGCATCTCGAGGCCACTCATCCGGTCCCACACACTCTGGGGGACGACCTCGCCGATGACCGGTCGCAGATAAGGATCGAGTGTCGCGTACGCCGGCTCTTTCGTCGGCGCCAGGCTCGGGTTCGGTGACGGCGGCGACTGCGGTGGAAAGACGAAGCACAGCGAGCTGCCGTGGGCGACCAGGCGTCCCGCGTGGTCCTCGATCGCGACTTCGGAGAGCGCGACTCTCCGTCCAGCGTAAATCAGGCGGCCTTTCGCCGTCAGCGTCGTCCCCACTTGAACCGGGCGCAGGGCGCGCAGCGAGAGCTCGGAGGTCGTGTAGGCCGTGGCCGGCGGCAGCGCGGTCATGATGGCACAGGCGAGCGGTGCGTCGGCGAGCACGGCAATCGTGCCGAGCGGGATGACTCCCTCCGGCGATTGCAGCCACGGCGATGCCGGCATCGCGAACGTCGCCTTGCCGGCACCGACCTCCGTGAGCTTCGTGCCGAAGAGATGACTCAAAGGATCCCGCGGCGTTCGCCCATCGAGGGACGCTCGCAACTGCTCGATGCCCGACAACGCAAGAAGCGACGGGTCGGGATAGCCGCCGCGCACGGGCTCGCGCCACACCTCGAGCCTAGGATCGATCTCGTGGGCGCTCTTATCGGTCTCGGACTTCATGCGCGGCTCTCTGGGAGGGAACGTGCGGTGAGGAGCATGGATGAGTCCTCCCTGTGCGTGTGGCCCGGCAGGCGGCCGGATTGGTGCGCGGACATTCGCACGACGGCGCTCCGCCGTCGAGGGGAAAAATCGCTGGAACGGATGCTGATCCGAGCGACTAGGGAGCTACGCCGCCGATCCCGAGCAGCTCACGCGCGCGCGGCGCCTCGGGATCGGCGGCGGCGCAGGCCTTCGTGATCGCCGCGCGCGCCTTGTCGCCGGCGCCTTTCGGGGCGTCGCTGATTTTGGCGGCGATCTTCGCGCACTTCGCGCGCGCTTTCGCGAGGCATCCGGCGTCGCCCGGCTTCTGCTGCTCGCACACCGTCACCGCGTCGAGACACTTCTGCAGCCTACCGAGGAAGGAACGCGTCGGGAGCGGCGCGATCGCGAGCGGGCAAGTTCGGACGGTTGCCGACCGGTCAGCGCCGGACTAGCGTTGCAGGCGACGACGTACGAACTCGGGCTGCCGGTACCTACATGCGTGAGAGGGGGGCAGAATGAGAAAGCCGTTCATCGGATTGGTGATGGCGAGTCTCCTTCTGCTGAGCAAGGGATCGACGCTCGTGCTCAGCAAAGACAAATTCGCGTGCGCGTGCCAGGACGGCGGCGCCCTCGACCATCGCGGCGGCGACGAGGTCGGTGAGGCGGCCTGCAGCACCTGGGTGCCGGTCGGGAAATAGCAGGAGTGCCGCCCGTCGAGTAGCGAATCACCTCCCACCGCACCTACCGCGCATCCAAGGAGTCTCGCTTGCGGCTGTTTTTTTCCTGCACGCTCTTCCTCGGCTCGGCACTCTTGTTCCTCGTTCAGCCCATGATCGCGAAGATGCTGTTGCCGCGCCTCGGCGGCTCGCCGGCGGTGTGGAATACCTGCATGGTCTTTTTTCAGGCCGCTTTGCTGGCGGGCTACGCTTACGCCCACGCGCTCACGGGCCGTCTGCCCGCGCGCGGGCAGACGCTCGTCCGTCTCGGCGTCTTGGTTCTGCCTTTCGCGTTGTTCCTATTGCCGTTAGGCCTACCGGCCGACGCGATCCCTCCGCAGAGTGCCAATCCCACCGTCTGGCTTCTCGGGGTATTGCTCGTCTCGGTGGGGCTGCCTTTTTTCGCGCTCGCCGCCAATGCGCCGCTCTTGCAGACGTGGTATACCAACTCCGGCCACGCCACGGCGCAGGACCCCTATTTCTTGTACGCCGCCAGCAACCTGGGCAGCATGATCGCGCTGCTGGGCTATCCAGTGCTGTTCGAACCGTGGTTCACCTTGCGGGAACAGACGTGGTTGTGGACCGCCGGGTATGCCCTCTTGGCGGCGCTGATCGCCGTCACGGCGGTTGTGCTCGGGCGCGTTCCCCAAGCCGCGATCGCGCGCTCGAAGAAAGCCTTGGCGGCCGAGCGGATCCGCGCTGAACCGGTCACGCCGGTCCGCCGTCTGCGTTGGGTCGGCTTGGCGTTCATTCCTTCCAGCTTGATGTTGAGCGTCACCACGTACTTGACCACGGACATCGCCGCCGTGCCGCTGTTGTGGGTGATCCCGTTGGCGCTCTATCTGCTCTCGTTCATCGTGGTGTTCACCAGCCGGCCGCTCGTCGCCGGGCGTTTGTTGATGAAGGCGTTGCCGCGAACGATCGTGCTTCTCGTGCTCGTCTGGCTGACCGAAGCGAATGAGCCGAAGGTCGTGGTCACGGCCATCCACCTGGTCGGGTTGCTCGTCCTGTGTCTGGCCTGCCACGGCGAGCTGGCGGCGGACCGTCCCGTCGCGACACACCTCACCGAGTTTTATCTCTGGCTGTCGGTCGGTGGCGTCTTGGGAGGGCTATTCAACGCGCTCGTAGCGCCGGTCTTGTTCCCCTCCGTTCTCGAGTACCCGTTGGTGCTGATCTTGGCGAGCTTTGTCCCCGTGTGGTCGAGGAACGCCGAAAGCGAGCTGGGGCGCGGGCGGCGAGAATGGGGCTTGCCCCTGGGATTGTTCGCGTTGACCCTCTTGCTCGTAATTGTCTTTCAAACATTGGGCGTGCCCGCGGGTCCGGTGAGCGTTGCGCTCATGTTCGGTGCGCCGATCGTTTGGTGTTACACCTTCCTCGAATGGCCCGTCCGCTTCGCCCTGGGTGTGGCTGGTTTGTTGCTGGCGAGCAGTTTTTATCACGGGATCTACGGAGACACGCTCTTCCGCGCGCGGGATTTCTTCGGCGTTCACCGTGTGACGAGTACAATGGTCGCGGATTCGACCGAGCGCTTTCATCAATTGGTCCACGGGTACACCGTACATGGCTTGCAAAGCGAGAATCCCGATCGGAAGCGGGAGCCTTTGACGTACTTCACGCGCTCCGGCCCGATCGGGCAAGTCTTTGCGACCTTCTC
>JBGOSW010000194.1:0-8994 GCA_041476145.1 Binatia bacterium
CTCGGTCCTTGAGCTGATGCACGATGTTTTGGATGTCGAGGACCGCGATCGGATCGATGCCCGCGAACGGCTCGTCGAGCAGCATGAACGCCGGCGAGATCACCAGCGCACGCGTGATTTCCAACCGCCGCCGTTCACCGCCCGACAGCGAGTACGCCTTGCTCTTCGCCAAGTGTGCGATGCTGAGCTCCTCGAGCAGCCCGCTCAATCGTACTTGACGCTCTTCGGCAGAAATCGGCAAAGTCTCAAGGATCGCCAGGATGTTCTCCTCGACCGTGAGCTTGCGGAAAACCGAGGGTTCCTGGGGCAGATAGCTGATCCCGGCGCGCGCACGCTGATACATCGGCAGATCCGTCAGGTCCTTGCCGTTCAGCGACACCTGCCCGGCGTCGGGCCGGAGCAGGCCGACGATGATGTAGAAGGTCGTCGTCTTGCCGGCGCCGTTCGGGCCGAGGAGACCGACGACCTCGCCGCCGGCGATCGACACCGACACGTCGCGCAGCACGCGCCGGCCGCCGAACGCCTTGTCGAGCCGCTCCGCCGTGAGGACACTCTCCCCCACGCGCTCAGCGCCCTCCGTCCGTCGGCGCGCCGGACGCAGCGCCGAGCCGTACGTCCGGGGAGCGGACGGCCGCGGCGCCGCTCGGGGTCGGACTCGACGACGGACGACCGCTCGGATTCGCGTTGGGATAGAAGACCGCGCTCACCCGTGAGTTCGACCCGCTCTCGACCACGCTTCGCTGCTCTTGCAGATAGACGATGATGCGGTCGCCCGCGACTCGGTTCGCGCCCTCGTGCAGCACCGCTCCGTCGCTCAGCACGATGGTCTGCTTCACCTGATCGAAGACCGCACGGCGTCCTTCGGCGACGCGGTCGCCGCGCTGAATGCGCACGTGGCCCTCGGCGACGACCTCCTTGATCTTGTCGGCGCCGCCGCCGCGCTGCGCGGGACTCGCGGTCGGAGCCGGCATGACGCCGGGAGACCGCGCGACGGCCGGCGCCGCCGCCGGCGAGGACGTGGAATCGGGTGCCGGCGAGCGCTGCACCGCTTGTCGATCGTAGGTGATCGCGAGCTGATCGCTGGTGAGCGTCACGTCGGCCTGTGTGACCTTCACGTTCCCCGAGTACGTCAGCACGCTGCCCTTGTAATCGAGCACGAGGGAGTCGGAGTTGATGTGGATCGGCTCCTTGTTCGAGCCGAGGGACAGTCCCTGGAAGAAATCCATCTGGTCGGGGGGCGCGCCGCCCCCCGCACTCTGGTCGGGCGCGTTTCCTCCGTGCTGCTTTTTCGACTCGGCGATCGCCGGCACGGCGAGCAATCCGAGTACGCACCCGGTGACGAGCAAACGCTCACAGCGCCCCCGCACCAGCAGCCTCCCTCACCTTCAGGATCGTCTCGACGCTGCCGTCGAGGTGCAGCCGCTGCGCTTCCATCTCGACCGTCATGCGCTCTCCACTGACCACCAACCCGTTACCCGTAATCGTGACCGCCGCGGGCGTGATCACCGTATCCGAGGCGCGCTCGTAGATCGCGCGGTCGCTCTTCACCAGGTAGTCCTTGAATCGCACCTCGATGGCGCCTTGCAGCTCGGCGCGATCCATGTCGCGCCCGTTCAGAAACAGCTTGCCCTGGTCGCCGCGGATCGAGACCATTCCCTGGTCACCCTTCAGGAACAAGGTCACCTCGGGGGCCTCGACCTTGACCTGCTGCTCGTCCTCGAAATACTGCGCTTCGCGCGCGGCGATCTCCCACGCCTTGCGATCGCCCTCCATCTTCACGCGGCGGAAGTTCTGGATGCGCTGCGCAGCTTCGGGCAGGAAATCGAGCTGGGCACTGCGGAGGCCGCGCAGGTGCTGCGTCCACTGCGAGCGGACGAGCTGGATGGTGACCCCACCGAGAAGCAGGACGAGCGCGATGCCGAGTCCCCAGCGGGCTTGCCGGCGGGCGGAGAGGGCGCGGAACCGCGAGACAGGCATGCAAGAAAAATACCATCGCGATTCCGAGTAGTAAAGCTACGGAATCGGTGGGATCGCCGCCGACGCCGCAGGCCGACGCCGCCAGCGTCGATGCCACCAGACCCACTCGTCGGGATGTTGGCGGATGTGGGCCTCGATCGCGGCGGTGTAGGACGCCGTGAGGGTCTCGACGTCGTCCCGCTTCGGGTCGACCGCGGGAAACGGCGGCAGCGCGCGGATCACGTGTCCACCCTCCGGCCGGCGGGCGATGAAGAGCGCGACCACCGGCGCGCCGGTCCGAAGCGCCAGCGCCGCCACACCGCTCGGCGTCGCCGCGAGCCGACCGAAGAACGGAACGAAGACGCGGGGGCCGCGCGTATCCTGATCGATGAGCAATGCCAGGATGCGGTTCGCACGCAGGGTCTTGAGAATGGCCCGACCGGCGTGCGGATTGTCGCGAAAGATCGTCGTCACGCCGCCGCGCGCGCGCACGGTGACCAGCAGCCGACCGAGGAGGGCATGGCTCGGGCGCCGGCCGATGACGTCGACGGGGAGACCGATCGCGGCGCAATACGCAGCGAGCAGCTCCCAGTTGCCGATGTGGCCGGTGATCGCGAGCAGGCCCTTTCCCTGGGCGAGCCCGGCGCGGAGATGGTCGATGCCCTCGGCCGAGACGTAGCGGTCGAGGTCGGCGCGAAGCGACGGGAACTTCGCGATCTCGGCGAACGACCGGCCGACGTTCACGAACGCCGCACGCGCGATCGCGCGCCGACGCGTCGGCGTCAGCGCGGGGAGGGCGATCGCGAGGTGCCTCTCGGCCAGACGCCATGGCTTCCCGAGCCACGGCGCCGCGACGCCCGCGAGACCGCCCGCCACGGCGAGCGCGGCGCGCAGCGGCAGGAGCCGGAACAGGGCCATGACGACGACGATCAGGGCGCCGAGCAGCGTGTCGCGGGTCTGGCGGAGCGCGCGCCGCATGCGACGGACCACAGGCGGGCGATGCCGATGCGGGAGCGGCGCGGCCTCCACACGCACCGCCGCGGTGCGCTTCATCGCATGCGCTCTCCGAGGACGCTCGCCCACTTCCCTTGCGCTTGCAGCACCAGCTCGGCAACCTCGCGCACCGCCCCCGCACCGCCGGGCGCGCGCGTCGTCCAGTGGACGTACCGCCGCAGGCCGGGCACACCGTCGGCGACCGTGATCGCCAGGCCGGCGAGTGCGAGCAGCGGCTGATCGAGGATGTCGTCGCCGACGGCGGCGATCTCCGCGGGCGTGAGACGCCAGCGCCGACAGAGCCGACGCGCCGCGGCGACCCCGGTCGTCCCGCGCTCGACGACGGCGCTGACCGCGAGCGCGTGCGCGCGCCCCGTGACTGCGGCCCGCCGGTCGGCGAGCAGCGCGACGCGGATGCCGGCGGCGAGCAAGAGGCTGATCGCGGTGGCATCGCGGCCGGAGAAGGCGCGCAGCTCGCGCCCGCGCGGGTCGACGAGGATGCGGTCGGCGGCGAGCACGCCGTCGACGTCGAGAAGCACGAGTCGGACGCGGCGGGCGCGCGCGATCACGTCCGGGGACGGCGTGGCGCGCACGTGCACCGTCCGCCTAGACGACCCGCGCACGAAGGAGGTCGTGGAGATGGACGACCCCGGTCGGCCGCCCCTCGGCGTCGACGACGAAGAGCGAGGTGATCGCGTGCTGCTCCATGATCGCGAGCGCCTTCGCGGCGAGAGCGTCGGCGGCGATCGTCTTCGGACGGCGACTCATGACCGCGGATGCGGTGCGCGCCAGCAGATCGCCGGACGCGGCGAGGGCGCGACGTAGATCGCCGTCAGTGACGACGCCGGCGAGCCGTCCGCGCTCGTCGACGACCGCGGTGACACCGAGGCGCTTCGACGTGATCTCGAGCAGCATGTCTTTGGCGGGCGTGGAGGTGGCGACGCGTGGCAGCGCGTCGCCAGTGTGCATCACGTCGAGGACCTTCAGCAGCTTGCGGCCGAGCGCGCCCGCCGGGTGCAACGCCGCGAAGTCCTCGGCACGAAAGCCGCGATGCTCGAGAAGCGCGACCGCGAGCGCGTCGCCCATCGCAAGCGTCGCCGTCGTGCTCGCCGTCGGCGCGAGACCGAGCGGACACGCCTCCTCGGCGACGCTGACGTCGAGGACGACGTCGGCGGCGCGCGCGAGCGTCGAGTCGGGACGCCCGGTCATCACCACCAGCGGCAAACCGAGCCCCTCGAGGATCGGCACCAGGTCGAGGATCTCCTCGGTCTCGCCGCTGTTCGAGACCGCGAGAACGAGGTCCTTGCGCTCGACCATGCCGAGATCGCCGTGCAGCGCCTCCGCGGCGTGGAGGAAGAACGCCGGCGTGCCGGTGCTGGCGAGCGTGGCGGCGATCTTGCGGCAGACGTGCCCCGATTTTCCCATGCCGGTGACGACGACCTTGCCGGCACAGGACGCGATCAGCTCGATGGCCTCGACGAAGCCGCCGTCGAGTCGATCGGCGAGGGCGCGAATCGCCGCCGCCTCGATCGCGAGGACGCGGCGCGCGTGCACCAGGCTGGCGTGGGTCGCCGACGATGCGGCGACCGTGTCGGAACGCGCCGGCTCGCCCACGGGCGGGCGCGCGGCGGGTGGCTTTCCAGCGCCGCGCGGCGCGGTTCGGGGGCGCGACTTCGGGGCTCGCGCGCGCATCAGGCGCGACGCTCCTTCACGACGCGATCGAGCGCGACCACGGTCGCGAGCAGCGCCGGCAGGTCGGCGAGGCGGAGCGAGTTCGGTCCGTCGCTCAGCGCCCGGTCGGGATCCTCGTGGACCTCCAGGAAGAGGCCGGCGATGCCGGCGGCGACCGCCGCGCGCGCCAGCACCGGCACGAACTCACGCTGCCCGCCGGAGGCACCGCCGGCGCCGCCGGGGAGCTGCGCGCTGTGCGTGGCGTCGAAGATCACCGGGTACCCGAAACGCGCCAGGATCGTGAGCGCGCGCATGTCGGACACCAGATTGTGGTATCCGAAGGTGACGCCGCGCTCGGTGACGAGCACCTGATGGTTGCCGGTCGCCGTCGCCTTCGCGATCACGTGCTCCATCTCGTCGGGCGCGAGGAACTGTCCCTTCTTGAGATTCACCGGCTTCCCCGCGGCGGCGACCGCGGCGATGAAATCGCTTTGTCGGCACAGGAAGGCGGGCGTCTGCAGCACGTCGGCGACCGCGGCGACGGCCGCGACTTGCCCCGTCTCGTGCACGTCGGTCAAGACCGGCACGCCGATCTCGCGCCGCACCTCGGCGAGGATCGCCAGACCCTCGTCGACACCCGGGCCGCGGAAGCCGGCGCGCGACGTACGGTTCGCCTTGTCGAAGGACGACTTGAACACGTACGGCATCTCGAGGCGGCGCGCGATGTCCCGCAGGCGCTCGGCGTGGCGCAAGGTGGAATCGCGGCTCTCGATGACGCACGGGCCGGCGATGAGCGCCAGCGGCCGCGATGCGCCGAACGTGACCGGCCCGACCGTGACCGTGCGCGACTCGCGCGCGCCGTCGCCGCCCGGCGTCGCGCCCGTCATCGCCGCGCGGCGCGCATGCCGCGCAGCGGCAGGGTCTCGTGCGCGCGCAGCTTGTGCTGGAGCGCCGCACGAATGAAGCCGCGAAAGAGCGGATGGCACTCGAGCGGACGCGACTTGAACTCGGGATGGAACTGGCAGCCGACGAACCACGGATGGTCGGCGATCTCGACGACCTCGACGAGCGTGCCGTCGGGCGAGAGTCCCGAGAGCCGCATGCCGTGCTCTTCGACGGCGTCGCGGTAGGCGTTGTTGAACTCGTAGCGATGGCGGTGGCGCTCGGTGATCTTCTTCTTGCCGTACGCCTTGGCCGCGACCGAGCCCTCGCCGAGGACGCACGGATAGGAGCCGAGGCGCATCGTACCGCCCTTCTGCGTCAGCCCCTTCTGCGTCGTCATGAGGTCGATCACCGGATGCGGCGTCTCCGGGTCGACCTCGCTCGAGTTGGCGCTCTTGAGACCGCAGACGTGCCGCGCGAATTCGATCACGGCCATCTGCATCCCGAAGCAGATGCCGAAAAACGGCACCCGTTGCTCGCGCGCCCAGCGTACGGCGGCGATCTTGCCCTCGGTGCCGCGGGGCCCGAAGCCCATCGGCACCAACACGCCGTCGACGTCGCGGATCGCCGCGAGGCCTTGCTTCTCGATCACCTCGGAGTCGACGTACGCGAGATCGACGGCGCACTCGTTCGCGAGCCCGCCATGCGCCAGCGACTCGTTCAGGCTCTTGTACGAGTCGACCACGTCGACGTATTTGCCGACGACCGCGATACGGACGCGCTCCTTGGGATTCTTCGCGACCGCGACGATTTTCTTCCAGCGGCCGAGGTTCGGCGTGCCGGTCCAGATGTTGAGGCGTTCGGCGATGCGCTCGTCGAAGCCCTCGTCGTGGAACACCAGCGGCAGCTCGTAGATGCAGTCGACGTCCTTCGCCGTCACCACCGCGTTCTCCTCGACGTTGCAGAAGAGGGCGATCTTCGCCTTCAGCTTCTTGTCGAGCATGCGATCGGTGCGGCAGAGGAGCACGTCGGGCTGAATGCCGAGACCGGTGAGCTCCTTCACGCTGTGTTGCGTCGGCTTCGTCTTCAGCTCGTGCGCCGTCGGGATGTACGGCACGAGCGTCAGATGCACGTACGCGACGTTCTCGCGGCCGCGATCGGCGCGGAACTGCCGCACAGCTTCGAGGAAGGGCAGGCTCTCGATGTCGCCGACGGTACCGCCGACCTCGCCGATCACGACGTCGAAGCCCTCGGCGGCGGCGAGGAAGCGCGCCTTGATCTCGTCGGTGATGTGCGGAATCACCTGCACGGTGGCGCCGAGATAGTCGCCGCGACGTTCCTTCTCGATGACCGTCTGGTAGACGCGGCCGGTGGTGATGTTGTTCTTCCGGCCCATGCGCGTCGTGACGAACCGCTCGTAGTGCCCGAGGTCGAGGTCGGTCTCCGCGCCGTCGTCGGTGACGAACACCTCGCCGTGCTGGAACGGGTTCATCGTGCCCGGATCGACGTTGATGTAGGGATCCATCTTGACGAGCGTGACCTTGAGGCCGCGGCTCTCGAGCAGAGCGCCGAGCGACGCCGACGCGAGGCCCTTACCGAGGGAGGAGACGACCCCGCCGGTCACGAAGATGAACTTGGTCTTGGCGCTTTTCCCGCTCATCCTTCGCCCTCCACCAAGTGCCGGACACGCTCGAGATCTTCCGCTGTATCTACTTCCGGACCGGCACTGTCAACGAGAACCATTTTGATCCGCACGCCGCGCTCCAGCGCACGCAGCTGCTCGAGCTCCTCGGCGCGCTCGAGCGCCGAACGCGGCGCCGCCGCCAGCGCGAGGAGGGTGGCGCGCCGCCAAGCGTAGAGTCCGAGATGGCGATACCCGAGCGGCGCCCCGTCGCGCGCGCCGCGCCAGTACGGCAGCGGGCTGCGCGAGAAGTAGAGCGCGAAACCGTCGGCGTCGGTCACGACCTTCACGACGTGCGGGCTCCGCCACTCCGCCTCGTCGCGGAGCGGCGTCATCAGGCTCGTCATCACCACGGTCGGATCGGCGAAGGGGGCGACACACGCCGCCAGCGCGTCGGGGTCGATGCACGGCAGGTCGCCCTGGACGTCGAGAATCACGTCCGCTTCGAGATCGGCGGCGACCGCAGCGACGCGATCGGTGCCGGTCGCCTGCACGCCGGTCGTCACCACCTCGCCGCCGAAGGCACGCACGGCCGCCGCGATGCGCGCGTCGTCGGTCGCGACCAGCGTACGATCGACCCCGCGCGCGTGCCGCGTCCGCTCGTAGACGTGCTGGATCATCGGCGCTCCTCCGATCATCGCCAGCGCCTTCCCGGGCAGGCGGGTCGAGTCGTGGCGCGCCGGAATGACGGCGACGATGCGTGGACGGTCGATGGACACGACAGCAGCTCCCTCGGAAAGAAAAAACCGCGGTGCGGCGCCGGCGGATCCGGCGCACGACCACGGGGCTTTCTTATAGGAAGGGTGGTGATGCCCTGTCAAAGCGGGCTCGGCGCGCCCGGGTATCCCTCTGATCGGCCACGTGCAATGGCGGACGTGATTGGCTAGAGACTTGCGCCAGGAGATCGACCATGGCCGACGAGACACGGATCGAGCGCGACTCCATGGGCGAGATGCGCGTCCCCAAGGACGCCCTCTACGGCGCGTCCACCCAGCGCGCGGTCGAGAACTTCCCGATCAGCGGCTATCGCTTTCCGCGCCGCTTCATCCACGCGCTCGGGCTGATCAAGGAGACGGCGGCGCTGGCGAACCAAGAACTCGGGCTCCTCACACCGGAGCTCGCGGCCGCGATCCGTGGCGCGGCGGGGGAAGTGGCGAGCGGCGCGCTCGATGCGCACTTCGTGCTCGACATCTTCCAGACGGGCTCGGGCACCTCGACGAACATGAACGCCAACGAGGTGATCGCGACGCGCGCCTCGGCGCGGCTCGGCACCAAGGTGCATCCCAACGATCACGTCAACATGGGACAGTCGTCGAACGACGTGATCCCGACCGCACTGCACGTCGCGGCACGCGCGGCGGTCGAGGAGGACCTGGTGCCCGCGCTCGGGACGCTGCGCGACGCGCTGACGCGAAAGGCGGTCGAGTTCGATTCCGTCGTGAAGATCGGCCGCACGCACCTCCAGGACGCGACGCCGATCCGCCTCGGGCAGGAGGTCGGCGGCTACGCGCGGCAGATCGAGCTCGCGATCGAGCGCGTGCGCGCCGCAGCGCACGGGCTCGAGGAGCTCGCGCTCGGCGGTACCGCGGTCGGGACCGGGATCAATACGCATCCGTCGTTTGCACCGCGCGTGGCGGCGCTCCTCGCCGAGCGCACCGGCCTCCTCTTTCGCGAGGCCACCGATCACTTCGAGGCGCAAGGCGCGAAGGACGCCATCGTGCAGCTCTCCGGCACGCTCAAGACCATCGCGGTGAGCTGTACCAAGGTGGCGAACGACGTGCGCTGGCTCGGCTCCGGCCCGCGTTGCGGGC
>JBGOSW010000195.1:0-8973 GCA_041476145.1 Binatia bacterium
CCGCGACACGATCATGCGGCTTGGTGTCCGCGTCGGCGACGGCTGCCGTCGCCTCCTGGACGGCATGCTGCGCGACCTGAACGTCAACGTGATCGAACTCGACGAGCAATGGGCCTTCATCCAGAAGAAGGCGAAGCGCGTGCGGCCGGGCGATCCGCGCGAGTACGGCGACTGCTATCTGTTCCTCGCGCTCGACGCGACCAGCAAGGCCGTACTCACGTACGTCGTCGGCAAGCGCAGCACGGAAAATACGCGGGCGATCGCATGCGACCTCCGCGCGCGCGTCGTGAACCGGCCGCAAATCACGTCGGACGGGTGGCGGGCGTACCCGGATGCGATCGAGTACGCCTTCGGCGACGCCGTAGACTTCGCGACGATCGTGAAGAACTACGCCGTGACGGCTGGGAACGAGGCGGCGGTGCGCTACTCCCCGGGAAAGATAAGAAGCACGGAGCGTACCGTGCGGCACGGCGATCCCGACCCGGCGCACATCAGCACAAGCTACGTGGAGCGCTTCAACCTGACGACCCGGATGGCGTCGCGCCGCTTCACGCGATTGACCAACGGCTTCTCGAAGAAGCTTGCGAACCACCGCGCGGCCGTGGCGCTCCACGTCGCGCACTACAACCTGTGTCGCGTCCACGAGGCAGTCCGCTGCACACCGGCGATGGCGCTCGGCGTGACGGATCACGTGTGGACCGTGGGCGAGCTGATCGACGCGGCGCTCAACGCGCCCGAGCCGCCGCCGCTGATCGCACCGACACGGCCGCGCGGCATGAGCGCCGGCAAGTCGAAGGATCACAGACACGATGGCCACCTCCGCCGACTACGGGTCATCCCGGGCGGGAAGGCCCCGACGCGGAAGTAAGGCGTGACTGCGGTCCTAACGCGGTTCAACCCACAACACGGAAGGAGAGATCATCATGGCGAAGCACGAAGAAACATCCGACGATGAACACAGCGTGGCGCTTCACGTTCGGTGGGGCGGCGGCGCGTTGAACATCCCGCGACCGTCACAGGCGACGGTCGACTACTGGTGCCGGAAGTACGCCGCGATCATCGTCGGAGCGCTTATCGCGCTTGGTTCCGTCGCTGTCGGAGCGCACGTCGCGGCGCACGCGCTCGAATCGCGCGAGAAACTTGTCGAGTAAGTCGGGCAGGTGTACCGTCATGTTTGGAATTGGAAGTGATGTGCTGCAGGCGTCGGTGACGTCTGAAATGGAGGTTGCAGGATGAGCGGCGGCAGAAAAGTCGCCGAACCTAACCCGCACTAGCGGCAGAAGCGTTGGCCAGAACGTGCAACGCCTGCGGTGGATAGACCGCAGGCGTTGCGAAGGGTCGATCACCTGCCACCCCGAACCCTTGGACCAGGCGCGTCGGGATAGAGGGTCGAACGACTCGGTACGACTCTGTTAGTACCAGTTCGCCCGAAGCCCATCAATCCAGCTCTGGTTCCGTTCTCGGGGTGGCCACAACCGAGAAAGGGGGGCCAGCGATGGCCATTCTCGTCGTGCGTCCGAGACCGATGCGACCGATGCAGCCGGTCAAGGTACGCGTCCAGGTGGCCGTGAGGCGAACCGTCGTCGTTGCCGTCCAGCAACGAGTGATCGTGCGCACAATTCACGGCTGACCAACGCTCGGCCCCGTCCCTTCGCAGGGACGGGGCCGGCGATCTCACGGTAGAGGCGATGATCCTTCCGCAACCCGACCGGGCTGTGCTACGAGCGCGGCTCAATGCCCCGGCGGCCGTCCTCTCTTCTCGATACCCGCATCATCTACTGCGGCGACTGCCTTGATCAGCTTCGGAAGCTGCCCGATGCCTGCGTCGACCTGATCTACATCGACCCGCCCTTCAACTCGAATCGCAACTACGAAGTGTTCTGGGGCGAGACGAAGGAAAAGCGCGCCTTCGAGGATCGGCACGCCTCGACGCAAGCCTACATCGAGTTCATGCGGCCCCGGTGCGTGGAACTGGCGCGCGTGCTCAAGAAGACGGGGAGCTTCTACTACCATTGCGACTGGCACGCTTCGCACTACGTCAAGGTGATGCTCGACCAGATTCTCGGGGAGAACAACTTTCAGAATGAGATCGTGTGGAAGCGGAGCACCGCGCACTCGGACAGCAAACAGGGGAGCAAGCACTACGGTCGGCTACACGACGTGCTCCTGCTGTATACGGGAGGATCGGACAAGTACACCTGGAATCAGCTCTATACCCCGCTCGACCACTCGTACGTCGAATCGCATTACTCCAATGTCGACCCGTCCGGTCGCCGCTTTCGATGGGATAACTTAACGGGTCCGGGTGGCGCCGCGAAGGGGAATCCGAGCTACGAAGTATTGGGCGTCACAAAACATTGGCGCTACACGCGCGAGCGAATGGCGGACATGGTGAGAGAGGGCGTGGTTGCAATTCCTCCTCGCGGAACAATTCCGGCGTTGAAACGATACCTGGACGAATCGAAAGGCGTCCCGTTGCAAAGCGTGTGGGACGATTTGCCACCTGTCAATTCGCAAGCGCGTGAGGCGCTTGGCTATCCGACACAGAAGCCAGTCGCGCTGCTTGATAGGATCGTCCGAACCAGCAGCGACGAGAACGCGATCGTATTAGACGCGTTTTGCGGCTGTGGCACGGCGCTCGTCGCCGCGCAGAATCTCAAGCGCCAGTGGATCGGTATCGACATTTCTC
The DNA here is from genome assembly GCA_041476145.1 of Binatia bacterium. Taxonomy (GTDB): domain Bacteria; phylum Desulfobacterota; class Binatia; order UTPRO1; family UTPRO1; genus DP-19. Next base: position 2,690 of record JBGOSW010000195.1, read on the forward strand.
CCACGGCCTGCCGGGTGATGGCCAAACGGCTCCGCCGTGATTGCGGGATGCACGAGGACGAGAAGCAATGGCAAGCCGGTCGCGGCTTCGTCGTCCGCGATCTTCCGTGGAGTGAGGAGCAACTACGGAAGATCCCGCCGTTTGAATTTGAGAACTGGGCTGTCATTGCGCTCGGCGGTATCCCGAACAAGGTCCAGGTCGGAGACATGGGGATCGATGGCCGCATCTACCCTGTCGCCGCAGTAGAGGCACGCCGTGATGCTGCGGCAAAGCGCGTCGCTAAAGCGGAAGCGGGCGAGCTGAGTTTCATGGACCAATGGTATCCGATCCAAGTGAAGCAGAAGGACAAGGTTGGGCGCCCTGACGTCGATGCCTTTGAGGCGGTGATGACGCGCGAGGAGCGCACCAAGGGCTTCTTTGTGTCCTTCGCATTCTCGTCGGATGCGATGATCGAGATTGACCGCTTCTTCCGCAGTTCGCACCGGGTCATTGTGCCGCTGACCGTGCGTGAGATTCTCGACGAGCAAATCGCACAGAAATTAGTGTAACCCGTGCTTTCGCTAAGGAGACCTCAATGAGCGATCGAGACGACGATGACACTGATGACGGAGAAGAGTTCGATGAGGAGCGCATCAAGCGTGAGCTGATGGAGGCCGCTGAGCAAGGCGGCGTTGATCCGGAGAAGGTGAAGGACACGAAGATTCACGTCATTGACCGGCGAGTCCAGTTTAAGATGGGAGCCGCCGAGTTGTCGCTGCCAGCACCCTCGCAAGCGGCGGTCGATTCGTTACTCAAACGGTACGGCGGCCAGATCGTAACCACCCTGCTCACCCTCGCCGCCGTCGCCGTCGGCACGGGCCTCGCGATCGCGACTGGCGCGGCTGGCAGCGGTAAAGGGAAGCGCCGCTGAGGCCCTGCGGATAGGTGTCCTAGTTTCCTGCCTCGGGTGTCCTAAGACGGACAGTACCCCCCGTTTGAGCCGCGGCGCGGCGCTTGGTAGACGCTGCGGCGGCGTCATGAGTAGGCAGACCTCCGGGCGGGCGCACGTGCCTGCGCTGCGTGCGGCGATCGCGCGCCTCTTCGTCGCCGGCATCCCCGAGACCGTGCTCGACGCCGGGACGCGCGCGTTGCACGCCGAGGCGCCGTTCGGCGGCGTCGTCCTCTTCCGGCACAACGCCGCCGAGCCGCGCACGATGCGCGCGCTCGCGGCGGCGATCCATCACCTCGATCGCCGCCTGCCTCCCTTGGTGGCGATCGACCACGAGGGCGGGCGCGTGCACCGGCTGAGCGCCCCGTTCACGCATTTCCCGGCGGCGGCGCAGGTCGCCGCGCATGGACCGCGCGCCGTGGGCGCGGTCGCGACGGCGATGGCGCACGAACTCGCCGCGATCGGCGTCGACCTGACTTTCGCACCCGTTCTCGACGTCGCCAGCAACCCGGCGAATCCCGTGATCGGCGATCGCGCGTTCGCAACCGACCCGGAACGCGCGGCGTTGCTCGCCCTCATCGCGTTCCGCGCCACGCGCGCCGTAGGGCTCCTCACCTGCGGCAAGCACTTCCCGGGTCACGGCGACACCACGGCCGATTCCCACCTCGAACTTCCGATCGTCGACAAGAGCCGGCGCGACCTGGCGCGGACCGAGCTGGTACCGTTCCGCCGTGCCATCACCGCGGGAATCCCGATGCTGATGACGGCGCACGTGGTCTACGCCGCGCTCGATCCCGCGCGGCCGGCGACGCTCTCGCGCGCGATCCTGACCGATCTCTTGCGGCGACGGCTCGGGTTCCGCGGCGTCATCTGCAGCGACGACCTCGAGATGCGCGCGATCGCCGATCACTACGGGCCGGGCGAAGCCGCGGTCGCCGCCCTCGCCGCGGGCGCCGATCTCCTGCTCTACTGCCACCGCCAGGACGACCTTCGCATCGCCATCGCCGCCGTCGAGCGCGCGGTCGCGGACGGACGCCTCCCCGAGCGCCACATCGCGGCCGCGCATCGGAGAGTCGTGGCGCTCACGCGCTGGCGCGCCCGCCGTCGTCGCGCGGTGCCGATCTCCGCGATCGGCGCGCGTGCGCACGCGCAACTCGACGCGAGCCTACGGACCTGAGCGCGACGCGGGGTCGCTGCCGCGCGCGAACTCGGGGAAGTTCAGCGCGCCGGGCGACGTGCCTTCTCGTGTCCCTCGCGCTTCCCCGAGCTCTTCGCCCGCGACTTCGGTTCGGCGCGGACCGCCTCCCCCTTCACGACGCGCGGCAGGCTCCGCCAATACGGCGGACGCGCGATGCCGCGCTCGGTGATGATGGCCGTCACCAAGTCGTGCGGCGTGACGTCGAACGCGGGGTTGGCGATCTTGATGCCCGAGGGCGCGATCTGGCGGTCGAAGATGTGCGTCACCTCGCGGCTGTCGCGCTCCTCGATCGGGATCTTGCTGCCGCGCGGACAGCCGAGATCGATCGAGGACGTGGGCGCGGCGACGTAGAACGGAATGCCGTGGCGGTGCGCCAGCACCGCGACCGTATAGGTGCCGATCTTGTTGGCGACGTCGCCGTTCGCCGCGGTGCGATCGGTGCCGACGACGACGCAGTCGATCGCGCCCTCTTTCATGAAATGGCCCACCATGCTGTCGGTGAGGAGCGTCACCGGGATCTGGTCTTTCTTCAGCTCCCACGCGGTGAGGCGCGCGCCCTGAAGGAACGGACGCGTCTCCGTGCAATAGACGCTGATCCGTTTGCCCGCCTCGATCGCGGCGCGGATCACGCCGAGCGCCGTCCCGTACCCCGCGGTGGCGAGCGCGCCCGCGTTGCAATGCGTGAGCACGCTGGTGCCGTCCTCGAGGAGCGCGGCACCGTGCGCACCCAGGGCGCGGTTGGCGGCGATGTCCTCTTCGTGGATCGCGCGCGCCGCGCGCTCGAGCACCAGGCGGAGCGTCTCGATGTCGCGATTCTGGTTCTCCGCGTACACCCGGCGCATGCGCTCGATCGCCCAGAAGAGGTTCACCGCCGTCGGCCGTGTCGCCGCGAACGTCCGGCAGATGCGGTCGAACTCGCGGCGCAGCTCCTCGCGGCGGAGCGAACGGACCCCGAGGGCGATGCCCATCGCCGCCGCCACACCGATCGCCGGCGCGCCGCGGATCACCATCTCTTTGATGGCGCGCGCCACCTCTTGGTAGGTGCCGTAGACACGGTAGACCTCACGGGTCGGAAGGAGGCGCTGATCGATCATGACCACGCGTCCGTTGTTCCACTCGATCGTACGGACGCGCGTTCGTCGCGGTTGCTGCATGGAAGCTACCGTCCTCTTCAAAGATTGAGCTGCAGATTCGGACTATACCACGCAGCCGCCGACGCAACAGGGGAAAACATCGCCTCGACCGTCACGCCGCCGGACGCGCATTACCGCGGCGCATGGCGACGTGGTACGCGAGCGCATCCTGGATCGCGTAGCGTGGACGGAAACCCAAGACGTCGACGGCGCGCGATGCGTCGGCGACGAACGTGTCGCGGAGATATTCGGTATGCGCCCCCGGCACGGTGCCGACGCCGGCGATCCAGAGCGCTTGCAGCGTGGCGCGCACGGCGGACTCGGGCGCGGCCCCGCGCAGGCGGCCGACGAGCTTGATGACGGTCGAGAGCGGCAACACACCGTCGCCGGCGACGTTGTACGTGCCGTCCCGCCCCGCATGGACCGCGAGCCGCGCGGCGTCGACGAGATCGTCGACGTGGACGAGCTGGATCAGCGGATCGGCACCGAGCACGGCGGGCACGATCACCGGCACGAGCAAGCGTCCGGCGAGCGTCTCGAGCTCACCGACCGTCCAGCACGCACGCAGGACGCTCGTCGGAAGGTTGGTGCGGCGGCGGAACGCCGTCACCTCACGCTCGGCCGCGATCTTGTCGGCGACGAACGGATAGTCGGCTCCGCCGCGCAGCGGCGCCTCCTCGCCGAGGTATTGCGGATTGTCGGGCAGCGCGCCGTAGCTCATGGTGCTGCCGAGAACGACGAGCGCCTCGACCGTCCCCGCGTGGCGCACGTTGTCGGCGACCGCGCGCAGGAGCGTGCGCGTGCCGATCACCTCGAGCTCGTGCGCCGCCTCGAAGCCGTGAACCGGCGCGGCGTGAAACGCCGCGTGCACGACGACCTGCACGCGCTCACGCGCCAGCGCCTCGGCGATCGTCGCGTCGGCGAAGGTCGCCGTGAGGTCGACGACGACGCCGACGCCCTTGCGCAGCGGCAGCGCCGGGGCGTGCCGGTCGAGAAGGACGACGCGGCTCACCTGGTCGTCCTCGTCGAGGCGACGGAGGAGCCGGGCGCCGGGCACGCCGTGCACGCCGGTGATCGCGACGATCCGTCCACGCGTCGCCCGATGCCGGTCTCGTGCACGCTCGGCGCTCATCGACGGCGACCATAACCGGCGGTGTTCTCGACGACAAGAAGGTGGAGCGAGAAGAGCGGCCTCATCAAGGTGTTCGCCACGCGCGGCGAGTCGGCGCTCGCGCTTGACAGCGCGACGACGTGTTCCTTACGGTGCCGCGCATGGCGGACGTTCAGCAGAGCTTCTCGACGCTGATCGAAGCGCCGGCGGACCTGTGCTATGCCGCGATCGCCGACTTCGACGCCTACCCGTCGTGGTCGTCGCCGATCACCCGGATCGCGGTGCTGGATCGTCACCGCGACGGCTTTGCCCGCCGCGTCGAGTTCTCGCTCGACATGAAGCTGCGCATCGTGCGCTACGTCCTCGAGTACACGTGGTCGCCGCCGCACCGCCTCACGTGGACGTACGCCGAAGGCGACCTCGAGGACATCATCGGCAGCTACGTGTTCGACCCGGTCGACGCGCGGCACACGAACGCGACGTGCTCGCAGGCGGTCGCGCTCGGCTTCTGGGTGCCGGGAATCGTGCGGCGCACGCTCGAGGCGACCGCGCTCCGGCAATCCGTCCTCGAGTTCAAGGCCGAGGCGGAGCGGCGCGCGGCTGGGCGCCGCGTCTGAGCGGGACGGTCGCGTGGACTTCGGCATCGCGCTCGCGCCCGGCGTCGACGCCTGGAAGGTCGTCGAGCGTGCCGAGCAGCTCGGCTTCTCCCACGCCTGGTTTTACGACACGCAGATGCTCTGCGCCGACGTGTTCGTCGCCATGGCGCTGGCGGCGGCGCACACGTCGCGCATCGTCCTCGGCACCGGCGTCGTGGTGCCGACCAATCGCATCGCGCCGGTTACGGCGAACGCGCTGGCTTCGCTGAACGCGCTCGCGCCCGGCCGCATCGTCTTCGGCGTCGGCACCGGGTTCACCGCGCGCAACACCATGGGGCTCGGCCCGATGCCGCTCCGCGAGCTGCGCGAGTACCTCCGCGTGGTACGCGCCCTGCTCGCCGGCGAGACGGTCCGATGGGAGTTCGAGAGCGCGCCGCACCCGATCCGGTTTCTCAACCCGGAGGCGGGACTGATCAACGTTCGCGATCCCATCCCCCTGCACGTCTCGGCCTTCGCACCGATGGCGCGGGCGCTCACCGCCGAGGTCGCCGACGGCTGGATTACGTTCCTTTCGATCCTCCCGCGCGCACTCCACGAGATCGCCGAAATGCAGGTCGCCTGTCGCATCGCTGGCCGGGCACCGGAAAGCCTCTACACGACGGCGTTCACCCTCGGCTGCGTACTCGCCCCGGGCGAGGACGCGGGGAGCCCGCGGGCGCGCGCCGAGGCCGGGCCGCTGGTCCCGGTCGTGTTCCACGGCCTCGTCGAGCGCACGCTCGACGACAGCCGCCTGCCACCCGTGCTCCAAGACGCCGTCGCGGCGTACCGCGCCCAGTATGCAACCTACGAACCCGCCGACGCGCGCTACCTCCAGATGCATGCCGGTCACCTCATGTGGGTGCGCCCGGAGGAGGAGCGCTTCGTGACACCCGACCTCATCCGTATGACGACCTTCACCGGCACCGTCGACGAGCTACGCGAGCGTATCGGCGTGCTCGAGGAAGCGGGGTACCGTCAGCTGGCGTTCCAGCTCGTCCCGGGGCACGAGTCCGCCCTCGACGCCTGGGCGCGTTTCATTTGATTTCGCCCCCGCTCGCTACGCTCGCGATGGGCGTCGCACCCGGGAGTGAATCCCGGGTGCTCCTTCACCTTCGTTCGACCTCAGCCCTCGCCGGGTTGACTACGCGGCGTGTTGGTCACGGAGGTTGGTGGGAGCGCGGGTGGGAATGCGGTCGCGGTGAGCGGCGATCCAGGCGCGGAGGACGGCGACCGGCCACACCTCGCGCCAGCCGACCCGCGCGGTGAGAAAACCGCGCCA
>JBGOSW010000196.1:0-8939 GCA_041476145.1 Binatia bacterium
CGCACGAGATCGCGCACGGCGTCGTCGTGGATATCGACTTCGCCTTCCTTCAGGCCGTTCGCCTCGAGCTGCTTGGGGATCAGATGCTTGCGCGCGATCGCCACCTTCTCGTCTTCCGTGTACCCGTCGAGGCGGATGACCTCGAGCCGGTCGAGCAACGGTCCGGGGATCGTCTCGGCGACGTTCGCCGTCGCGAGGAACAGCACATCGGAGAGGTCGAGGTCGACTTCGAGGTAGTGGTCTCGGAAGGTGTGGTTCTGCGCCGGGTCGAGCACCTCGAGCAACGCGCTCGACGGGTCTCCACGCCAGTCGGCGCCGATCTTGTCGACCTCGTCGAGCATGATGACCGGGTTCATGGTGCCGGCGTCGCGCAGCGCGCGCACCAGGCGGCCGGGGAGGGCGCCGATGTAGGTGCGGCGGTGGCCGCGGATCTCCGCTTCGTCGCGCACGCCACCGAGCGACATGCGGACGAACTTCCGTCCGGTCGCGCGCGCGATCGACTCGCCGATCGAGGTCTTGCCGGTGCCCGGCGGGCCGATGAGCGTCAGGATGACGCCGGCCTTGCGGTCGTCGGTCATACCACGCTCGGCGCGCAGCTTGCGGACGGCGAGATGCTCGGTGATGCGCGCCTTCACGTCCTCGAGTCCCGCATGATCGGCGTCGAGGACCTCGCGCGCATGCACCGGATCGAGCCGCTCCTCGGAGCGCTTCGACCATGGCACCGCGATCAGCCAGTCGAGGTAGGTGCGGATCATCGAGGCCTCGCCCGTCGACTCGCCCATGCGCTCGAGGCGTGTGAGCTCGCGCTCGGCCTGCTCGCGCGCGGCGTCGGGCATGCCGGCGTCGGCGATCTTCTTGCGGTACTCGCTGGCGACGGATTCCTCGTCCTCGCCGAGCTCCTTGCGGATGGAGTCCATCTGGCGGCGGAGGAAGTACTCGCGCTGCTGCTTCTGCGCACCCGACTCGACGTCCTCGCGGATGCGCTTGCGTACCTGCAATTCCGCCAAGCGGTCGCGCTGCAAGCGCGTCGCGAGTTCGAGCCGCGCCACGACGTCGAGCGTCTGCAGAACCTCGACCTTCTGCTCGAAGGTCAGGTCGGGCGAGTAGCCGGCCGTGTCGGCGAGCGCGCCCGGCGTGGTGATCGAGCGCACGAAGGCGCTGATCCGGCCGTCGTCGCCGCGCAGCTCGAGGATCTCCTCCACGACCGCGCGATACTCGCGCTCGATCTCGTGCGTGCGGCTCGGCGGCGGGATCACATCCGGGCGTTCCTCGACCTCGACGCGCAGCCCGCCGGCGTCCGACTCGGCCGCGCCCGCGATGCCGCGATGGAGACCGGTGACGGCCACGGCCTTGATGCGGCCAGGCAGGCGGACGCGCTCGACCACCTTCGCCACGACGCCGACGTTGGCGTACTCGCGCCCGTGGCGCGGCACCAGGAAGACCTGCTCCTCGTCACCGACCTCGATCGGCAACGTCACGTCCATGTTGGGGAAAACGACCGTCTCGTCGAGCGGGATCAATCGCAATTTAGTCATGGTGAACGAACGTAAGCACATGCTTGAGGTTGTCAAGTATCGATGGCTTCGAGTATTTTTCGCCGCGTGCGGAAGACGGCGAGTGCGCACGCTGCCGAGGCGTGGACGCTGCTGCTCGAGCTCCTGCTCGCGGAACGGGGGCGCCTCCCCGCCGTCGCCGCGACGCTCCGGCTGTCGCCGGCACAGTGCCACGTCCTCCACCTGCTCGAGCCCGGGAAGCCGGTTTCGATGCGCCGGATCGCCGACGCTCTCGCCTGCGACGCCTCGAACGTCACCGGCATCGTCGACCGTCTCGAGGCACGCGGCCTCCTCGAGCGTCGCGCCGCCGCCCACGATCGCCGCCTGCGCGTGATCGCGGTGACGCGACGAGGGACGGCGGCGCGCGCCCGCCTTCTCGCCCGACTCACGGCTCCACCGCCGCCGATCGCGCGTCTGAGCCGCGCCGAGCAGCGTGCGCTGTGCACCATCTTGCGGCGGGCGCTCGCTCCGACACCGCGCGGCTGATGCCGGCCAGCAGACGCCGTGAACGTCGCCATGCGACGTCGCCCGGCGTCACGCGCGTCACGCGGGCCGGGACGCCTCTGAAAACGATTGCGAATTGACACGCCGAAGGTCACGCCGCGACAATCGCCGCACACGGAGGCGCGCCGCCGCCGCGTTCTCGGTGCGCGGCAACCACGTCAGCCCATGCGACCGCTCGCCGCCACGACCGCCATTCTGCTCGCCGCCCTCGCGCTCGACCTCACACCGCCCGCCGCACGTGCCGACTTCGTCAACTGGGAGTCGCCTCCGATACACCCGGTCGAGATGACGCCGGACGGCGCGACACTCCTCGTCACCAACACCGCCGACGATCGCCTCGAGGTGTTCACGCTCGGCGGTCCGCTCCCGGTCTGGACGGCGTCGATTCCCGTCGGCCTCGATCCGGTCTCTGTCCGCGCCCGCACGAACGGCGAGATCTGGGTCGTGAATCGGATGTCGGACAGCGTGAGCATCGTCGACCTGACGGCGCGGAACGTCGTCGCGACGCTCTTCCCGGGCGACGAGCCCGCCGACGTCGTCTTCGCGGGGAGCCCGCAGCGCGCCTTCGTCTCGGTCGCGCAGCTGAATCAGGTGAACGTCTACGACCCGGCGAATCGCGCCACGCCGCCGACGATCGTGCCGATCCAGGGCAAGGACCCGCGCGCGCTCGCGACCGACGGCACGCGCGTCTACGTCGCGATCTTCGAGTCCGGCAATCGCTCGATGATCCTACCGGCCGACATCGTCTCCGACCCGAGCGGTCCGCACGGCGGCCAGAACCCGCCGCCCTTCCTGCCCGCGCTCGGCCCCGGCCTACCGGCGCCGCCGCCGACGTCTCTCATCATCAATAAGGAAGGGACCAACTGGAAGGACGACACCGGCACCGTCTGGGACGCGATGGTGACCTGGAACCTGAACGAGAACGACGTCGCCGTGATCAGCACCGGCAACCTCTCCGTCGCCTACGCCAAGGATCTCCTCAACATCGACATGGCGCTCGCGGTGCAACCCGGCACCGGCAAGGTCACCGTCGTCGGCACCTACGGCCCGAACGAAACACGTTTCGAGTCCGCGGCGAGCAACCAGTTCGCGCGCATCCGCATGGGGATCTTCGATCCCGCGAACCTCGGCGGGCCGCAGGGGGGTCGTCGACCTGAATCAGCATCTCTTCGCGGTGCCGCCGAACCCGACGTACAAGTCGTCGGTCACGCCAACCGAGCAGCATCTCTCGGTGAGCGATCCGCGCGGCATCGTGTGGAAGCCCGACGGGTCGTCCGCGTACGTGAGCGGCATGGGCTCGAACTCGATCGTGCGCACCACCACGAGCGGCACACGACTCGCGACCATCGACGTCGGGCAGGGCCCGACCGGCCTCGCGCTCGACGCGATCCGCAACCGGCTCTACTGCCTGAACCGCTTCGACGGCACGGTGTCGGTCGTCGACACCACGACCGACACGGAGCTCGGACGCGTCGCGTTCTTCGATCCGACGCCGGCGGTGATCAAAGCGGGCCGGCCCTTCCTCTATGACTCGCACCTCACCTCGAAGCTCGGGCAGGCATCGTGCGCCGGCTGTCACGTCGACGCGACGATGGACACCGAGGCGTGGGACCTCGGCGACCCGCAGGGCGCCGTGAAGACCTTCGACCAGACGTGCGACCAGGGGATCCCCTTCAGCGGCACGTGCGAGGATTGGCATCCGATGAAGGGGCCGATGATGACGCAGACGCTGATCGGCAGCGTCGGCGGTGAACCGCTGCACTGGCGCGGCGACCGCGAGGACTTGGCGGCGTTCCACGTCGGCTTCACCGGCCTCCTCGGCGTCGCGACGCCCCCGACGCCGGCCGAAATGGCGCTCTTCGAAGCGTTTCTCGCGACCATCCGGTTTCCGCCGAACCCGAACCGTACGTTCACCGACGGCCTGCCGGCGTCGCTGCCGGGCTTCTCCGGCAACCCGGCGAACGGTGCGACCCTCTTTTCCACCGCGACGCTCGCGGGCGGGGTCGCGAAGTGCGTCGACTGTCACGCGCTCCCGAGCGGCGGCAACGCCACGATCGTCTCCGCGAACGTCCTCCAGGAGTCGCAGAGCTTCAACGTCCCGCAGCTCCGCAACCTCTACAAGAAGGTCGGGCTCTCCTTTGCCTCGCTGACGAACAACCGCGGCTTCGGCTTCGGCCACGACGGCAGCGCCGATACCATCTTCACTTTCCTGCAGCGACCGCTCTTCACCTTCCCGAGCGGCGCCGCCGGCGACGCCGCGCGTCGCGACCTCGAAGCGTTCCTGATGTGCTTCCCGACCGACACGCATCCGGCCGTCGGCACGCAGCTCACGGTCGACGGCGCCAACAAGACGACGCCGGCGGTCGTGAATCAACTGAGCGCGATGACCGCGCTCGCCGATAGCGGCGCCGTCGCGCTCATCGCCAAGGGAGTCGTCGGCGGCGTCGCGCGCGGCTACGCGTACGTGACCGGCACCGGCACCTTCCAATCCGATCGTGCCGCCGAGGTGGCGGCCGCGACCAGCTTGCGGAGCGGTGCGGTCGCGGGCGGCGAGATCACGTTCACCGTCGTGCCGGCGGGCACGGAGACGCGGATCGGCATCGACCGCGACGCCGACGGCGCCTTCGATCGCGACGAGCTCGACGCCGGCAGCGACCCCGCGGACGCGAGCTCGCTGCCGCCCTCCGGCGACAGCGACGGCGACGGCGTGATGGACGCCGTCGACGATTGCCCGTCGGTCGCCGATCCCGCGCAGGTCGACGGCGACGGCGACGGGCGCGGTGACGCCTGCGACCCCTGCACCAACGTCGCGTCGGTCGTCCTCGTGAAGCCACACCTGAAGCTCGCCAAGCTCGGCAAGACGCCGGGCGACGAGACCGTGAGCTTCGACGCGACGCTGACGGCGGTGCCGGCCCTCCCCGCGATCGATGCCGCCGTGAACGGTCTCCGCTTCCTGGTGACCACTGCCAACGGCGGCACTCTCGTCGACGTCACCATCCCCGGCGTCGGCGGCTGGAAGACCGGCATGCGCGGGTGGAGCTTCCGCAGCAAGACCGGCGTCAACGGCATCACCAGCGCCAAGCTCAAAGGCACGGCGCACGTCGCCGGTCTCTTCAAGGTCGCCCTCAAAGGAAAGAACCTGACGCTCGCGCCGACGCCGGGACAGCTGCCGCTGACGGCGACCGTCGTGATCGACACCCCGCTCGCGGCCAGCGGCCAATGCGGCGAGACGTCGTTCAGCGGACCACCGCCGGCGCCGATCTGCACCTTCGACACCGCCGCGACCAGCCTGCGTTGTAAGTAGGCCGTCGTCCCTCTGTCCCCGCGGGCGCGTGCTTCACCCCATCTTACAATCAGGCTTGACTGTTTGTTTGTACTCCCCTACAACCCTGTCACATGGCCGTCGTCGCGATCGCCAGCCGCCGGCGCACGCAGGAGGAGCGCAGCACCACCACACGCGGGCGCATCCTCGAGGCGACGCTCGCATGCCTCGCCGAGCTCGGCTACGCGGGCACGACGACGATCGTCGTCGCGGAGCGCGCCGGCGTCTCGCGCGGCGGGGAGCTGCACCACTTTCCGACACGCGCGGCGCTGATCAGCGCCGCGGTGCAGTATCTCTTCACGCAGCTCACGGCGGCGTACGCCGCGGCGTTCGCGCGCGTCGCGCCGGGGAGTGATCGCGTCGCGGCCGGTGTCGATCTCCTGTGGGAGATCTTCCAGGACCCGCGCCTCACCGCCGTCCTCGAACTCTACGTCGCCGCGCGCACCGACGACGAGCTGCGTCGCGAGCTCGTGCCGATCGCCGCGCGCCATCATGAAAACGTGCTGCGCCTGGCGCGCGGCTACTTCCCCGAGGCCGCCGCGGCCAATCCGCGCTTCGCCGAGTTGTTGCACGTCGTGATCGACGCGCTGCAAGGGCTCGCGGTGCGCCGGCTGGTCACCGCGCGCCCGAAGACCCTGGCGTCCACGGTGGCGCTGGTGAAGGACATCGCCCGGCGGGCGCTCGCCGCCGATCGTCGCCACGCCGCGGAGTGACTTCGATGCAGGATCTCACGCTCTATGCCGTCCCGGCCTTCGTCGCACTGATGCTGGCGGAGGCCGCCGTCGCCGGCGCGCGCCGCAACACCCGGGGATACGAGTCGCGCGACACCGCGGCGAGCCTCGCCATGGGCATCGGCAACCGCGCAATCACGGTCGTCGCCCACGGTCTGATCGTCGGCTCGCTCTTCTGGCTCTACGAGCATCGGGTGCTGACGCTCGGCTCGGCGTGGTGGGTGTGGGCGCTCCTCTTCGTCGCCGAAGACTTCACGTACTACTGCTTCCATCGTGCCTCGCACGAGGTGCGCTTCCTCTGGGCGGCGCACGAGAATCACCATTCGAGCGAGCGCTATAATCTCTCCACCGCGCTCCGGCAGTCGTGGACGACACCGTTCACCGAGCTGCTCTTCTATTGGCCGCTGCCGCTCCTCGGCTTCCACCCGACGATGCTCTTGACCCAGAAGGCGATCAGCCTGCTCTACCAGTTCTGGATCCACACCGAGCACCTCGGACGGCTCGGAAAGATGGAGTGGTTCTTCAACACGCCCTCGCATCACCGCGTCCATCACGGCACCAACGTCGAGTACCTCGACCGCAACCACGGCGGCATCCTGATCCTCTGGGACCGTCTTCTCGGCAGCTTCGAGCCCGAGCGCGCGCCGGTGCGCTATGGTTTGACGAAGCGTCTCGAGAGCTTCAACCCGTTCACGATCGCGTTCCACGAGTGGGCGGCACTGGCGCGCGATGTGCGGCGCGCGCGCACCTGGCGCGCGCGACTGGGCTATCTCTTCGCGCCACCCGGCTGGAGCCCGGACGGATCGACGCTCACCGCGCGACAGCTACGCGCGGCGCGGGCACGCGCCACGCTGCAGACCGCGACCGCGGCCTGATCCCGCGGTCCGCCGGCGCCGTCGAGCGACACCGGAACGTACACGGGTGCCGCATTCCGGCGCTCGGCCGCCACGGGCATGACGCGCCCTCGCCGACGAGGGCGCCCGATGCTTCGCGGTTCATCACTGCGAATGCGTAGTGGGCACCCCCGCACGGTGCCTTTCGCCCGCGCGCTGACGCGCACCACCGTCCGGTACGCCGCTTGCTGCTTCGGCGACACACGAGTTTCGTAAATCGACCAATGCCCTAGGAGGTCTCATGCGCGCAGCCTACATCGTTGCCACGTCATTACTCGCATTGCTGATTACCACGGTGCCCGTTCTTGCAACCGACGGCCAAGACGCTCCGTCGTGCATCGAGAGCTGCGGTGCCCAAGCCGAGCAGGCCTTTCACGCCTGCCGGGAGCTGGGAGGCGGCGAGGACGCTTGCGCCGCCAGCGCAACGCAGATGCTGCAGACCTGCGTCGCGAACTGTCCCGCACCAGCCGCGTGCGCCGATCTCTGCGCGTCCGTCGCCGACGACGTCGCGGCGCAGTGTAATACGCAATTTCCCGAGTCCGACCTGTGCGTGCCCATCCGACAGGCCGCCCTCGAGAGCTGTGTCGCCGCGCTTTGCCAGGGTGGCGAAATCTCCTGCGAGGGCGCCTGCAACAACGTGGCGCGCCACGTCTTCGCCGCCTGCATCGCCGCCGACCGCAGCGAGGCGGACTGCACCACGCTGCAGAACAGTACGGGCGATCACTGCGTCGCGACGCAATGCAACCCGGTGCCCGAGCCGACGTGTGAGGACCGCTGCGCCGCGCGCGCCGGCGAGGCCCATGCGCACTGCCTCAACGAGGGGCTCTCGGCGGACCAGTGCGATCCGCTCGCCGCCAACGTGCTGCAGCAATGCCTCGACCACGAGTGTACGCCGCCGGCGCCGAACTGCGAGGAACAGTGTCAGGCCGACGCCGAGACGCTCTTTCAGAACTGCGTGACCGACGGTGGAAGCGAAGCGGACTGCGGCGCGCAGGCGGAAGCAGCGCGGAACACGTGCGTGACCGCCAACTGCACCGACGGCGAGCCCGAGCCGAGCTGCACCGACCGCTGCAACAGCAGTGCGCAGGAGTTCAAGGGGCACTGCATCGAAGAAGGCGGCGACGAAGCCCAGTGCGCCGCGCAGGCGGACGACGTCGCCCGCAACTGCATCGCCGAGCATTGCACCGACACGCCGCCCCCGCCGCCGAGCTGCGAGAGCGTGTGCGAGGACCACGCTCACGGCGACCTCCAGCGCTGCATCGCCGCGGGCGGCACCGAGGACGATTGTAAGATGCAGGCGCACGCGTCGTTCCAGGAATGCGTGACGCTACACTGCGGCGACCCAGTGCCCACGTGCGACGCCATGTGCACGCGGCGTGCGAATCACGTCGGCCGCAAGTGCCTCCGCAAGGGCGGCACGGAGGGCGACTGTGCCGCGCAGGTCGTCGCGGCAAAGCAGAGCTGCTTGGACGCACGCTGCGTTCCGCCGCCGCCCGACACCTGCGCCGCCAACTGCGAGCAGCTGGCGCAACAGGCCAAGGACACCTGCACGCAGATGGAAACCAATGCCGACACGTGCAGTGCGCAGGCCCAAGCCGTGCTCGAGCAGTGCCTCATCAACCAGTGCGGCGCGGCTCCACCCTCGACCTGTGCCGAGCAATGCGAGATGCGGGCGCGGAGCCGGTACCAGGCCGCGGTCGGCCGCGGCAACAGCAGCGTCCGCGCCGCGCGCCGGGCACAGAGCGGCTTCCGGCACTGCAACAAGATCTGCGAACAGAACAACTGACCCTCCAGGCAGGCGGCAAGGCGGCGGGCGCCGCGCGTTCGGAGTAACCCGCGGCGCCCCCCGCCGTGCCGCCTGCCTGCAGGGTGAGTTGTTATGTTGGCAGATGTTGTTTCAGTGCCGGAAGCCGCTCTGTGCCCGGCGCGCGGCGCG
>JBGOSW010000197.1:0-8892 GCA_041476145.1 Binatia bacterium
GGCGCTGCGTGCCGCGGCGCGCGCCCTCGGGAACTATCGGCTCGCCGGCTGCGACCTCTACGTCACCGTCGAGCCGTGCCCGATGTGCGTCGGCGCCGCTCTGCACGCGCGCATCCGGACGCTCGTCTTCGGCTGCGCCGATCCGAAGGCCGGCGCCGCCGGCTCACGCTACGTGCTGGCGCGCGACGGCTGGAATCACCGGCTCGAGGTGCGCGGCGGCGTCCTCGCGGAGGAGTGCGGCCGGGTGCTGCAGGCGTTCTTCGCGGGTCGGCGTTGAACGCGCCGACGCTACCGGTGAGCTCGCTCGAGGGAGCCGCACGACACGCGCCGCGTACCGGAGCGCGTGTCGTGCGGTTCGGACGGGGGTGGGGGAGTGGCCCGTCGTCGTGGTAAGGCGGTTCGGCGCCGGAACGGCTACTGCAAGAATCCTGCCCTGAGCACGCTCCGAAAGTCGGCGAGCAGTAGCGAAATGTCAGGTCTTCCGCCGCGACGTCGTTCGTTGCCATGTTGCAGAAGTGCGAGAAGCGGCACCGCATCCAGCAAACGTGGCGCGTCACGTCATCGCGCGATCCGCGCTTCGGCACCGCTTTGCGGCGCTACATTTGGCATCGGCCGCCATCCACGCTAGGAAAACGTCTTCATCCGCGCGACGCCGGCACCACGGAGAGGTGCGTGAGCCCGGTTGAAACGGCACGACTCGAAATCGTGTGAGGCTTCGGCTTCCGGGGGTTCGAATCCCCCCCTCTCCGCTCTCTCGCCGACGGCGATTTCCGCCGGGCGTGCACGCGGCGGCGTCGACTGGCGACCTCCGGCGCCATGAGATAGATCGAAGACCGTCCGCCGGAGAGGTGTCCGAGTGGCTGAAGGAGCACGCTTGGAAAGCGTGTGTAGGGTAACACCTACCGTGGGTTCGAATCCCACCCTCTCCGCTTCTCTCGCCTGCATCTCTCGCCCGCATACGCGTCAGGTGCGCGGACCTCATACCCGTCGAGGAGGAGCGCATGAGAGCGAAGGGGGAGACCGTCGCGGCGACGCGCTGGGCGGTGGTGGCCGTGATCGGGCTCGCCAGCGCCGGCTCGGTGGCGCTCGCGCTCACGGTACTTCTGGCGCCGAGCGGGGGAAGCGTCCGCGACACGGTCGCGGCGGCGCCGCTCGCGCTCGCTGCGGCACTCGCGTCACCGTTCGTCGCGACCTGGCTCGGCGCGTTGGCACTACGACCTTCGGGGGTCGCCGCGGCCGCGGCAGCGCCGGCGGCGACGGCACCCGAGGTCCGTCCGGCCGCACCCACCGGCGCCGCAGCGCTTCAGCTCCTCGCCTTGCTGCAACAGGAGGGGCGGTTCGTCGATTTCATCGAGGAGGACATTGCGGCGTACTCCGACGAACAGGTCGGCGCCGCGGTGCGTGCGATCCATGCGGGCTGCCGGAGCGCGCTCCGCGACCGCGTCGAGCTGCTGCCGGTCCTCGCCGCGGCTGAGGGTGCAACGGTCACCGTCGAACCCGGCTTCGACCCCGGCGCGGTGCGTGTCACCGGTAACGTCCGCGGCGAGCCGCCCTACCGTGGCGTGCTGCGCCATCCCGGTTGGCGCTCCGGCGGCGTGAAGCTGCCCGAGCAGACCGGCGGCAGCGACGCCTCGATCCTCGCGCCTGCCGAGGTCGAGGTGCTTTGAGCCGCCGGGATCCGACACGGCGCGAGCGCCGCTGGAAACTCGAGTTCGGTGTGCGCGTCCGCGACTGAGCGCGGCATTCATGGCCGCGCGCTACGCCGTCGGGATCGATCTCGGCACCACCAACTCCGCGATCGCGGCGATCGATCTTCACGCCCGCCGTCGCGGCATCGTCTCGTTGCCGGTGCCGCAACTCGTCGCCGAAGGCCGCATCGGCGAGCGACCGACCTTGCCGTCGGCACTCTACCTGGCGGGCGCGCACGACGTCCCGGTCGGCGCGTTGGCGCTACCGTGGGCGGAGGACCATCGGGAGGTGGTCGGCGAGCTCGCTCGTGTGCAGGGCGCGCGCGTCCCGAGCCGACTCGTCACCTCGGCGAAGTCGTGGCTCACGCACGGCGGCGTCGATCGCACGGCCAAGATCCTGCCCTGGGGCGCGCCCGAGGACGTGCGGCGGGTGTCGCCGGTGACGGCGTCGGCACGCTTCCTCGCGCACCTGCGCGGCGCGTGGGACGCCGCGCATCCGGACACCCCGCTCGCGGAGCAGGAGCTCGTTCTCGCGGTGCCGGCGTCGTTCGACGAGGTCGCCCGCGAGCTGACGGTCGCGGCGGCGGTCGAGGCGGGTCTCGCGGCGCTGACGCTGCTCGAGGAGCCGCAGGCGGCGTTTTACGGCTGGCTCGCCGCGCACGAGCGCGACTGGGAGCACGTCCTCGGCGGTGAACGTCGCATCCTCGTCGTCGACGTCGGCGGCGGCACCACCGACTTCACGCTCATCGAGGCGCGGCTCGGCGGCGCGACGCTCGCCCTCGAGCGCGTCGCCGTCGGCGATCATCTCCTCCTCGGCGGCGACAACATGGACATCGCGCTCGCGCGGCGCCTGGAGGCGCGGCTCGGTGAGCGCGCCGGCGCGCTCGACAGCGTGCGCTGGCAGAGCCTGGTGCTGCAGTGTCGCGCCGCGAAGGAGACCCTCCTCGGCGGCGACGTCGCCGCCGTCACGGTGCAGCTCGCGGGACGCGGTCGCGGCGTCGTCGCCGGCACGGTGAGCGAGACCGTCACCCGCGCCGACGTCGAAGAGCTCGTCCTCGAAGGTTTCTTCCCGCTCGTCGCCGCCGCGGCGCGGCCGCGCGCGGGACGCGGCGTCGGGCTGCGCGAGTGGGGCCTGCCGTTCGCGACCGAGTCGGAGATTCCGCGTCACCTCGCCGCCTTCCTGGAGCGCCATCATGCGACGATCGGGGACGGCGACGCGGTGCTCTACAACGGTGGTGTGTTCACGCCCGCGGCGCTGCGCGAGCGCATGACGGCGGTGCTCGCGGGCTGGGCGGGCGGCAGCACGCCGGCGACGCTCGCCTCCGTCGGCCTCGACGCGGCGGTGGCGCGCGGCGCCGCCTACTACGGGCTCGTCCGCCGTGGCGAGGGCGTGCGCGTGTCCGCCGGCAGCGCCCGCGCCTGTTATCTCGGACTCGGTGCCGTCGCCGACGACGCCGCGCACGAACGCCTGCTCTGCCTGGTGTCACGCGGCATGGAGGAGGAGCATGCGATCGTGCTTCGCGAACCCGAGTTCGAGGTGCTCGCGAACGCGCCGGTGAGTTTTCAGCTCTACACCTCGAGCAGTCGCGAGGGCGAAGTGCCGGGCGCGATCGTCGCGGCAC
Source organism: Binatia bacterium (assembly GCA_041476145.1). Classification (GTDB taxonomy): domain Bacteria; phylum Desulfobacterota; class Binatia; order UTPRO1; family UTPRO1; genus DP-19. The sequence goes on from JBGOSW010000197.1 coordinate 3,311, forward strand.
CGCGCGCCGAGCTCGCGGCGCTGCCGCCGATCCGCACCGTGCTCCGCCACGGGAAGAAGCTCGCCGCGCGCATCATCCCGGTGCACGTCGAGGCGCGGCGCACGGCGCTCGGGACGCTCGAGCTGTGGTGCGCCGCGAGGGAGAGCGCGCATCGTTGGCGGCTCGAGTTCCAGCTGCGCGACGCGCCACTCCTCGGCGAGGAAACGACGGAGCCGTCGGGCGCCGAGCTCGCGATCGGCGCCGAGCAGCTCGCCGCCGCGGTCGCCGCGGTGCAGGCCGTGTTTCCGCCGGTGACGGACGCCGCGCGGCCGGCGGCGAGTCCGGCCGGAGCGGAGGCGGCGCAGGCGCTGCCACGCGCGCTCGAGACCGCGCTCGGCGCCGGCAAGGACGCCTGGCCGCTCGGCGTCATCCGCGCGCTCTGGGACGCGCTCTGGACGGGCGCGGCGGCGCGCGCCGCGACCGCGGCGCACGAGGCGCGCTGGTTGAACCTCTGCGGCTTCTGCCTGCGGCCGGGCTTCGGCCACGAACTCGATGCGTGGCGAGTCCGTCAGCTCTCACCGCTCCTGTCCGCCGGCTTGCAGTTTGCGCGCGCGCCGCAGAACCGCGCCGAGTGGTGGAACCTCTGGAAACGGATCGCCGGCGGCCTCGACCGAGCTCACCAGCTGCGCCTGCACGGCGAGATCGGCCCCTGGTTGGTGCCGCGCCTGGCGCGCAAGGCGAAGGTGAAGGCGCGCGCCGGTGCCCGCCCGGCGTCGCAGGAGTTGCGCGAGATGTGGCAAGCGATCGGTGCCTGCGAGCGGCTCGACGCGGCGCTGAAGGCCGAGCTCGGCGACGTGATCGTGGCCGACCTCGAGCGCGGCAAGGTCGCGCCGCAGCAGCTCTGGGCATGGTCGCGCATCGGCGCACGCGAGCCGATCTCCGGGCCGCTCAACTGCGTCGTCGCCGCGGCGGTCGTCGCTCGCTGGATCGAACGCGTGCTCGCGTGCGCCGAGTGGCCGGAGCCGGACGCGGTCGTGTTCGCGCTCGTGCAGATGGCGCGCGTCGTCGACGATCGCGAACGCGATCTTCCCGGCGAGCTCCGCGCGCGCCTCGCGGCGCGTCTTCAGAATTTCCCAGGAGGCGTGCGCGCCGTGCGCTTGCTGCACGAGTCGGTGCCGCTCGATCGCGTCGAGCAAGGCCGGCTGCTCGACGAGTCGCTGCCGGTGGGGCTACGCGTCCGCGCGTCGGCGGTCTGAGCGTCTGTCCGGTCGCAGGCGCGGCTCGAATCGACCTCCTGCCGCTCGGTACGCTTGACTGCACTGCTGACCGCGCCGTATTCGACCTGGCTCGTCCACACTTCGCGGTGGGCGAGAGAGGTGTCCGATGCGATCGAGAATCGTCCTGGCCGTCGTCCTCGGGTGGGCGTTGGTGGCCTTCGCGGGCGTATATGAAGGCCACCGCACCTGCGACTACTGCCACATGTTCCTCGACCACGAGGACTTCGGCGGTCGCCTGAAGACCGTGCAGGGGAAGACGCTCATCTTCGACGCCAGCGAATGTATGGCGGCATTCTCCCTGAGTAAGATCGACCCGAAGGAGATTCGCGCATTGCGCTCCGTGGACCATGCGCACCCAGGGAAGCTGCTGGACGCGAAGCGCGCCTGGTATCTGCGGAGCGACGCGCGGCCGAGCCCGATGGCGGTGAACCTGTCGGCCTACGCGTCGCGTGCCGAGGCCGAGCGCGCCCGGACTGCCCTCGGCGGCGACGTGCTCACCTGGGACCAAGTCATGGAGCTGATCAAGCAGCGCTGGTTCAAGGGGAAGGTCGACTGACTCGTCGCCGCGCGGCACGCGGGACCGATCGCCGTGCTCCGAGGCACGCCTCCGCGCGCGAGATCAGCAGAGAGTCGGGGCTGGCGGCAGCCCTCGGTGCGCTCGCGTTCTCGGGCTTCGCGGGTTTGCTCTACGAGGTGAGTTGGATCCGCGAAGCCTCGCTGGTCTTCGGCTCCAGTACGCTCGCGGTGAGCACGGTGCTCGCGGTGTTCTTCCTCGGGCTCGCGATCGGCAGTGAGCTCGCCGGCCGTCTGAGCGTCCGCGTCTCCCAGCCACTCTTGGTGTGCGCATTCGTGGAGCTCGGCATCGGCCTCCTCGCGCTCGCGAGCCCGCTCCTGTTCGCGCTCGCGGAGCACGCCTACGGCGAGGCCTACCGTAGCCTCGGGGAGCGTGTCGGGTGGCTACTCGCGGTACGCGTCGCGCTGACCGCGATGGTGCTCCTGCCGGTCACTACGCTCATGGGCGCCACGTTGCCGCTCTTCTGCCGCCAGCTGACGCGTGAGCCGAGCCGGGTCGCCGCCATGGTCGGCACCTTGTACGCGGTCAACACGATCGGCGGAGCGGTGGGATGCGCTGCGACGGGACTCTGGCTGATTCCCACGCTCGGGGTCACCGCGTCGATTCGTCTGGGTGCCCTCACCAGCGGACTCGCGGCCGCGCTCGCTTGGATGGCGGGAGCGGCGGCCACGGAGGTTCCCGCGGTCGCGGCCGCGCCAGCCGCGAACAGGAAGGAATCTCGGCCGCGCTCCCCTTCGGCCGCGATCGGCGCGCTGCTCTTCCTGATCGGGTTCGGGGCCCTGGCGAACGAAGTGCTGTGGACTCGCTACCTCGGGTTGCTGATCCAGAGCACGATCCACACGTACACTTTGACGCTGACCGTGGTCTTGAGCGGAATCGTGCTCGGGAGCGCGCTCGCGGCCCGACTCTTCGACGGCCGCCTCGGTAACGCCGTCACCTTCGGGTGGCTGCAGTGCCTGAACGGCGTGCTGGTGCTGACGCTCATGCTGCTGCCGGCCGCGGCGTGGAAAGCGCTCGGGACCCAGCTGCCGATCCTGTTCGCCCTGATCCTCCCGCCCTCGGTGCTGGCTGGCGCCTCGTTTCCGCTCGCGATCCGCCTGGTGACTCACGATCTCGGAAACGTCGGCGGTCACGTCGGGCGCATGACGGCGCTCAACGTGCTCGGCGGTATCACGGGGTCGCTCGTCACCGGCTTCCTTTGGCTTCCTCGGTTGGGGCTGCAGGTGAGCGTCCTCCTCGTCACCGGCATGAGCGTCGCCGTCGGCATCGCGGCGTGTCTGCTCGGCGGGCGCCCGGGTGCCCGCGTGCGTCCTGCTCTGGCGGCGCTCGGGGCCGGGATCGTTTGGTTCACCGTCCCGCGGGTGCTCCCCACCCGCGTGCCGGATGATTTCCTCCGCGAGGGCGGGGTTCTGCTCGACGTACGCGAGGGCCTGACCTCCACGGTCTCGGTGCTGCGCATCGACGGAATCCGGCAGCTGAAGATGGACCTCTGGTGGCAAGGACAGAACAGCCGCAACCACCAGCTCGTGGCCGCGCATCTCCCGATGCTGCTGCATCCCGATCCGCGTCGCGTCATGGTCGTCGGCGTTGGCACGGGCCAGACGGCTGCGCGCTTCCTTCTCTACGATATCGAGCGCCTCGACTGCGTCGACATCGAGCCGGCGGTCTTCGACGTGATTCGCAAGCACTTCGACGCGGCCTGGATGGACGACCCGCGGGTGCGCCTCCTGCGCGAGGACGGCCGCAACGTCGTCGTGCACACCGACGAGCGCTACGACGTGATCTCGCTCGAACTGGGGCAGCTCTTTCGGCCGGGCGTCGAGTCGTTCTACACCCGCGACTTCTACGCGCGCGTGGCCGAGAGACTCCGTCCCGGCGGCGTGGTTGGCCAGTTCGTGCCACTGCCCTTTCTCGACGTGGAGCAGCTCCGGAGCCTGGTGCGGAGCTTTCTCGACGTCTTCCCCGAGAGCGTGCTCTGGTACAATACGTCGGAGCTGTTGCTCATCGGGAGTCGGGATGCGCCGCTCGCGCTCCGCGAGGGGCGGCTCCGTCTGCTCGCCGCCGACGCGCGCATCCGCGACGATCTGCACTACAGCCATTGGGACGGCGCCGACTACTGGCTCAGCCAGCCGGTGGTATTGGCGGCCGGCTTTCTTTCCGGGCCGCGAGGTCTTGCCGCGCTCGCCGGAGACGCGCCGCCGTTTCGTGACGACCGGCCGGTGCTCGAGTACGCGGCGGAAGCGATGCTCGCGCGCGACCCGCCGGAACTGACGAGCGTGTCGGTGCTGCGACGATACCTCGACCCGCCGGAGACCGTTCTCGAACGCGGGGCGGAGCCCGCCCTCGCGCGTGAAGCGGTGACGATTCGTGAGATGAACCTCGCCGATCTCGTCGCCGCCGCGCGGCTCAGGCAGATCGAGCCGCTCAAGGCTCGTGGTGACTACACGGCGATCGCCGGCCTCCTCACTCAGGTGATCGCGCTGCAGCCGCACCAGGCGACTGCGCGCCGGATGTTTGCCGATGCACTCGTATACCTCGGGCGCCTCGACGAGGCCCGGAGCGCCTATGCGCGTGCGCTTGCGGTTCGCCCGGACGATGCGCTCGCGCATCGCGGCTTCGGCGCCGTCCTCCTCATGGCGGGGGACGCGGCCGCGAGCGTGCCCCATCTTCGCGCCGCACTCGATCTCCGACCCGAGGACGCCGAGGCGCACAACAATCTGGGCATCGGCCTCGCCCGCCTGGGCGACCTGGACGACGCGACCCGCCACTTCGAGCAGGCGCTGGCTCTCCGCCCTGGCTACTTCGACGCAGAGCGCAATCTTGAGCGGTTGCGTGCCGCGGGTCGCGGCACGCAACCGTGACGAATGGGAAAAAAACCCTTGACAGCGATGGGGATTCCGCCGTACTCGCTAGGGGCACCGCTGGTGCCGTAGGTTGATGTACAGCGGTGCAGGTTCACGCCGACGCGACAGAGAGGATGACGCCCTGAAGGTCCGAGACGTATAGCTGTTCCGCTGACGCCGGTAGCCGCATCCTCGATTCTCGAGGATGCGCAAACCGGCAGGAGGTAACGCCATGACGCACGGATGCACCTCGACGACGCGCAGCCCGCGATCGGTGATCTCGCGCTGGCTGGCATTCCTCGTCCTCCCCATGATCATCGCCGTTGCGTTCGCGGCACCGGCGCACGCGGTGACGTACTGCTACACCGCGGCGCTCGCCGCGCAGCCGGCGGGCGCAGGTTGCGTCGCAACGGTGACTCCGGCCACGGGAAGCGGGACGTTCGTTCTGGACACTGCCGCGCACACGTTCTCGTACGACGTCACCTTCTCCGGCCTCCTCGGCAGTGAGATCGCAGCGCACATCCACTCGGCATTGCCGACGGCCTGCGGAGGCATCATCATTCCAGCGGTGGGTAGCCTCCCGGCGGGAAGTCCCAAGATCGGCGTCTATTCGCCGACCACGGGCGGGGCAGAGACGGCCATCATCGCGGGGAACTCGTACATCAATATCCACAGCACGGTCTTCGGGGGCGGCGAGATCCGCGGGCAGCTCGTCGCCGTGGCGTGCCCCATGCCGACGCCGACGGTTACGCCGACCCCGGTCGGCGCGTGCGCATTCCAACATCCAGCTGCGGCAGGGAAGTTCGCGGCACTTTTCGTGCAAGCCTTCGTCTCCTGCGGCAACCCCGGCGGTAACTCGCCGAACTCGAATGCCGGCGGCGGTGCTGCGCCGGCATGCAAGCCCCCGGA
>JBGOSW010000198.1:0-8771 GCA_041476145.1 Binatia bacterium
CCCCGGGGCGGGCGTGGGGGCGGGGGCGGCGGGGGTGGGCGGCGAGTTCCCTGGCCCCGCGCGCCCGGCGCTCACGCCCCTCCCTGATCCCCACACGGGGATGGCGAGCCGCTTTGCGCTGGTGAGCTGTGACGAGGCGCTCGACGTGTTGCGGCGTTTTCGAGCCGTTGGGACCGAGCACGTCGCGGTGGCGGACGTCGCGGGACGGGTGCTGGCACGTTCCGTCCGCGCTTCGCTCGACGTGCCGCACTTCGCGCGCGCGTACATGGACGGCTACGCGGTGCGCGCCGTTGACACCGCGGGCGCCGGCGCCGCGGTGCCGGCGCAACTGCGGGTCGCCGGCGCGGTCGAGATGGGACGTCCGGCGCCGGCGCGGCTGCACGCCGGCGAGGCGATGCGCATTCCAACCGGCGGCATGCTGCCTGCGGGCGCCGACGCCGTCGTGATGGTCGAGCACACCGTCGAGCCCGGCGACGGCACGGTGCGCATCGCTCGCGCCGCCGCGGCGGGCCAGCACGTCATGCGGCGCGGCGAGGACATGCGGCGCGGCGCCGTCCTCTTGGCGGCGGGGCACCGCTGCCGGCCGCACGACGTCGGCGCCCTCGCCGGCATCGGCGCGAGTCGCGTTCTCGTCTATCGCCGGCCGCGCGTCGCCCTGATCGCCACCGGCAACGAGATCGTGCCGCCCGAGGTGACGCCGAAGCCCGGACAGGTACGCAGCATCAACCAGTACGCGCTGCGGGCGATGATCGTCGCCGAGGGCGGCGAGGCCTTGGACCTCGGCGTCGTCCCCGATCGACATGCGGCGATCACCCGCGCCCTCACGCGCGCACTGCGGACCGCGGACGCCGTCCTGCTCTCCGGCGGCAGCTCGGTCGGCATCAAAGACCTGACGCCGGCGGTGATCCGCGCGCTGCCGCGCGCGCGCGTCCTGGTGCACGGCATTCGCATCAAGCCCGGCAAGCCGACGCTCATCGCGCGCGTCGGCACGACGCCCGTCCTCGGACTCCCCGGCCACCCGGTGTCGGCGCTCGTCGTCTTCGAGATCTTCGGCGCCCCGCTCGTACGCCGCCTCGGCGGCGAACCGGAGGCGCAGGCGTTCGCGCCGCGCGTCCGCATCCCGGCACGACTCGCAACCGCGATCGTCTCGACGGCCGGACGCGACGACTGGGTGCGCGTGCGCCTCGAGGAGCGGGACGGCGAGTGGATCGCGCATCCGCTCGCCGGCGGATCGGCGGAGATCGCAAGCTTCGTTCACGCCGACGGCATGTTGCGAATTCACGGCGACACGGTGGCGCTCGATGCCGGCGCGCGCGTCGTCGTGCAGCGGTTTTGCTGATCGCCCGCTCGGGCGATTGGCATGGCGCATAACAGTCCAATTGGCTTGTTGCGAGCCGATTGGCATTTGGTATGGTCGGCGCGTGCTCGAGCTGGTGTTCACCCCCGATCGCAGCGACGCCGCGCCGCTCTCCCGGCAGCTCGCACTGTACCTGCGCGGCTTGATCGAGGCCGATCGACTTCCCGCGGGCGGCAAGGTGCCGGCGACGCGCGAGCTCGCGGCGACCCTCGGCCTCAGTCGCGCGACGGTGAGCCTCGCGTACGAGGAGCTCGTCGCCGCCGGGTTGCTGACGGCGCACGTCGGCCAAGGCACCTTCGTCGCCGCCCCCGCGACGCGGACGGTCCGGCTCGCGCCCACGTCGAGCGTCGAGAGCCGCAGCTTCGTTTGGTCCGGTCTCTTCGCGGTCCGCGCACGCGCGTTGCCGCTGCCCTCGAAACTGCTGCCAGCCACATCCGAACCGCCGCGCTTCGACTTCCGCGGCGGCCAGGTCGACCTCGCGAGCTTGCCCACGAGTGAGCTCCGGCGGGCCTTCGCCGACGTCATCGGCTCACGGCTGCCGGCGCTGGCGAGCGACAAGGATCCGCGGGGATGGCCGCCGCTGCGCCGAGCGATCGCCCGTTATCTCGTCGGCCGCGGCATCGCCTGTGAGGCGAACGAGGTCGCGGTGGTGAACGGCGCGCAGCAGGCGATCGATCTCGTCGCGCGCGTGCTCCTCGATCCCGGCGACACCGTCGTGATCGAGCAGCCCGGGTACTTCGGCGCCGCCCTCGCCTTCACCGCCGCCCAGGCGCATCTCGTCGGGGTGCGCGTCGACGAGGACGGGTTGCGCATCGGTGATCTCGCACGCATCCTCCGCGCGCGCCGCGCCAAGCTCGTCTACACGACCCCCGCGGCGCAGAGCCCGACCGGCGCCGTCCTGAGCGCCGAGCGCCGCCACGCGCTTTTGGCGCTCGCCGACGAGCACCAGGTGCCGGTCTTCGAGGACGACTACGACAGCGAGCTGCGCTACGAGGGCGCGCCGAGCGCGGCGCTGAAGACGCTCGATCGTGCCGGACAGGTGATCTACGCCGGCACCTTCTCGAAGGTGCTGTTCCCGAGCTTGCGGGTCGGCTACGTCGTCGCCGCGCGCCCGCTGCTCGACAAGATGGTCCTGGCGCGCTGGAACGCCGACGTCGGCACCGGCACGATCACCCAGGCGGCGCTCGCCGCGCTCCTCGAGCGTGGAGGGCTCGAGCGCCACTTGCGCCGCGTGCGCAGAGTCTACGCCGCGCGGCTCGCGGCCATGCTCGCCGCGCTCGACGAGACGATGCCCGCGGGTACCGTGTGGACGCGCCCGCTCGGCGGTCACGGCATCTGGATGACGTTGCCGCCGGCCGTAGACCCGGAGGCGCTGGCGCGCGCCGCCGCCGCCGCGGGGATCGCCTACACCCGCGGCGAGGTCTTCTATACGGACGGACGCGGCGCCGAGAACGTGCACCTGTCGTTCGCCGCACTCACCCCGGACGCGATTCGCGAGGGCATCGCGCTGCTCGCGGATCTCGCCCGCACGCACGGCGCCAGGCGCCAAAGAAGGAGGTCGGCACGATGACGGCTTCGTCACAGATCGAGCGCAGGCTCGGAGCGGCACGGGCGGGCGCAGCGCGCGCGGGAGGCGCCGACGCGTGGACGTGGATCCTCACGATCGTCGCGCTCGCCGATCTCGCCAACGGCGTCTGGATGCTGGCGCATCCGACGAGCTGGTTCCACGACCTCCCCGCCGCCGTCCCCGACTTCGGGCCGCTGAACGAGCACTTCGTCCGTGACATCGGCTCGGCGTTCGTCGTCCAGGGGGTGGCGCTCCTGTGGGCCGCGTTCGCGCCCGCGTGGCGCGTGCCGCTGGTCGCGCCCGTCGCGCTCTTCGCCGTCCTGCACGCGCTCGGCCACGTCTACGACACCGCTCGCGGTCTCGTCGGCCCGGCGCACTGGATGATCGACCTGCCGGCCGTGTACGTGCCGGCGCTGGTCATGACGTTGTTCCTTTGGCTCTTGGCACGCGCACGCCGCGCATCAGGGGGGTGACCATGTCGCGAGAAGAAAACGTCGCAGCAGTCGAGTCCTTTCTCAACTGCCTCGCCAGCAAGGAACTTCACCGGATGCCCATCGACCCCGATCTCACCGTCGAGAGTCCCTTGATTCCGAAGCTGAGCGGTGAGGCGGCAATGGAGTACGTGAAGGCTGTCGCCGCGGGCGTGAACGGCATTCGAATCTTTCAGCACATCGTCGAAGGTAACCACGTAGCGACCTTCCTCGAGGAGGAGACCATCAACGGCCCGCTCCCGATCTTTGCCAAATTCCAGATCGAGGCGGGTCGCATCAAGGACGTCCGCGTGTTCTACGACCCTCGGCGGATCGTCGGCTCGACGTGATCGCCCAAGCGGACGTCCGAGATTCGAAAGGAGAACCATGATGCGTATCCCACCGATCGACAAACCGCGGCAGCTGATCGCGAAGATCTTCTACTGGGTGAGCAAGCGGCGGCTCGGCAAGGTGATGACCCCGGCGCGAGTCGTCTACGCGCGTGTGCCCGCGCTCTTTCGTCTCGCCTACCACGAGGTGCGGATCGTCGAGGGCAAGCTCTCGGTCGACCCGGTGGTGAGCATCCTCGTGCGCACCTGGGCGGCGATGATCAACGACTGCTCGTTCTGCGTCGACATCGCCAAAGCGGTCGCGGTCCAGAAGCAGATGACGCTCGAGAAGTTCGACGCGCTGCCGCAGTACCGGACGAGTCCGCTCTACAGTCCGCGCGAGCGCGCGGCGCTGGCGTACGCCGAGGAGGCGACGCGCACCAAGCGCGTCAGCGACGCCACCTTCGCCGAGTTGCGCCGTCACTTCGACGAGCGCGAGATCGTCGAGATCACCTGGCTGAACGCGCTCGAGAACTACTACAACCTGATCAACCTGCCGCTCGAGATCGAATCCGACGGACTGTGCGCGATCGCGGCGCGGCGCGCCGCCGCGTGAGGGTCCGAAGCGACGGGCTCACGCGCCGTACGCGGACGCGACGGCGTCCGCGACGGCGATGCCGTCGAGCGCGGCGCTGACGATGCCGCCGGCGTAGCCCGCTCCTTCGCCGCACGGATAGAGCCCCGCGAGCCCCGGGCTCGCACACGTGCGCGCATCGCGGACGATCCGTATCGGGCTCGACGATCGCGTCTCGACGCCGACGACGAGCGCCTCGCGGGTGTCGTAGCCGGCGATCGTACGCGTGAAGCGGCGGAGCGCGGTGCGCAGGCGCGCGCCGACGAACGCCGGCAGCTCGCGGTCGAGGCGCGCGGCGCGCACGCCCGGACGGTACGAGCAGCGCGGCAGGTCGGCGCTGGCGCGACCGGCGACGAAGTCGGGGAGTCGCTGCGCCGGCGCGGTCTGCGCCCCGCCGCCGGCGGCGAACGCGGCGCGCTCGAGCGCGGCCTGCAGCTCCGCGCCGCCCGTCACCCCCGGATACCCGAGCGCGGCGACGTCGGCGGGCTCGAGCGCGACCACGATGCCGCTGTTCGCGAACGGCGAGTCGCGACGCGCGAGCGACATGCCGTTCACGACGATCGCCTCGGGATCCGTCGTCGCCGGCACGATCCAGCCGCCCGGGCACATGCAGAACGAGAAGACGCCGCGATCGTCCACGGTGGTGGCGAGCCGATACGATGCCGCCGGCAGCGTGTAGCGCGTAGCGTCGGCACCGTACTGCGCACGGTCGATGAGCGGCTGCGGGTGCTCGACGCGGACGCCGACGGCGAAGGCTTTCGCGGCGAGCGTCGCACCCGCGCGCTCGGCGAGCGCGTAGACGTCGCGTGCGCTGTGACCGGTCGCGAGCACGACGGCGGCGGCCTCGATCACCACCCCGTCCGCGAGGCGCACGCCGACGACCCGCCCGTGGTCGGTCACGAGCTCGGTCACGCGGCAACCGAAGTGCGTCTCGACGCCGGCTGTGGCGAGGGTCGCGCGCAGCGCCGTTACCACCCGCGGCAGCCGGTTCGAGCCGATGTGCGGGCGCGCGTCGACGAGGATCCCGGCGTCGGCGCCGTGCGCGACCAGCTGCGCCAGCACCCACGCCACCGGGCCGCGCTTCTGCGCGCGCGTGTAGAGCTTGCCGTCGCTGTAGGCGCCGGCACCGCCCTCACCGAAACAGTAGTTCGACTCGCGATCGACCACGCCATGTTTGTTCAGCTCCGCAAGGTCGCGGCGGCGTGCCTGCACCGGCTTCCCGCGCTCGACGATGACGGCGGGGACGCCGTGCTCCGCGAGTCGGAACGCGGCGAACATCCCGGCGGGACCGTCACCGACGATGACGACGGGTCGCCCGCGTCGCGGTGCCGGAAAGGACGGCGGGCGCGGCGCCTCCGGCGGCGCCTCGGGCTCGCCGCCGAGAACGATCCGCACCCACAGGCGCATGCGGACGCCGCGGCGGGCATCGAGCGCACGGCGGAGCACGCGTACCTCGGCGATCTCGCTCTCCGGCACGCACGCGGCGCGTGACGCCGCCGCGCGCAGCGCCGCCGCGTCGCCGGCGACGTCGGGGCGCAGCACGAGTTCGAACTCACGGGACATGGAATGGAATCGTACACGGCGCGCCCGGCGCCGGCGATGCGCTCAGCGCCCCGGCTTCACCGTGAGCGGCAATCCCGCCACCATGAGGACGACCGACTCGACCGCCGCCGCGAGGCGCTGGTTCGCGAGGCCGAGGAGATCGCGAAACCGCCGTGTCGTCGGCTCGAACGGTATGATGCCCGACCCGACCTCGTTGGTGACGATGACGACGGGGAGCGCGCGCGCGGCGACGCACGCGGCGACGGTATCGATCGTCCGCTCGACCTCGCCGTCCGGCGGATCGACGGCCAGCAGGTTCGCGATCCACAACGTCACGCAGTCGAGCACGACGACGCCGCTCGCCGGCGGTACGCGCGTCAGCGCCGCCGCCACCTCACGTGGCTCCTCGACGGTGATGAACGCCGCACCGCGCGCGGCGCGATGCGCCGTGATGCGTGCCGCCATGTCGGCGTCGCGCGCCTCGGCGGTCGCGACGAACACCCGCGGCGGCGGCAGCGCCAAGGCGCGGCTGATGGCGTACCGGCTCTTGCCGCTGCGGGCGCCGCCGGTGACGAGCAGCGACCCGCGCGCGTCGCTCACGTGCGCCCCGCCGCCGACCGCGCCGCCAGCCCGCCGAAGCCGCGCTCCATCTCGGCGACGATCGCGCGTGCCGCCTCCGCCGGACTCTTGGCGTCGCGGATCGGCTTGCCGACGACGAGATAGTCGGCGCCGGCGCGAATCGCCGCTTCGGGCGTCATCACGCGCTTCTGATCGTCCCACCCGGCGCGCGCCGGGCGCACCCCCGGGGTGACGATCGTGAAGGTGCGGCCGCACTCCTTGCGGATGGTCGCGATCTCGTGCGGCGACGCGACGACGCCGTCCATACCGCTCTCCTTCGCGAGGCGGGCGAGACGCACCACCTGGCTCTCGATGCCGGCCATGATGCCGACGCGCTTCAAGTCGTCGCGCGAGAGGCTCGTCAACACGGTGACGGCGAGGATCTTCGGGCGCCGAAGCACCTCGCGACGGCACGCGCGCCGCACCTCGCCGACGGTGACGCGCATCATCTCGTCGCTCCCCGAGGCGTGCACGTCGAACATCTTGACGCCGAGGCGCGCGGCCTCGACGCCCGCCTTCGCGACCGTGCGCGGGATGTCGTGGAACTTGAGGTCGAGGAACACCTCGCCGCCGCGCTCCTTGATGCGGCGGACGATCACCGGCCCGGCGTGGAGGAAGAGCTGCTTGCCGACCTTGAAGAGACCGACCTCGGGAAGCAGCTCGTCGATGAGCGCCTCGGCCTCGACGACCGAGTCGACGTCGAGCGCGAAGATCAACCGCCGCTTGCTTTCGGCAGCGCGGCCCCCGCCGAAGCGCCAGTGCATCGGCGTCATCATGCCGGCGGCGCGCCGAGCCCTTCGGCCACGAGCGCGGCGACGCGCGCGGCGGCGGCGTCGACCGGCACCTCGTCGGCCTTCGCCTCGGTGCGGCGCTTGAGCTCGACGGCGCCGCGCTCGAGGGCGCGCGCACCGACCGTGATGCGCAACGGATGGCCGATCAGATCGGCGTCTTTGAACTTCACGCCCGGCCGCTCGTCGCGGTCGTCGAGGAGCACGTCGATGCCACGCGCCTCGAGCTCGTCGTGCAGGCGCTCGGCCGTCGTCCGCAGGCGCTCGTCGTTGCAATTCACGGGCACGACGACGACGTGGAAGGGCGCGAGCGGCATCGGCCAGATGATGCCGGCGTCGTCGTGGTTCTGCTCGATCGCGGCGGCGATCGTGCGCGTGACGCCGATGCCGTAGCATCCCATCTCGAGAAGACGTTCGGCGCCGTCGGCGTCGAGCACGGTGGCGTGCATCGCGGCGCTGTACTTGGTGCCGAGGTGGAACACCTGGCCGACCTCGATGCCGCGTTGCAGGACGAAGCGCCCGTCGCAGCGCGGACACGCGTCGCCCTCGCCGGCGACGCGCAGGTCGGCGAGCTCGACGTCGGCGAGGTCGCGCGCATGCGCGACGCCGACGAGGTGCTGATCGGCCGCGTTGGCGCCGGCGACGCCGTCGACGAGCCCGGCGAGCGCCCGGTCGCCGACGCGGCGGACGGCGCTCGGCAGGCCGATCGGGCCCGCGAAGCCGACGGGAGCGCCGGTGACGCGCGCGACGACGTCCTCGGACGCGAGCGCGACCGCCTGCGCGCCGAGTGCGTCTTTGAGCTTCGCTTCGGAGAGGACGTGATCGCCGCGCACCATCGCCAGCACCGGCTCGCCGCCGTCGACGACGTAGACGAGGCTCTTCACGAAGCGCTCCGCCGGCACCGCGAGAAACGCGCTCACCTCCTCGACCGTGCGGCGCCCGGGCGTTGCCACCGTGCGCAGCGCGGCCGCGCTCGACGCGGCACCCCCGGCGCCGCCGACGATGCTCGCGGCAGCGCCGATCGCCGCTTTCTCGACGTTGGCGGCGTACTCGCAGCGATCACAGCTCGCGATCGCGTCCTCGCCGGAGTCGGCGAGCACCTGGAACTCGTGCGAGCGGCTGCCGCCGATCGCGCCGGTGTCCGCCTCGACGGGCCGGAACCGCAGCGCGCAGCGTTCGAAGATGCGGCGATAGGCGGCGTACATGTTGTCGTACTCGCGGTCGCACTCGGCGCGGTCGACGTGGAAGGAATAGCCGTCCTTCATGATGAACTCGCGGCCGCGTATCAGGCCGAAGCGCGGTCGCATCTCGTCGCGAAACTTGACCTGGATCTGGTACAGATTGAGCGTCAGCTCCCGGTACGAGCGGATTTCGCGGCGCACGATGTCGGTCACGACCTCTTCGTGCGTCGGGCTAAAGCAGAAGTCGCGCTCGTAGCGGTCTTTCATGCGCAGCAGCTCTTTGCC
>JBGOSW010000199.1:0-8655 GCA_041476145.1 Binatia bacterium
CATCAGCAGACCCTGCACCGGCACCCAGCCGTAGATCGGCGGAAAGAGCGCCGCGATGATGAGCGTGTACAGGGGCAGGCGCGCCGAACAGGTCATCAGTGGGATGACCATCATGGTGAGCAGACGATCGCGTTGGCGTTCCATGGTGCGCGTCGCCAGGATCGCGGGTACGGCGCAGGCGAAGCCGGACAGCATGGGCACGAAGGCGCGGCCGTGCAGCCCGAGCGAGTTCATGATGCGATCCATGAGAAAGGCGATGCGCGCCATGTATCCCGAGTCTTCGAGGATCGAGATGAAGAAGAAGAGGAGGAGGATCTGCGGCAGGAAGACGAGGACGTTGCCCACGCCGCCGACGACGCCCGAGCGCAGTAGGTCGGTGAGTACGTTCTGCGGCAGATGGGTCGCGATCTGATCCTGCAGCCAGCCGGTCGTCCCTTCCACGAGACGAATGGCGGGATCGGCCCAGGAGAAGAGCGCCTGGAAGACCACCAGCATGACGAGGAGAAAAATGGCGAATCCGTAGAGCGGGTGGAGCAGCACGCGATCGATGCGCCCGGACGCGGCGCGCTTGGGTAGGTGCTGCTCGACCCGGGTGTGGATCGAGCCTGCTTGTCGGTCGAGAAACGCGTAGCGCGTGGCGATCACTTCGTCGTCGATGTCACGCTCCGCGGCGGTATCGTGAACCGCGAGACACGCGACGCGAAAGTTGGCATCGATGCCGATCAGCTCGTCATGCTCATCGACGCTGGTCAACGCCCAAAGGGCCAGGGCTCTGTCGCGCGTCGGCGTCGAGCGCCATGCCGGCGGAAGCGCCGCAACCAGCGCTTCGAGGTCGCGCTCGAGGGCGGCCGGATAGGAGAGCGACGCGTGACCGAACGGTGGATGGCGCAGACCCTCGGCGATGCAGCGCTTCAGCTCCGGCAGCCCGACGGCGTGGCGGGCGCTGGTGGTGACGACGGGCACGCCGAGAAGGCGCTCGACGGCCTCCGGCGATGGTGGATCGTCGGCGACCTCGTCGATCATGTTGAGTGCCACGACGAGCGGCACCTGCAGCTCGACGAGCTGTAAGACGAGATAGAGGTTGCGGATGAGCTGGCCGGCGTCGACCACCGCCACCGCGAGCGAGGGGCGTGGATCGCCGCCGAGGCCGAGCACGGCGTTGATCGCGATCTGCTCCTCGGCCGAGCGCGCGCTGAGGGAGTAGCAGCCGGGAACGTCGACGACCTCGACGGTCACCGACTCGCCGCCGTCCTCGAGCCGCAGCTTACCCGGTCGGCGCTCGACGGTGACGCCGGTGTAGTTGCCGACGCGCGCATTCTGCCCGGTCAGCCGGTTGAAGACCGTCGTCTTCCCCACGTTGGGATTGCCGACGAGAACGACGAGAGGCGGTCCGCTCACCTGCTCGGCCGAGCGAGCCGGAGCTGCCTCGACGGCTGTGTCGAAGGCGGTGTTGGAGCTTTTCATTTTCCGCCGCAGGAGCCGCAGCTGCTCAGGCACGGGGGACCGGCGGGCTGATTCCCACAGGTCGAGCCATTGCCGTGGCCATTGCGCGAGACCGACACCCAGAGAGCCTCGCCCTTACGTATCGAGAGGCTGCAGCCGCGCACGAGGAGCTCGAGCGGGTCGCCCAGAGGGGCCACGCCGACCAGCTCGACGTGGGTCCCGGGCACCAAGCCCAACTCCATCAAGCGGCGGCGGAACGACCGCTCCCCGCCGATTCGCTCGATCGTGAACCGCTCTCCGGCGCGGGCATGCGCGAGGGGCATCATGTCTCGGCTCTCTCGGGTCCAAGATAGCACCAATGAGAATGATTTTCAATTTCATCCAATGGGGGGACGAGGTGCCGTCGGCAAGCTCGACATGGCCGACTTCAGTGTCGCGGGTCAGTGGATGCCGCCGCGCATCTCGGGCCTCGTCGTCCTAAGCGAAGCTGGTCTCGGAGACGGTCGCTCAGCGGAGGTTCACTGTGCATCGAAAATCGGGACATACGCTCGCACGGCGGCAGCGCTGCCAAACGGGGTGAAGTGGCCGTAATCCGAGTAGAGAAATTCCCCATTCGTGCGGTAAGGACACATCTTTCCGCGGCAGAGTCGATCGACTGGATCGACAAACACTGCGTCCGGCGCCTCCGTACGGAGACGCGCATTCAGGTTGTAGTCGAAGCTGATCGGCCACCAATCCGTTGCATTCCCAGCGCCGCCTGTTCGAAAGGCGATGACCGCGACATCCGTCAGGAACATGGGCGACTGCCCGATGACAAACGTTTCAACACCCGCCGAGTGAAGCGCCTTCATCGTGCTGCGCAGCTCGTCAAGGCCCCGACGTTGCAAATCGACCCATTGGGCCGCCAGGATGACACGCCGCACGTTCAGTGTTTTGATGATATCTAATGCATGTTGGTTGAATGCTTGGCACTCAGGCTGTGCATATGAATGGTAAGACACAACTGGAGGACAGCCGGCTGCGGCATAGAGATAGATGCGATAGTGCGTAGCGTCCGCGTTTGCTGAGACACCGGGTGCATAGTGCGCGGCAAAGGAGTCGCCCCAGAGCAACACGCCCTCGCCGCCGCCGTCGGCAATAGTGCAATCTTCGGCGCGCCAGCGTTGAAAGCCTGCGCCCCCGTCGAGATAACATTTGCCCTCGCGCCAACCGCTTGCCCGGTCTCCTTCGGGGAAATGAAATGTCGGAAAACGCTGTGGAAACCCCTGAAAAGCAATGCCGAGAATGCCAAGGCAAGCCAGGCCCACAAGCGTGGCGCCCGCGAAGAGAAAGAGGCGCAGGCGCGGCATCGGCATACGTGGCCCGCGGAACGGTCGTTCGACAACACGATGGAACAGCGCGGCCAGCGCAAAGCTGCACGCAAGAATGAAAGTGACCGACCAAACACTCGGCGGCTGCAGAGTGTAGTAGCGTGTAAAGACCGCAAGTGGCCAATGTACGAGATAGAGCGAGTACGAGATGAGGCCGACATACACGATGGGCGGCAAACTCAAGATACGTCCCGTCACCGACCCGCCCCGGCCGCCGACATAGATTAGAAGGGCAGCGCCCACGCACGGTGGAAGGGCGGTGAAACCAGGAAACGGCGTGGTGTCGGTGTACGTGAAGGCGGCCCATACGATGAGGACGAAGCCTGAAAGCGCAGCAAGTTCGCGCATCCATCTGTGCCTGAGTGGCTGCGGCGGCCGCAACGCCAAGGCCGCGCCCAAAAAGAGCTCCCACGCACGGGTCGGCAACAAGAAGAAGTTGGCTGTTGGCGCCACTTGCATCGCATGGACGCTGAGAGCAAAGGACGCGAGCGCGGCCGGCCCGAGCACTCCAAGCCAGCGTTTGCCGAAGACGCGATGCACGACGAACAGTGCGAGCGGCATGAAAATATAAAATTGCTCTTCAACCGCGAGCGACCACGTGTGTAGCAACGGCCGCAGCTGTGCGCGGTTCTCGAAGTAGCCGGAATAAAGCCAAAAATAGAGATTCGAAATGAACGTGGCGGAGGCGAAGAGGCTCTTCGAAAAATCCACGAAATAGGGGGGTAGGAAGAGGACAAGCGCCGCAATCCAAGTCAGGACAAGCGTGACGACAAGCGCGGGCAAGATGCGTCGTATGCGACGATCATAGAAGCTCAGGACGGAAAAACGGCCCGCCTCGAGATCATCATGGATGATGCCTGTGATGAGATACCCGGAGATGACAAAAAAGACGTCGACACCGACATAGCCGCCCGACACCGCTGACAATCCCGCATGGAAGAGCACCACGGGCATGATCGCGATGGCGCGCAAGCCGTCGATGTCGGGACGGTATTTCATCCTATGCTGGGACGGGAATGACGGCCGCCAAACGCGGACGCCGGCCGCGGAGCCAGCCCGCAATTCTCACCGGGTCCCTGCTGCGAACGCCAATCGCACGCCATCTCGGGTCGTACTCGCGCCTCGCTCGGCTCCATACGGCCCGATCTGTTGCAGCGCTTGACGCTCTCGCGACGCGGACCTGGTGAGAAATGCGGGCTACGCTTGCGCGGCAAGACGGACCGCAAGATATGCTGAAATGTTCGGAGAGTCGATGGAGAACGACGAGGGTCGGGTAACGGGAATACTTCTTCCGGATGCGATTGGTGGATTCGTAGCGTTACCCTCACTACTCTGACATTGCGATTCTTGACGGCGTGGGCCAGGGTGACCATGGTCGAAACTATGTCGCGCTCTTCCTCGGAGCTCTCCGAGTTTCGTTGGCTATGTGAGCCGAGCCGCCCCGACACGACGATCAAGTGGTCTGAGGACCCGATCCCCTGGCTGTCTCGCTCCACCCTGTGGCGCGCTCGAGCCGCAAGAGAATTCCTCCGATACAACCTGTCGCAGCTCCCGTCAGAATGGCGCCGACGCCTCTGCGGCGATCTCGAGAACCGATGGGAGAGCGCTTTCTTTGAGCTCGTCGTGGCGCGGACGTTGCAAGCCCTGAGCGCCACCTTGAAGATAGAAGGAGAGACCGATTCCGGAAGAAGGCCCGACTTTGGGATCCCGCGGCCGGACTCGCATCCGCCACTGCGTGCCATGCGTAGTGATGATGTGGAGTCGCGTACCCGTATCGGGATCGTCTACTACCGGCACCAAGGCACAGCCGATGAAGACGTGTCCGCGATCGCCGCCGCGGAGGCTGACGGCATCCGCCCGGGCGGCGTGGCGCTCGCCGAGCCTGAACGCCGGCTCATGTTGGCGCTGCTGACCGACGCAATCGTCACCTTCCGGAAGCCCCTCGCCGACGCCCGGCGAGACGAGCAGCGACTTCTGGAAGAGACTGAACGGTGGATCCGCTCCGACGATCGCGCCTGGCCGTGCTCGTTCGTCAACGTGTGCGAGGCGATCGGCATCGAGCCCGAGCCTCTGCGGCGCGCGGTCCTACGCGGGAAGGCGGCGCCGACTGCGAACGCGACGCGGACGACTCGACGCTGCCTCCTCGCAGGCAACGCCGCGCGGACGCGCGACGACCGTCGCCGCCCCCGGCGTTGAGCCGTTCGCCTTGCTGAAGCAACATGAAGGACGGGTGCCGCGCTAGCCTCCTCGAGGTGAGACAGGGTCACATCGTGAGCACTTGCTCTTTTCGTGCTTCACTCGCGCATGAAGGCGATCAGGTCGGTGACGCCGGGGTCGCGGCCGAGCTGCGAGAAGAGCGTCGTCGTCTGGCCGCGATGATGCGTCTGGTGATTGAAGAAGTGGGTCGCCGCCCACCACAGCGGGTGCTCGCACTCGACGCCCTTCGAGGTGCGATAGCGAACAGGCGCGGCGAGGCGCGCGGCGTCGAGTCCGTCGACCCATGCCTCGATGTGCGCGTCCGTCTTCGCGCGCTCGCGGCGGAGCAGGTCGAAGTCGGCGTAGAGCTCCTGATCCAACGTGCCGCGAGAGGGAATCAACGCGCCGTCGCGGTCGCGCGACTCCGCGATCGCGGCGTCGTGCGTGAAGCGGTAGAGCCACGCGCGATCGGTCAAGAGGACGTGGTTCAGGGTACCGTGGATGGAGCGGAAGAACGCGCCGCGATCCTCCCGGCGCGCGGCGTCGGGGAGCGTGGCGGCGAGCGCGTAGAGCTTGTCGTTCATCCACGTGTTGTAGCGCGCCAACACCCGGTACTGCTCGACGATCACGACTCGATCCAGGCGTCGGCCTCGATCTCGACGAGCATCGCCGGATCGATCAGCCGGCGCACCTCGACCATCGCCGTCGCCGGCCGGATGGTACCGAAGACCTCGCCGTGCGCCTTGCCGATTTTCTCCCAGTCGTCGATGTTGACGACGAAGATGCGCGTGCGCACGACGTCTTCGAGGCGCGCGCCGGCGGACGTGAGCGCCGTCGCGATGTTGGCGAGCGCCTGCACCGTCTGACGATACGGATCGCCGGGGCCGACGATGGCGCCGCTCGCGTCGGTCGCGGTGGTGCCCGATACCCACACCGCATTACCGATGCGCACCGCGCGCGAGTAACCGACGATCGGCTCCCAGCGGCTTCCGGTCGCAATGTTCCGCCTCATGGTCGTACCCCTCGCGCTTCCATTAGCGGCGACGCCGAGGAGGGGCAAGATGATGACGTCGCGTCGTCTCGCGCCACTTGTCGGTCGGAAGAGCGTGTGAGATCTCTTCCGGATGACTCTGCGTGCGGCCGCGCTGCTCGCGCTCGTGCTCGCCGCCGCCCCCGTCATCGCCGCGCCGGCTCACTATACGATCGACGCGACGCTCGATCCCGGCGCGCGGACGATCGTCGGAACCGTCGAGATCCGTCTGACGAATGCAGGGCGGACGCCGCGCGACGAGATCGATCTCATCCTCTACCCGAATCGCTTCAGCCGTCCCGAGCCCGGTCTCAACGACCTTGCCCGGACGTACGTCTATCCGCGGGGGGAGCTGGTCCCCGGCGACATGACGCTCGCCGGTTTCGAGCTGCGATGCGGTGACGCATCGTCGACTGCGCTCGTCGATACGCGGATGGAAGCGATCGCCGACTGGCCGGGAACGCTGCTGCGCGCGCGCTTGCCCGTGGCGCTCTCCGCCGGGGAGACGGCGACGCTGCGCGTCCGCTTCCGCACGCGTCTTCCCGAGCGCTACGGACCGTTCGGGATCACGGACGGTACCGTCGTCGCGCTCGCGGGCTGGTACCCGCTCGTCGCCGTGCGCGACGAGCACGGCGCGTGGGAGCCGCCGTCCGCGCCGGAGCCGTCCGCGGTCGACGGCGTGCTGCACGCGCCCGCCGGCTATACGGTCGTCGCCGGCGGATCGATCGGCACCGCCGCCGGTGACGTCGCGGTCCCTCTCGCCGGCGGCTCGAACCTCCTCGCGAGCGCGCGCTACCGCCGCCACGAGCGCGCCGTCGACGACGCGAGCCTGGTGTTTCTCGAGTTGCCGGGACGGCACGCGCGCATGTTCGCGCCCGGACGGCCGCCGCACGCGACGATCGTGCTCGACGCGCTCGCGGGGATTCTGAAGACGCGGCCGGCGTCGCTCCCAGCCGCACCGCTCATCGTCGCGGAAGCGCCGCTTCGTCTCGAGCTCACCGCGCCGAGCGCGCCCGGCCTCGCGGTCGTCTCCGATCGCATCCTGCGCGTCGACCCGTTGCTCCGCGACTTCCACGAACGCGCGCTCGCGACGGCGGCGTACGCCGCCCTCGTGCGCGCACGGGTCGCCGCGCGCGAGCGGCCCGCCGACGCGCCGTGGATCATCGAAGGCGTGGCCGCCGCGCTCGCCGATCGCTACCTCGCGAGCGCGCGGCCGCACCATCGCACGGTCTACGACTGGATCGGGCTCTTCAATGTCTTCGCGATCGTCGATCGCTTCGAGTCGGCGCCGAAGATTCCGTTCTCGCGCACGTTCTTTCCCGAGGCGCGCCACGCCGACGAGCTCCGCGACGGCCTCGAGAGCTTCGCGCGCGATCGGCCACCGGGCGGAACCATCTTCACCAAGCTCCGGAACGAGATCGGTGACACGGAATTCGCGGCGACGATCGACGCCTACCTCGCGGGCGAGGCGCCGCTGCGTACCGTCGCCGCCGCGCGCGCCGGCCGGTCGCTCGACTGGCTCTTCGACGAGTGGACCGCGCCGTACCCCGCGCCGCTCGACTACGCCGTCCGCGCCGCGCGCCTCAACGAGACGCCCGACGCAGCGGTCGCGGGCGTCGCCTCGAACGATATCGCAACTCCTGCGGGCGACACCGCGTCCAGTGGTTCCGCGGCGCCACGATACGAGCACCATCTCGTCCTCGCGCGCACGTCCTCGCGCCCCGTCCGCGAGCCCGTCGACGTCGAGGTACGCGGCGCCGGCGAGCGCCGCGCGCGTCTGGTCTGGGACGACGCCGCGCCGCGCGCGGAGCTCGTCGTCACGACGCCGTGGCCGGCGCGGCAGGTGACGCTCGATCCCGACCGCCGCCTCCTCGAGGACACGCGCGTCGACGATACCCGGCCGCGACCGTTGCAGCTCGTCCTCGACAGCGCCGACGTCACCGTCACCTCGAGCGAGTTCGGCATCTCCGGCCTCTTCGTCGCGCGCCGGCGCTACGACTATCGGAAAGACGTCGGCATGGTCGCGTTCTACTCCGATCGCAGCGTCGGCTTCACGATCGGCCCGCGTGCGCACTTCGGAGCTCCGATCGACGCGACGAGCTACCGCCACAATCTCTACGGCTTCTACACCTTTGCGGGCCTGCGCCGCGCTTTCAACGACGACTCGCGGCCCGAGATCCGCACCGACGGCCAGCTCGGCGGCGTCGGTGTGCGCTACGACTACGGCGACGAGTTTTGGTACGACAATCCGACCGACACCACGAAGGTCCGCCTGTTTGCCGACCTCTACGATCGCCGCCTCGGCAGCACGTTCGACTACGCCGACTGGGGCGTCCGCGCGAGCGTCGTGCGGCCGTTACTGACACCACGCACGCTCGTCGCCGCCGAGCTCCTGAACGCCTTCAGCACGCCGACCGGCAGCGGCCGCGTGCCGAACCAGGGCCGCTACAGCCTCGGCGGCGACCTCGCGATCCGCGGCATCCCCGTCAAAGCGCGTCTCGGCGAGAACCTCGCGCTCGCGCGCTTCGAGCTCCGCCAGATGCTCGCGCCCGACCTCGACCTGAGCCTCGCCGACGTGCTGGTGCTGCGCCGCGCGCAGCTCCGGCTCTTCGTCGA
>JBGOSW010000200.1:0-8600 GCA_041476145.1 Binatia bacterium
CGCCCCAAGCCGTCGGCGCCGACGAGGTCGATCTTGTTCACCACGAGAAAGTCGGCGGCGCCGATTTGCGCCGTCGCGACCTCCGTCTCCTCGAGGAAGCGCGCGACGTTGCCGGCATCCACGACGGTGATGACCGCATCGAGGTTCAAGCCCGCGGCCTTCACCCGGTAGGCGAGCGGCTCGGGATCGGCGAGGCCGGTCGACTCGATGATGATGAGGTGCGGGTGGACGGTCTCGATGATCTCTTGGATCGCGAGGTCGAAGCGGTACTCGTCGATCGAGCAGCAGATGCAGCCGCTCGAGAGCTCGACCATTTTCTCGACGTAGTTGAGGCCGGTCACGACCTGGCCGTCGATGCCGACCTCGCCGATCTCGTTCACGATGAGGGCGACCGGCTTGCCCTTGAGGCCGTGCTCGAGGACGTGGCGAAGGAGCGTCGTCTTGCCGCTCCCGAGAAAGCCGGTGACGATGTCGACGGCGACGTGCCGCACCGCGCGCCCGGATCCCCTCAGCCCGGAAGCAGTGAGCGGCCGATCATGTCGGCCGGCACCGGACAACCGAAGTGCTGGAGCACGGTCGGCGCGATATCGTAGATCGAAACGTCGCCGACGTCTCCGGTGAGCGGCACCGATCCCGTCGGCGACGACAGCACGAAGATGCCATACCAATCGTGGTTCGCCTCGTCGGGGCCGGTGTCGTTCTCGAAAGTGTAGATCGAGTCCATGCCGACGGCGCCGACCGAGCGCCAGTTGAGGTCGCCGAAGTACACGATGAGGTCGGGTGCGACGCCGTTCACGGCGCGGTAGATGTCCTCCGGTCGATGGGCGCGCGAGCCGATCGGTCGTCCTTGGTCGTCGACGATCGCCTCGATGCCGGCGACGAGGTCGCTGCGCACGCGCTCGTAGTCTTTCGGATCGACGATCCCTTCAGGCTCTCGGCCTTTCACGTTCATGAAACAGCGACCGTAGTAGCCCCCGTCGCCCCATGCCTTCGTCCGCGACCAATCGATCGCGACCTTGCCGATCGGCGTCGGCGTGCGCGGCGGATCCTTGAGCGTCAGGTAGCCCTCGCGGATCAGCCACTCGTTGAAACAGATGCCGCCTTCCATCCGCTTCGAACCGTGGTCGGAGACGACCAGCACCAGCGCGTCGGCGGGCGCGAGTGCGAGCAGACTCGCGAGCTCGCCGTCGAGGTAGCGGTAGTAGTCGCGGATCGCCTGCTCGAACTTGTTGCCCGGCTCGTACTTCCGGTGCTCCGGATCCATGTAGCTCCAGAAGCCGTGGTGGATGCGGTCGAGCCCCATCTCGACCATCATGAAGTAGTCCCACTCGCGGGTGGCGATCATGTGCTTGGCGACCGCCCAGTGCTTGCGCGTCTTCACGTATACCCGCTCGAGCAGCGCCTCTTTGTGGGGCGTGCGGAAGTCGTCGACGTCGAGCACGTAGCCGTCGGCGACACGCTCCACCTCCGCCTTCAGGCTCTCCGGGTACGTGTACTGCGCCTTGGTCGAGGGAGTGAGGAAACAGGCCACCATCTCGCCGTTCAGCGGGCGCGGCGGGTACGTTTGCGGAACGCCGAGGACGATCGAGCGTTTGCCCGCCTCACCGAGGAGATCCCACAGCCGTGGCTCACGCACGAGCGCGGAGTTGGCGAACGCGTAGCCGTCGTATGAATGATCCTTGCGGTTCCGAAAGCCGTAGAACCCGAGCTGCCCCGGATCCTTGCTCGACATCATCGAGGTCCAGGCGGGAACGGTGATCGGCGGATTCGTGCTTTCGAGACGGCCGTGGGCGCCGCGCGCGATGAGCCCGGCGAGGGTCGGCATCTCGTTGCGAAAGACGTCGAACATCAGGCGCGGCGGCGCCGAATCGAGGCCGATGACGACAACTTTCTGCGTCAACGCGATCGCTCCTCCATCATGTCGGTACGAGGCCGCCCGGTAAGGTGATGACGGCGGCTGAGACTGCGAAGCCTCCAAACCATAAACGCATTCGGCGCCGCCCGCAACGCACGATCGTGCACGCCGACGGTTCGCGCCCTCACGCGGCGTTGTGCCGTGCTTCTCGCCCGCGCAAGTGATCGCCGGCGGCGGCGAGCATGCGTGGGTACGTCGCGAGGTCGGTGCCGCGGATCATGATCGTACCGCGCAGGCTGCCGCCCGACTCGCGCACGAAGATGAACAGCAGCAGCAGCGCCGCGAGCGTGTAGGAGATCGCCGTCGACACGGCGGCGCCCGAAATGCCGAAGCGCGGAATCAGAACCAGATTCAACGCGAAGTTCACGCCGAGCGCGATGCCGGCGGCGACGATGTTCACCTGCTGGCGGTTGCGGCTCGTGAAGTTGCGCGTGAGGATCTGGTAGAGCGAGATCATGATGATGCCGGGCAACATGAGCAGCATCGGTCGGATCGCGGGCGCGTACCGGTCTCCGTAGAAGATCGTGAGCGCCTGGCTGCCGACGCCGGCATAGAAGACCGCGGCCAGAATGGTCGCGAAGAGCGTGTGGCGGCAGGTCATCGCGGTGCGCGTGTGCGCGTCGGCTTCCGAGGAGGCGGCGAGTTTCGGAAAGATCACCGTGCCGATCGCGTCCGGAATCTGGAGAATCGGGTTCGTGATGTTCACCGCGATGGAATAAAACGCCACCTGCGCCGGATTCAGGAAGAACGCGATCAAGTAGACGTCGATCCGGTAGTGGAGGTGAGCGGCGAGCGTCTGGAGGTACGACTTGGCACCGAACTCGAGCATGCCGCGTCCGAGACCGCCGTCCCAGCGTAACCCGAAGGGGGCGATCTTCCGCACCCGATAGAGGAGCCAGATGTTCGCGCCGGCGGTGACGAGGATTTGGGAGAAGAGCGCCGCCCACAACCGTCCCTGCAGCGCCAAGAGCGCCACGGCCGTGGTGAGGAACCCGAACACCGCCTTGTAGATCGATTGCAGGTTGTAGGCGCGGAAGTCCTCGACCGCCTGCAGGATCGAGAGGAAATAGCTCTCGATCATCGTGAACGGAATCGCCGTCAGAGCGAGCAGGACCAGCGTCGTGCGCGCGCCTTTCGTGAAGGGATCGAGCACCCACGGCCGGCCGAAGTAGCAGACGGCGATGAGGACGACGCTCACCACGATCGACAGGACGAGCGAGTTCGACGCGATCGTCGATACCGAGGCGCCGCGGCGGCGGATGTAGTAGACGTTCGCCTGCGCCACGCCCATCTTCGCGAAGTTGACGAGCGTCTGCGGTAGCAGCAGCAGGACGGTGAAGATGCCGCGATCGTAGGGCCCGAGCAGACGGGCGGTGATGACGCCGGTCGCGAGGCCGAAGATCACCAGCATCACCCGCGAGCCGATCAGGCCGAGGATGTCGAGCAGCATGTGCCCGCTCGTCTTCTGCTTCATGCTCCACTCTCGGCGCGGGCGACCGCCGGCGTGAGCCGGTAGAGCGCCCCGCCTTCGTTCTCGCCGAGTTTTTCGCATCGCGCGAGAAGCGTGTCCCAGAACCGCAGCACCCGATCACCGACGGGATTCGTCGCAGGCTTGTCCGGCTCGGTTTCGCGCACCACGTGGGTGATCCCGAGGCGTCGGACGACGGTGAGAAAGTCGTCGAAGGTCTGCATGCGCCGGTAGTCGATGACCTCCTGATCGAGTGGACTCCCGAGCGTGAACGGGCGACCGACGTAGTAGTACGGATGGAGGACCATCCCGAGGACGAGCACGTTTCCGTCGGGCGGCACCTGCTCGTGCACCAGCGAGGCGAGCGCATAGTGGCGCTCGTTGCGACGCAAGAACGCATCCGCCGTCATGCGTCCGAACGCAACCCGCGCACTGTCGGGCCAGAGCGGCGCCACGACACGTACCGTCAGCGCCGTCTGCAGGAGCACGGTCACCGCGAGGAGCGCCGTCACCGCGCGTGCCGCCCACGGTCCGAACGCCCGCAAGGATGCCGTCGCCTCGACGGCGACGACCAGGAGCAGCGGGAGTGTCGGATGCACGTAGCGCGGATGCGGCCATATTCCGAACATGACGATGAGCGCGTAGGCGACCGCCACGGCGACCAGCAGCCATGCCTGTGGCGCGCGCCGCACGAGAAGGAGACCCGGAACGAACGCCAGCAGGAACGGCCCGACGTCGTACGCCGACCGACCTGACTCCTCGAACGAATGCGGCGCCATCGTGAGATCCCACGGGAATCGTAGCTTCTCCCACCAGGTGTGGTAGGCGTGCGTGCCGCGCTTCGCCGCCTGCGTCTCGCGATACGTGGCGTAGTACACGTCGAGCCCGTGCACCGCGTCGGCGCTCCAGTAGCGGCCGCCGAAGACACCGTAGCCGTTGGGGTAGATCGGGTTGCCGGTCTCGACCGCGTTCCGGAGATAGCACGGCGATGCGACGAGACCTGCCAGGAGCCCGAAGCCGACCGTCGTGACGACCGCCGAGCGCAGCGCTCGAAAGCCGTCGCGACGGAGCACGTGCGCCGCAACCACGAGGCCGAGAAGCAGCGGCTGGAGCAGCCCGATGAACTTCGTCGCCCCCGCCAATCCCCCCATGACGGCCGCGAGCGCGAGCCACGGACCCGACTCCGATCGCCGCCACGCCATCACCGCCACGAGTGCGAGGACGACGTAGAGGGTGAGCGCGAACTCGACCCACGCCCGGATCATGAGGGTCGCGGTGAGCGGCATGGTGAGGAAGAGCAGTGCCGCCCACACCCCCGTCTGGCGCGAGAACGCGCGCCGCCCGAGGGCGAATACTGCAAGCGTCAATAGGACGCCGTACGCGTCGTTCAAGAGGCGCGCCAGCACGTCGCCGCGGAGCACGAATGCCGCCGCGAAGATCAGGTTCATCAGGTATTGGAAATATCCCCAGAAGCTCCACGGCGTCGCCACCACCCGATGTGCTTCCGCCCACAGGCGTGGATAGACGAGCTGGTACTTCGTCTGATCGCCACCGACGGGTGGCGCGAAGGCCATCACCAACTCGCCGGCGATGACGAGCGCGCCGAGGACGATCGCCGCATGCTCGCTATGGCTCCGCGGCACAGTCCACCAGCGGCGGAGCCCGCGCGCGCCTTGCGCACCGCCGGCGACGAGCTCGCGCCAGCCGAACATCGCGCCGACCGCGAGCAGGCCGATCAGCGCCGGCCTGCCGAGCAGCCCCGCCTCGCCGAGGGCGAGCGTCGCATAGCCGAGCAGGGCCAACCCGAGCGCGATCGCGAAGAGCGCCTCCTCGAGCGCCCATTCGAACGGCACCGCCTTGAGCAAGCGCCGGCCGACGCCGAGAGCGAGGAGGAGCAGGATCGCGAGCGTACCGAGATCGGCCATCTAGCGGAGATACCCGACGAGGTAGCAGCCGTACACGACGGCCGCCCAACCGAGGACGACGAGAACAGCACTGAGCGGCGGACGATCGACGGGCGCGGCACGTTTCCCGCTGCCGAGCTCGTCAGTAGACATAAGGAATCAACCGGTACGTTCGCGCCGCGTAGGCGACGTACTCCGGCAAGCGGGCACGGAGGACGCGCTCCTCGAGCGCCATCCGCCGCACGAGGACGGCGGCGAATGCCAGCGCGAGGACCGCCGTCGTCGGTGCCGCGAGCATCCATGGCGCACCGGCGGCCATCGTCAACTCGGCGAGATACATCGGGTGACGGAGCCGTCCGTAGAGACCACGATCGATCAACCGCGCCGGCTCACGCGGCGCGAGCAGCGGCGAAAGCTGCTCCCCGAGCGCACCACCCGCCGCACGGTAGCCGAGCACCCCGGCAAGAAACAGTGCCGCACCTGCGACCTGCGACCACGCCGACGGTCGACCGCGCCACCACCATTCGAGCGGGGCGGCGAGCAGCAACGCGTAGAAGAACCGATGCTGGAGTCGCACCAGGCGCGCGTCGGCCGCGCTGGCGATCACGGGCGCGGCGCGACGTGTCCGGCCGGCCTCCTGGAAGCGAACGAACAACGCGAGCACGAGCCCGACGTAGACGACGAGCGGCCACATCCGAATCAGGTGAGTTCCTCCTCTTCACGACCAAGCTCCGCGATCACCGGTACGCGCGCCTGCACCACGTCGAGCATACGCAACACCACTACCACGACGCCGGCGATGAGCACCTCGTGAGCGAGAAGCCAAACGGTCGGCCACGTCATGATGCTCCGGATGAAGCCGCTCCGCGAGCCACCGTCGAGGAACATCCCGTTGAAGATCGTGACCGGGGAGATGTAGTACGCGTTCGAGACCGGCCAGAAGAACTGCGCGCCGGCCGCGTCGCGAAAATCGCTGGTGAAAGCGTCGACGAGCAGGTGCGACCCGTACGCCGCCGCGCACAGCAGCGTCGCGGGCCACCAGCGATCCTTCCGTCGCCACCACATGAGCGTCCCGGCGAGCCCACCGAAGATCAGCGCCCCGAGAACGGTGTGGCTGATACCGCGGTGGAACACTCCGGGACGTCCGATCAGAAATCCGACGAGGTAGTCGACGTCGGGCACGTTGGCGATCGCCATGAACACCAGCGCCCGCGGCCACGCCCTGCGGGCGCGCCTCGGGTCCAGGCGGTACACCAGATACCCCGCGGTCGCGTGTGCGATCGGAAACGCCATATCCACCAGAGAACGAGAACGCGGGTCGGAGTGTCCCCCTCCTCACCCGATCAGCCGAGCCCGCCCGCACGACGCTCCGGCTGCTCGAGGTCCGCGGTTCGCACCGGCCCGAGCGTGCGCAGACGCGGCTGCTTCTTGCGCAACGTGAACCGCTTCTTCACCAGGAAGAAGAAATTGTAGAAGCCGTCGCGCCAAATGTTGAGCTTCGATGTGCCGACGCGCTGGCCATAGTAGATGGGAATTTCGATGGCGCGGATTCCGGGGTGCGTGAACGCCTCGATCTTGATCTCCTCGGAAAGCGCCATGCCGTTGCTCGTCAGATCGAGGTCGGCGAGGATCTCCTTCTTGAAGAGCCACATGCCGGACTGCGAATCGATGATGAACCTGAAGTAGAGCGCCATCATCGTGCCGGAGAGAATGGCGTTGCCGAGCAGCCGGATGGGGCTTTTCGTGTCACCGGCCTTCGAGTACCAACGCCGCGCCGTGATGAAGTCGACCTTCTCCTCGAACATCACGTAGAGAAGGAGCGGTACGCTGTCGGGCGGATACGTCCTGTCGCCGTCCATCGTGATGATGATGTCACCGCGCGCCGCCGCGTAGCCGGCCTTGTGCGCGTAGCCGTAGCCCTTGCGGTTCTCGCGCACGACGCACGCGCCGTGTTCGGTCGCCACTTTGGCGGTGTCGTCGGTCGAGCAGTTGTCCACCACCACCACCTCGTCGACGATCGCCGGCATTTGGTCGATCACGGCGACAATCCCCTCCTCCTCATTGTGGCATGGGATGACGACGGAGATGCGCTTACCTCGGTACATGGGGCCTCCAATGGGCCGGCGAATCGCCGGCCGCCGGGTCAGGGGATGGCGGCGTCGCGCCGCTGCTACGTGGGCTCTACCGAAAACCGTTCACGGAACGTTTGCGTAGACTTGCTGGTCGGTCTGTCCAGGTCGTCGCGGAGCGCGGGCGACGGGACGCCATCGCCCGACGTCGCTCCCCGCAACGACGCCGCTGCTACAACCGCGCCTCGTCCTCCGGCTTGATCGCGCCGTTCGGCTGCGCGGCGCCGTTCACCAACGTGGCGTTGTGCTGCTGAATGGCGCCGTTGATGCAGGCGTGGCCGTTGGCGACGTGGGTGCCGACGGCCGACTCGGCCGCTTTCGTCCCGGTCAACTTGCGGAGCGCTTTGCGCATCTTCAGGCTGCCCCACTCGCGCAGGATCCTCGGCATCATACGCGGATTGAAGAGGATGTTGACGGTGAGGAAACACTCGTAGGTGCAGAAGCACTTGGTGTCACGAATGAACGTCCGCGCCTCATCGGCCTTCTTGCCGTACCAGATCTTCTTGAAGTCGTAGCCGCTCTCGCGAACATTCCCGAGCTTGCGATCGATGAGGAGCTCGCAGGGATAGATGTCGCCGTTGGCGAACATGCAGGAGCCGAGGCTGCCGGCATAACACGGGATCTGGTAGGTGTTCGTCTTCGCAATCTCGGCGATCAGCCGATGCCGCACGATCCGCTTGGCGTTGATGAAATCGGCAAAGGGAAAGGTGTTGTACCCGGAGAGCGCGCCGCTTTTCATGTCCTTCTCGATGACGTCGGCGTACTCCTCGTATCGCTTCACGTCGAAGAACTTCGCGATCGACTCCTTCGGACTGCCGCGCGTGAGCAAGGTGAAGACGTTGTCGACTTGGAGCTCACGGCGGAAGTACTCGTAGTTCTCGAAGAGATGCTTGTCGTTGTGCGACGAGACCGTCGTCTCGACGTTGACGTTGAGCTTCGGGTAGTGCTTCGAGAGTTTCTTCAGCTCGCGATAGGTCTGGATCGAGCGCTCGAAAAGACCAGGGAAGACCCGGATCTCGTCGTGCAGCGCGCCGACGCCGTCGAGCGAGACGTCGATGCCGAAGTCGAGGTCGGGGCAGGATTTGAGCACGTCCTCGACGATCTTCAGCGTCCGTGAGGTGGTGCTGCCGTTGGTCGGGATGCCGACGTTCCGCACGCCGGTGTTCTTGTAGAAGATCTTGACG
>JBGOSW010000201.1:0-8586 GCA_041476145.1 Binatia bacterium
CTCGGTGTTCCTGAGCGTCGCTTCCACCATGAAGGTCGAGTCGGAAGTGAAGTGCTCCTCCCACGGCACGCTCGCAGCTGCTTCGTAGAGACCCTCGGCACCCTTCGATTCGAACTCACCCAGCGGATAGAGCACCCGCATGGCGATGCGGGTCCAGAGGCAGATGCGCAGCGCCTCGTCGAGGTTGGCGGAGAAGCGAACACCGCCGCGGTCTTGACGGACTTTGCTCGCACCCAGCTCGGTGAGCTCCTCGGCGAGGAGATCCTCGGTGCCACGTGCGGTGGTGGCGAACAGGGGGAAACGACGGGCCACGCGCTCGCTGATAACCGTTCGCCCTGAGGGAGATCAAGGTCACGCCTCCCCGTTGAAAGATCTGACCCGTTCGTCCCGTCCCGTGACCGTGGGGTCGCGCGTACTCGTCCCGACGGCATCGTTCTCCGTCATCCTGCTCGTCGCGCTGCTCGGTTGCGGCGGCGGCGGAGACGAACACGATCGATCGAGCACGCCGACGGCGACGCCGCAGCCGACGAGCACGCCCACCCTGAGCGCGCGTGCGTTCGCCGTCGAGAGCCAGCGCATCGTTCGCTCCGACGACGGTGGGCGCACGTGGTCGCATCCGCTGTTCACGAGCGCGGACGTGACGCTACAGGGCGTCGCGTTCGTCGACCGCGACACCGGCTGGGTGGTCGGCGGCTCGCCGTTCGGGTTCGGCACGGCGATCCTCCGCACCACGGACGGCGGCGCGACGTGGACGAGCCAGCTCGCGAACGTGAGCGGCGTTCCGCGCGGCGGAAACGGCGTCCCTGCAGGATTCGGGTTCTTCGACGTCACGTTCACGAGCGCGCGGCACGGCGTCGTAGTCGGCGCGGCGAACCAAGGCGTTGCGATCTTCGCGCCGCCGCCGCTGATCGTCGTCACCGACGACGCAGGCGAACACTGGCGCGCCGTGACGATCACCCCGATCCCGCGTGCGGGCATCCTCTTGAAGGTGTGCCTCACTGCGGAAGGCGCCGGCATCGCCGTCGGCGATTCGATCTCCGGCGGCATCGTCGTCGTCACTGAAGACGGCGGCGCGACGTGGACGGACATCAGCGTGCCGGCCGACCTCCGCGGCAACGATCTCACCCGCATCACCGGCGCTGGATGCGCTCCACCCGCCCAGTTCTGGATCTCCGGCTCGAACATCCGGTTCCGCGGCAGCGGCTTTCGGACCGAGCTCCTCTATTCGCCCGACGGCGGAGCGAGCTGGGTCGATCGAACGCCGAGCATCGACGACGATCCGAGCACCTACCAGCTGCTCCCGCTCACGTTCGTCGACGCGACGATGGGCTGGACCATTCCGGCGCCGTTCCCTCCGCCCTTCGACGGCGGACGCACGTCGCCGTTCATTCTCCACACGACGGACGGGGGCATGCACTGGAGCCGGCAAGCGCTACCGCCCGGGTTCACCGCGGCGCTCAACACGCTCGCCTTCGTCGATGAGCGGCGCGGGGTGGCCGTCGGCGCGGGAGCGGAAGACCCCACTCTCCATTCGCACCCCGCCGCCGCTGTTGCGACGACCGATGGCGGAGAAACCTGGGTCTCGGCCTCGCTTCCCGGCGAAGTGGGGAATCTGCTCGACGTGACGCTCGTGCCCTAGTTCTCGTCGCGGGCTCTTCAGATGACGTCGTACGGGCGGAGCGGGGGCGATGCGCTCGGCCGGCTCGCACCGGCGGGTCGTGGCGGGCCCGACGAGCGCGTCGGCAGGAGCGTGCGGGCGAGCAACGGCAACGGATCGGCGAGGAGGCCGAGGATCCCCGCCGCCGCGCCGCGGAGATCGGTCCGGGCGGTGCGCAGGGCGACACCGAACCCGTGGGCGCGCACGTCGTCGCGCACCGTGCGCGCAAAGAGCGTGGGAGCGACGTAGCGTCGCCCGACGCGATACCCCGGGAAGGCACGCGGTGGCACACGCTCGTCGCCCAACGCCAGCCGCGCCGCGAGCAACGGCAGATCGAGACCACAGGAGCGTGCGAAGCGCAGATAGGCGGGAAAGCGCGGGTTGATCTCGATCACCTTGTGACGGCCGTCACGCGCGTCGAGCTTCAGCTCCACCTCGGCGGCGCCCCGCCAACGCCAATGGCGGAAGAACGGGAGGACGAGCTCGACCAGGTCGCGCTCCGCGGTGCTGCGACCGGCCGCCGTCGGGCCGCCGGTCCGCGGCCACTGCCGGATCTTCTGTGTCGTGAAGGCGGCGGCCAGATCGCTCCGCGGGGTGAAGAGCAGCACCACCGTCTTCATGGCCTCGACGCCGCCCGGGATGCAGTCCTGGATCAAGTACCCACCGTAGAGGCGCGCGCAACGCTCCACCGCCTCCCGCAACGCGGCGGGCTCGCGTACGTAGCAGACGCCGCGCGCGGCGCCGACGTCCCACGGCGGCTTGACGACGACGGCGGCGCGACCCGGTGCCTGCTCGAGCACCGCCCTCGCCTCCTCGAAGGAGTAGACATCGGGGCACGCGATCCCGAGGCGACGGCACTCGGCGGCACAAACGGCCTTGTCGAAGGCCGTCATGAATGCCGCTTCGTCGACGACGTTCAGGGCCGTCATCGCGGCGAGCGCCTCGCGATGCCGCACCGCCGTCAGCGTCCCCCGCGTCCCGATCGGCAAGAACACGTCCGGGCGCACCGCCTCGACGAGACGGACGAGCGCATCCGCAAACGGTCGAAAGTCCGAGCCC
This sequence comes from Binatia bacterium, assembly GCA_041476145.1. Lineage (GTDB taxonomy): Bacteria > Desulfobacterota > Binatia > UTPRO1 > UTPRO1 > DP-19. The sequence goes on from JBGOSW010000201.1 coordinate 2,717, forward strand.
CCGAGATCGTAGTGCTCCTTCATGTAGCGTGAGCGGACTCCCCACGGGAGACGGCGGGCCTCCGCGCCGATTACGTCGAAGCCGGCGGCCGCGAGCGACCGCGCAGCGGCCAGCCCGCCGTCCTCGGTCGCATTCGTGACGAGCGCCTTCACCTCGCGGACCGGCCCGCGGCCGCGGTGCGCACGCGCTCCAGCATGCGGCGGATCCGCACGGATTGCGCCGCGACCACGGGCGCGAGCAGCGCGGCGTGCAGCCGATTGGGGACGCGGAAATACGCGCTCAGATCGAGCAGTCTGAACCCGCGCCGCAGTTTCACGTCGTAGACGAGCTTGCCGCAGTAGATGCGGCGAATCCCCGTCGCGATCGCGTCTTCGATGGGCATGCGGTACGAGTTGTTGAAGTAGACGAACGTCTCGCGCCCGCGCGTCACGTCGACCCCGACCATCGGAAGGAAGATCGCGTCGCCGGCCCGTACCCCGAGCGAGACGCCGATCGGATCGTCACCATCGAGCGCAACGTACACCACCAGCTTGTCGCCGAGATACCGCTGCAACACCTCGAGGAAGGCCGGGCGGAACGGGAACGGCGCGCCGTTCAAGCGGCGGTTGTGCGCATCCAAGAGCGCAAGCAGACGCGGCGCACACGCGATCCCATCGACCACCTTCCGAAAGACGATGCCGCCCTTGTGGGCGCGGTTGACCTCTCTGCGGACGTTCTCCGCCGTCGCCGGATGTTCCCGCTTGAGGTCGCGCAGGTACCCGGAAAAGGAGGTCCACGCGACGTCCATGACGGTCGTCGGCATCTCCGTCGCGCGCAGATACCCGCGGCCTTCCAGCGTCCCCGGCAACCACGCGTCGCGATCGACGACGTTGCGAAAACAGAGCGTCACTCCCTGCTGCTGCGCGAACCGCTCCATCGCGTCGATCACGTCCAGCGTCAGGCGCCGACGTTCCTCCGGTGACGTGTCCGGAGCGATCAGCACGTGTCCGCTGAGACCGATCGACGTGCCACAGACTAGGGCGGGCGAAACGTTGATCCCGAGAGCACGCGCGAGCTTCGTGAAGCGCCCGAACACGACACCGTCCATGCCTGAAACCGCGGGGACGGCCTCCTGAAGGTAGCAAGGGGCGGCCGCCACGAGCTGCGACGCCCGGCGCGCGACGAAGTACACCGAGCGCCGGAGGAGCGCCGTCTCCTCCATGGTCTTGAGCCAGCCCGAGGACGCGAAGGTGTCGTTCGCGGCAAGGCGATCCCACGCCGCACGATCGCGGTCGGCGATGGCCTCGAACCGCTCGACCGAGATCGTCATGGGCGACGCACCATGGCGGCGACCGCGGTCGCCAACTCGGCGATGGACCCGCAAGGCGCGAGCACGTCGACGTGACGCGCATAGAGGCCGATGACGCTGTCGCCGCTGTTCCAGCGGCGGACGGGCTCCGGGTTCAACCAGACGACGCGGCGCACGCGCGTACGCGCCAGGCGAAGCAGGTCGGCGCGCGGCGGGCGGCGATTGTTGCGCGCGTCGCCGAGGACGAGGAGGACGGTGTCGGCGGTGAGGTCGGTCGCCGCCTCGGTCGTCAGGTCGGCGAGCACCCGGCCAAAATCGGAGCGCGCCATCAAGTCGAGGTGTGCCGCCGGCCGCACGCGTCCGTCGACGAACTCGATCTCGACGAGGCGATCCACGAACCCGAAGAGGCGGACGCGCGCGAACCAGGCGGCGGCGGGCGCGAGCAGCGCCAGAAAGAAGTCGCTCGCGATCGCGGTCGAGGCGGAGAGGTCGCAGAGCGCGACGAGCGCCGGCGGGCGCGGGCGGCGTCCACGGAAGTGGCGCACCACCGGCACGCCGCCGTGCGGGGTCGCGGCGCGGAGCGTGCGGCGAAAATCGAGCCGGCCGCGCCGTCGCGGACGCAGCCGGCGACGCAGGCGCGCCGACAGCTGCTGCGCGAGTGCGCGCACGAGCACGGTCGCCTCCTCGACGTCGCGCGGCGACATGGCGTCGAACGGCAGCGCCCGGAGCGCGCGCGCACGCGCCAGGGAGCGACGTGAGGGCGTGCCGGCGTCGCCGCGCGCGGCGACACTCGCACCACGAGCCGCTTCTGCGTTCTCCGCGGCGCCGGCGGCGCTTTCCGCTTCACGCCCGGCGGACGCGGGCGCATGCGACGTCGACGCGGGTGGCGCGTCGCGGGGTGCGGCGGGCGAACGCCGCGGCACGCTCGCCGCCGATGCGCTCACCGCGGACAGCGGCGAATCCCGCCCGCGCGCGCCGGAACCACCGCCGCGGGACGCCGTGTCGCCCGCGCCGCCGCCCTCCTGCGCAGACGCCCGCGAGCGCCGGCGTCGCGCCGCCGCGCGCGCCGCCGCGCCGGCGCGGAACACGCGCGCGAAGCATGCGTCGAAGAGCGCACGATCGCCTTCGTCCTTCACCAGCGCGGCGGCGAGCGCGTCCGCGAGCGCGACGCGCTCGATGCCGACGGCCACGGCGGCTGCGGCGGCATCTATAGCCTCTGCGACGCTCACCGGCACCCCGCCGGTGCGCAGCGCGCCGATCAGCGCGGCGAGTCGATCCTTCATTCCGCGCGTCCTCGCACGCGCCCGGCGTCGGTCGTGCAACGCTGCCGGGTCGCGGCAACGACATCCACGCGTACTTGCAGGTATGGCGGTGGCATCGCCGTTGCTGCCCGAGACGTTCGCATGCGGCGTCCGGTCGCCATCGTCGTCCTCATCTCCTTGAACCTCGCGGTGCAGCTCTTCGACGGCATCGCCACCTACATCGGCTGGCAACGCTTCGGCGAGGCCAACCCGCTCCTGCTCGCCGGCTTCGACGTCTGGGGCGCGGTCCCGACGCTGATCGGCGCCAAGGCCGTCGCGGCAACGCTGATTCTCATGCTCGCCCGCGCCGGCCGGCCGGCGCTCGTCGGCGTCGGACTCTCGTTCACGTTCGTCGCCTACGTCTCGCTGTCGCTGATCCCCTGGACGCTGCGGCTCTGGCCGTAGCTCAGTGTCGGCGAAGCGCGGCGATCTTGGGCTCGGCCTTGCGGACGTCCTCCTCGTGCTTCAGCAGCACCGCGAGGGTGCGGCGGACGGCGTCGGCGTCGAGTTCGCGGATTTCGAGCGCCACGAGCGCGCGCGCCCAATCGAGCGTCTCGGCGATGCTCGGGGCCTTGCGCAGCCCGAGCCGACGCAGACCGGCGACGAACTCCGCGACCTTGGCCCGGAGCCGTTCGTCGAGGTGCGGCACTTTGAGGGCGATGATCTCGCGCTCCTTCTCGACGCCGGGAAACTCGAGGAAGAGATGCAGGCAACGACGCTTCAACGCCTCCGAGAGCTCGCGGCGCTGGTTCGAGGTGAGGATCACCACCGGCCGCTCGATCGCGTGAATGGTGCCGAGCTCGGGGATGCTCACCTGATAGTCGGAGAGCACCTCGAGGAGGAACGCCTCGAACTCCTCGTCCGCCTTGTCGACCTCGTCGATCAAAAGGACGACTCGGCGCGGCGCTACGATGGCACGTAGAAGCGGCCGCTCGAGCAAGTAGTCGCGCGAGAAGACGTGCGCGGAGAGCTCTTCCCACGACGTTTCCGTGGCGCGATCGACCTGCAGTCGGAGGAGCTGCTTTTGATAGTTCCATTCGTAGAGCGCGTGCGCCTCGTCGAGCCCCTCGTAGCATTGCAGGCGGATGAGCTCGGTGCCGAGCATCGCCGCGACGACCTTGGCGAGCTCCGTCTTGCCGGCGCCCGCCGGGCCTTCGACGAGGAGCGGCTTCTCGAGAACGAGCGCGAGGTAGAGCACCGTCTCGACGCGAGCGGTCGTGATGTAGCGCGCACGCGTCAGCCCCTCGCGTATCGCCTCGGGGGTGATTTCCACGTCAGTCCCCGACGCCGTCGAGCGGATAGATGACGAGGCCCGTCAGCAGCTTCGGATGAAAGTACGTCGATTTCTCCGGCATCGTGCGACCGGCGAGGCTCACCGCCCGCAGCGCCTCGACACCCGTCGGCGGCAGGAAGAACGCCGCCGCCGCGCCGCCGCGCTCGACGGCCGCGAGCGCCGCCGCGGCGTCCTGCGTATACGTGAGCCCGGGGGTGCCGCCGCGCTCCCCAATCGGCAGGCCGAGGACGCCGGCGAGGACGATGTGGTGCAGTGCGGTCACGTCGAGCGCACGCAGGACCGCTGGTGTCGACGCGGGGAAGGGCAGCGCGTCGACGGGCGCCGAGACGAGCCAGAGCATGCCCGCGCCGGCGACCGCCGCCCCGATGCGCACGCTCCCGCCCGTGGACGTACCGGCGCCGAGCCGCTCCAGCATGCTGGTGACCCCCGCGGGAGTCCACGGCAGGCGCTCGAGGCGGAAGTGCGCGCCGAGCGCGCGCTCCAGCGCCGTCGCTGTGACCGTCAGCGAACCGAGGACCCGATGCGTGGGAAGAATGACGAGGCCGGGATCTTCCATGCGCGTGAGGTAAGCGAGGACGTAATCGTAGGGCGCCGCACCCGGCGGCGGCGCCACGGCGCCGAGCGCGGCGCGCGTCTCGTCGCGGTAGCGGAGCGCGGTCTCGTAGCGATGATGGCCGTCGGCGATGAAGACCTCGTGCGCCGCGAGTCGCTCGGAGACGGCGGCGAGCGTGCGCGCGTCGTCGAGACGCCAGACGCGATGACGCGCGTCCTCTCCCTCCGCGACCTCGAGCTCGGCCGCGCGCGCCGGTACCAGCGCCGCCATCGACCATTCCGGCGCCGACACCAGGCCGAAGATCGGCGACAACGAGGCGCGACAGGCGCGCAGCAGCGCCAGGCGATCGTCCTTCGCACGCTGGAGCGTACGCTCGTGCGGGCGGACTTTGCCGGACTCGAAGCTCTCCAGGCGGAGCGCGCCGATGATCCCGAGGCGCTCACGCTCCTCGCCCGCCGGGCCGCGAAACCGCTGCGCGTAGAGGTAGAGCGCCGGCGACGGATCGAGCGCCAGCACGCCCACGCGCCTCCACTCGCGGAGCGTCGTCGCCGCCGCACCGTACGCGTCAGCGTCGCGATTGAGGATGAGCCGGACGACGTTGTGCGGACTGCGCGCGTACAGCGCGGTTTGATGCGCGGGGTCGATGACGTCGTAGGGCGGCGCGACGACGCGTGCGACGTCGCCGACCGCGGTGCGATCGTATCGGAGTCCGCGAAACGGATTGAGCGTCGCCACGGCGCCTCGTTGTCAGGATGGAGTCGCGAGCGGGAAGGCGCCGAGCACGCCGCGGAGTGCCTCGATCGAGACCGCTCCCGCGCGCACGACCCGCGCCCCGTCGTCGTCGACGACTAGCACGGTCGAGCCGGACCCGCCAGCGAGGACGCCGCCGTCGAGGTAGACGTCCACCGCGGAACCGAACGCGTCCCGCGCCGTTGCGACGTCGCGCGCCGCCGGCTCACCGGCGCGATTGGCGCTGGTCGCAGTGATCGGCGCGCCGAGCGCGGCCGCGAGCGCCCGCGCCACGGGATGGCTCGGGACGCGCACGCCGACGCGACCGCTCCCCGCCGTGAGCGCGGGCGGCAGATCAGCCCGTGCGGGAAGGACGAGGGTCAGCGGCCCGGGCCAGAACCGCGCCATGAGCGCGGCGGCGGCCGCAGGGACGCGCGCGACGACGCGCGCCACCATGGCGCGATCGGCAACGATCACTGAGATCGGCTTCGCCGAGCTCGGCTGCGCGGAGCTCGGCTGCGCGCCGATCGGCTGCGCGTGAGCGGCCGTCCCGCCGCGCTCCTTCAACGCGGCGACGGCGTACACCGCATCCGGCACGAGCGCGTGCGCCCCGAGACCGTAGAACGTCTCCGTCGGATAGACGACGAGGCGTCCCGCCGCGAGCGCCGCGGACGCGGCAACGAGCTCGCCGGGGGATGCCCGCGA
>JBGOSW010000202.1:0-8559 GCA_041476145.1 Binatia bacterium
CTCGATTTCACCGAAGACAGAGAGTGTCACATTCTTCGAATTGTGCTCGGGACCCCGAACAAGACAGGCCGCCCCTCACCGCGACTCAAATTGCGCGGCATATTAGACTGAAGTTTTCAGACCTGTCAAGCCTCGAAGCCTCGCCAACTCCCCTCCCTGCCTCGACAATCCTCACTCGGAGAGGTGGATGTACCAACTGCCGTCGTGCTTCACCCAGGAGTCCTCGGCGGTCAGCTCCTGCCGTCGCATCTGCACCTTGCCGCCGATACCGCGGATGGGGAGATTGGCATCGACCTTGACGTGCACCGTCCCCTGGTCTCCGTTTTCGGTTGCGTCCGCGATGGTGAAACTTACGGTATCGAACGCCAACAGGCGTTTTTGGAGGAAGGCGTCCTTGGAAAGCCCGCCTTTGAGTGCAGGATCGAGATACCCATCGTACACCTCCTCCCAACGCTTCTGCTGCTTTAGCTGCCAGTATTTACTGGCCCGCTCCTCGAGCGTTGCGTTGGACCCCCTCTGGCACGCAGCGAGCTGAACGACGATCGCTGCGGCCACCAACCCCGAGCCGATTGCGCGAGCAATGCGCCTCCGGCCCAAACGTGGCCGCCACCGATATTCGTGAGCGTTCACCTTGTCAACCCCTCGGCCACGCTCGTGGTCCCGCCATTCCATGGACATCCGTTCTCCTCCCTCGATCACCCCGCATGACGACTCGTATGCGCACCGGCGACGGGCGCGTCGGTCAGCCAACGGTGGGCGATACGCATGACACCGTACTCATGCGACGGATTGCGGACGCGAAACGGGCTCAGCCGTTCGCGCGTATCGTAGGCGATGAGCCCGCCGCGGTTGTCGGTGGTCGCCACGTTCACGTAGTAGCCGCCGCCGAGGAGCGGCAACGCCGGAACGTGCAGCCCGATCGTGAAGCGCCCGTCCGGCAGCCCTTCCATCTCCACACCGTCCATCTCGGTAGAGACGCAGTAGCAGACGAGGCCGTCGTTGCGGACCAGGGCGATGCCGACGCCGGGCGTCACGTCGGCGCGCGCCGCGCGTTGCACCCACACGCGAACGGTGAGCGGATCGCCGGTCGTGATCGCCTCGACCTCGCGGCCGTCGCGGTCTTCGACGAGCACGCGCACGATGCGCAAGACCGCGCCGTCTCCGTTCGTCTCGACGGTGCGTGCCGCCTCGGAATCGTCGCGGGTGCGCGTGTACTCGAGATAGGCGTCGACGACCTCGTCGGCCGCGCCCAGCGCGGCGACCCGTCCGTCGCGTAGCCAAAGCGCCCGATCGCAGAGCTTCTTCACCTGGTACATGTTGTGCGAACAGAACACGATCGTGCGACCGCGGGCGCGAAAGTTGGCGATGCGGTCGACGCACTTCGTCTGGAAGTGCTGGTCACCGACCGCGAGCGCCTCATCGATCACCAGCACCTCGGGATCGATGCTGACCGCGAGCGCGAACGCGAGGCGGAGGTACATGCCCGACGAGTACGTGCGCACCGGCTGGTCGATGAAGTGACCGAGCTCCGAAAATGCGATCACCTGCTCCAGCAGCTCGTCGGCGTCGGGAAGCGCGAACAACGCGGCGTACATGCGGGCATTGTGGCGGCCGGTGAACTCGGGATGGAACCCGGCGCCGAGCTCGAGGATCGCGGCGACCTGCCCGCGCACCACGAGGCGTCCGGTCGACGGCGTCGCCGTGCCGGTGAGGAGCGCGAGCAACGTCGACTTGCCCGCCCCGTTCTCGCCGATCACGCCCAACGCCTCGCCCGTCGACACCGTGAGGTCGACGTCACGCAGCGCCCAGAACTCCTCATGCAGGCGGCGGCGCAGCAACCACTCGCGCGCGCGATCGAATGGCCTCGTGTACATGCGGAACGCCTTGCCGAGACGCTCGGCGATGACGATCGGAGTCGGCTCCATGCCGATCAGACGAGATCCGAGAGCTCGCCGCGTGCACGCGTGAAGATCGCGGCGCCGGCGGCGAAGACCGCGACGCTCACGATCACGAGCCAGAGCTCGCGCACGCCGAGCGGCACCACACCGTGGAGCAAGACATCGCGATAGGCTTCTACCAGCGCGGTGAGTGGATTCAAGGCGAGCACCGGTCGCAACGCTTCGGGGACCAGCCGATACGGGTAAATGATCGGCGTCAAATAGAACCACATCGGGAACACGACGCCGAGCACCTGGGCGGTATCGCGGAAGTAGACGTGCAGGGCCGCGACCGCCCATCCGATCCCGACCGTGAGCAACACTTGCACGACGAGCAGCGGCGGCAGCGCGAGCACCGAAGCCCGCGGCGGGACCCCGAGGATCATCATGAGGACGAGCAGGAGCGCGAGCGCGATCAGCTGGTGGACGAGCGCCGAGATCGCGATCTGCACCGGCAACACCTCGATCGGGAAGACCACCCGCTTCACGAGTACGGCGTTGTCGACCAAACACGTCGCGCTACGCAGGACCGACTCCTGAAACGCGAGCCATGGAAAAAGCGCCGCCGCGAGGTAGAGGACGAATGGGACGTCGCTCGGCTCGAAGCGAACCGACAGCACGGTCGAGAAGACGAACGTGAAGATCGCGAGCTGCGCCAGGGGATTCACGACCGACCACACGAGCCCGAGCGCCGAGCCCACGTACCGTCCGCGGAGGTCGCGCACGACGAGCGCGCGCACGACCATGCGCGCGCGCCAGACCGATCCCGGCATCGCCGCAACGGTCGGTCGCGTCGTGGTCGTGGGGTGGCCGCTCACGGGCGGACTCCCGCGGGCGCCGCCACGGGCGTGAGCGCCGCCGTGGCGTGCTCCCGACCCAGACGCGCGCCGGCGGCGGCGGCGGCGCGTTCGCTGGCGCGACGACCACTCTCGCCCGCGGCGGGAACGTGCGCCAAGGCGGCGTCGAAGCGCGGCAGGGCGCGCGCGGCGTCCCCGGCGTCGAGCGCGATCCATCCCGCGAGGTTCAGCACGCGGACGTCGTCGGCGTTGCCCGCCAGCGCCGCGGTCACCCAACGCTCCGCCTCGTCGAAGCGCCCCTGACGATAGTAGAGCATCGCGAGCGCCACCAGCGTGTCGAGGTCGTTGGGCGTGATTGCGACGGCCGCGAGCCACTCGCGCTCGGCATCGTCGAAGCGCACGCGCTCGAAATACGCCTGCCCGAGATTGAACCGCGCGCGCGCGCAGTCCGGGACCGTCGCGACCGTCGCCGACCACAGGCGCTGCGTATCCCGCCAGTCACGGTTGCGGACGATCGTGCGCGCCGCAGCCGCGAGCGCGACGAGCGCCACCGCCGCGAGTACGAAGCGCCGCCGCGGGGCGCGGGTCCGGGCGGCGTCGAGCGCGCCCGCCACCACGTACGCGACCCCCATCATCGGCACGTAGAGGTAGTGCTCGGCGAGCAGCTCACGGTACGGAATGATGTGCGACACCGGAAGCAAGGTGACCGCGCACCACGCGGCGCCGAAGCCGGCGAGATCGCCGCGCCGCCAGCGCCACCACGCCGCGAGCGCGAGCGCCGAGAGGAGGCCCGCGGCCGCGAGCGCGCGGCCGTCGAGGAGGGCCGTCGAGACCGGAAAGGCGCGATAGCTGTAGTCGGCGGAGAGCCGCGCCGGCCACACGATCAGGTGAAGATAGTGGGCCCAGATCCGCAGGACGGTGGCGAGGTTCGAGCCGGGAGTGCCGCCGTGCCATGGCGTCACCTCCACTACCCTCCTCACGAACCTCCCGTAGGCCGCCCCCGCTACGAGAATTCCTGCGACCGCGAGGACCGCGAACAGCCGAGATCGGCTCATCTGTTCGCGGCGGGGGCCGTGTGTCCTCGGCGCGCCGGCGCGTGCCGTCGCGAAGCGCTCGTACAGGAAGCACACGATCGGAAGGGTGATTGCCATCTCTTTGGCGAGGATCGCGAGGACGTACGAGGTCAGTACCATCATCAGAGCGAAGCGGCTCTTGCGTTGGCGGTAGTGGAGATATGCGAGGAAACCGGCGGCGAAGAAGAGGCCGCAGAGGACGTCGCGGCGGCCGGCGGCGTAGGTGACGGCGTCGGTTTGGACGGGGTGGACGGCGAAGAGCAGGGCGCCCGCGGCGGCCGCCCATGGGGAGGCGCCGGCGCGCTCGACGACGGCCCGCACGAGCAGCACGGTGACGGCGTGGTAGACGAGGTTGCTGAGGTGGAAGACGCGCGGATCGAGGCCGCCGATCGCGTAGTCGAGCCGGTACGACAGGGTGCGCAGCGGCCGGTAGGACCCGAGTGCCTGGAGGTCGTCGAGCGGCGCGCGCACCGCACGACTGTCGAGGATCAACAGGCGATCATCGTAGACGAACTCGTTCTGCAGTACGTTGCCGAAGGTCGCCGCGACGGCCGTCACGAGGAGGGCTGCGACGAGGGCGCGCCGCCACACACCGGCGTGCGCCACGGCGGCGGGCACCGACACATCGAGCGTCGCGGCCGCGTCCTGCGCCGTCGTCATCCGATCGGCGGCTCAGCGCCGGTCGATCGGCCGCGGAGCGCGCTCGTCGTCCGAACGCGGCACCGGCCCGCCGTAATCCGGCCGCTCCCTTTCGTTGCGCTTGATGTCGCGGCGCATGCCTATGAGCCGGGAGACGAACGCCTCGGTCGCGGAGCGGGACTCCTGGCGGTCGCGCACCACGTGCGGCGTCAGCAGCACCACGAGCTCCGTCCGCTTGACGCTGTCGGTGTCGACACGGAAGGCGCGGCCGATCACCGGAATGTCCATGAGGTACGGCACGCCGGTGCGGGCGCGATCGACGCTGTCGTCGATGATGCCGCCGATCACGATCGTCTCGCCGCTCTGCACGACGACAGTGGTCTCGGACTCGCGCGTCGAGAACGTCGGCGACGCGATCCCACCGGTCGTGGCACTGGCGATCTGGCTCACCTCCTGACGGATCTGCATGTTCACCAGACCCTCGGAGTTCACCTGCGGCAGGACGGTCATGATCACGCCGGTGTCGCGGTACTGGATGTTCTGCAGGATGTTCGTGCTGTTGTTCGTCTGCACACCGATGGCGTTGCTCTGCGTGGTGATGATCGGCACCTCGTTGCCGACGAGGATGTGCGCCTCGTGATTGTCGGCGGTCATGATGTGCGGCGACGACAGGACTTTCAGCTTGTTCTTGCCCGCCATCGCGTTGATCACCGCGGCGAAGTTGCGATTGTCGCTGATGACGGCGAAGACGCCGTTCCCGGGCACGGGCACGATGTCGGTCGAGCGCAGGCCGAAGGCGCTGCCGAGATCGAAGATGCTCGATGTCTGAGTATTGCTCCCCGACGTGGTGACGCTTCCCGTGGTCCCGGTGCCCGTGGTCGTGACCGATCCGCTCGTCGTCGTCGATTCGCCGGTGATGCGGCCGAGCGCGCCCTTCCGACTGTCCTGCGCCACCGCGTACTCGATGCCGAACTTGAGATCGTCGCCGAGATCGACCTCGGCAACCAGCACCTCGATGAGGACCTGCCGCGGCACCACGTCGAGCTTGCGCAGCACTTCGCTGATGTCCCCGTAGTCCTTCTTCGTCGCCAGGATCACGATCGAGTTGCTGACCTGATCGGCGACGATGTGGACCTCTTGGCGGAAGATGTCCCCGGGCTGACCGCCGGCGAGTACGTAGCCCTGCGCCCCTTGTCCGAGCCCCCCACCGGCGCCGACACCGCCGCCGCCGATCCTGCCCTGCCCCGCCCCGCCGATGCCGCCGCCGCCGAGGCTCCCAGCGCTCCGTCCACGAGCGGCGCTGGTGCCGCCGCCCATGGTGCCGCCGCCCACCGTCGAATTGCCGGTGTCGAACTGCTGCAACGGCTCGAACTGCGAGAAATCCTCGAAGTTCTGCATCGCCACCGCGGGGGCCGCTGGTCGCGCCGCCGCCCCAACCCGTCCCGCACCCCCGGGCTGGTTCGGACGCGCTGCGCCCGGGGCACCGCTGCGCTGCCGACTTCCGAAGGGCGTGTAGCCGGCCCGACCGAGGGCGCTGTTCGAGCCGCCGCCCGACCCACCGCCGTAGAGCTGATTGAGAATGTCGGCGAGGTCGGCCGCCTTGGCGTTCTCGACCGCGTATACGTGGACGAGACGCCCCGCGCCTTCCTCGGGAGGCGCGTCCAGGATCTTCATCCAGCGATCGACCTCGGCGAACGCCGTCGGGTTGAACGCCACCACGACGACCGAGTTCAAGCGCGGCAGCGGGATCACGTACACACCACGCTCCTCGGCGCTCGCCGGCGTGACGCCGTACGTGTCGAGGATCGCCAGCAGCTCCTCCCCGAGCTCCTCGATGTTGGCGTGCTCGATCTTGTAGACGCGCGCGCGCAGGTCGCGGAACGCGTCGCGATCGAAGGTCGCGATCAGGTCTTTGAGCCGCGCGACGTTCGATTCGAGGTCGGTGATGATCAAGAGATTCGCGCGCGAGTACGGGATGACGTCGCCGCCCGGCGTGACGAACGGCTGAATGACGTTCACCATCTCCTGCGCCGCGACGTGCTCGATCGTGACGACCTCGATCACGAAGGCGTCCTGCTGCCTCACACGCCCGCGCTCGGTGGTGGTGTTCGGAATGATGGCCTTCGTTTTCGCCTCGGCGACGGGGATGATCTGGTAGATGTCGCCCACCCTGACCGCCGAGATCCCGTTCGAGCGCAGGATCTGGTTGAACACCGGAAAGAGGTCCTGTTTTGCGATCGTCCCCGTCGTCCGGATCGTCACCTGCCCCTGGATGCGGGGATCGATCTGGTAGTTGATGCCGAGCGCGTCGGCGAGGCTGTGGATCACCTCGCGAATGTCGGCACCCTCGAAGTTGAGCACGACCGAATCGTCGGCCGCCGTCGACGGCGACGCCGGCGACGGCGCGGGTGCGGCGTTGACGGCTCCTGCCGGAGGCGGGCTCTGGGCGTAGGCGGCCGCGGTCGCCCAGCAGACGGCAGCCACGGTAACGCTGGTAAATACTCGACCCATGTTGGCCCTCCCTGATCCGCTACTGTCGCTGTCGCCGCTTGCGCGCTTCTTCACGTAGACGCTCGATCCTCTCCTTGATGTCGTTCGGGGTCGCGCCTGGACGCGGCGGGGGCGCCATCGGGCGGCCGCGTCCGGCCTGCGGCGGTGGCGGCGGCGGCGTCGGCTGGATGCCGGCCGGCCCGGGCGCCGCGGCGCCGGGGTGCGCGCCCTTCTCGACGCTGATCACCAGCGTCACCTCGCCCCCGCTCGGCGCCGTCAACACCACCGAGGTCGGGTCGATGCGGCTGATCTTGTAGCCGTTGAACTCCTCACCTTCCCGCAACCAGAGCGGCTTCGGCAGGCTCTGATCCTTGAAGAGCGCCTCGCGTGCGCCCGCCGCGACGGTCACGCCGAGCAGCGCGAGGGTCAAGGGAGGCGGAGGCGGCGCCTCGCTCGCCGTCATCGTCGGGGCCTTCTCCGCAGAGCGCGACGCATCGAACAGGTCCTTCTCGGCAATGTGATTCGTGAGATCCGGCGCGGGGGGTCGGTGCGGCGCCGGAGGCAGCTCGGGGTGTTGCGCCTTCGTCTCACGGGGGACGATGGTCTCGACCTCCGCTTCGGCTCGCCACCACAACGACACGATTTGTACCACGAGGCCCGCAATGATCGCCAGAAGGAGAACGTTGAGGATGAGCACGCGCCTCATACGACACCCTCGACGTCCACCGTGGAACGCGAGTCGGAGTTCGCGCGCGGCGTCGCCGCGGCGTCCCGCACCACACGCTCGGCCGCAGCGCGGTCGGCGTTCGGGCCGCTCGCCGCCGGCGGCGGCACCTGAACGGGCGCCGCCGAAGGCGCGAGCTCCGGCCCACCCGGCTGCGGCGGCGTGGCGTCGCCACCGTTCGGCGCGGGCGCCTGGGCGGGCTCGACCTTCGCGTCGCCCTTCTCGCTCCCCTGCAAAAACGCGTTCACCTCGATCGTCGCGGCAAGCGCCCGCGCGCTCTGGCCGCGCAGGACGGCGCCGCGGCGGTTGATCTCGAGGAACGGGATGGAGAGCCGCCGCGGTCCGAACTCGACGCCGACGAGGAACTCGGCCAGTTGGCGTAGTTCACCCGATACCGTGATGCGCACGGCGATGCGGCGGAACTCGCCGAGCGTCTCCTCGCGCATCACCTGTGTGCTTTGGACGTTGATGCCCTTCTCGGCGGCGAGGCTGTGCAGGGTGTCCTGCAGGCTCGCGGCGGCGAGCGTCGGCGTATCGCCGGGGACGAGCTGCGCGCGCACCTCGGCGTACCGCGCCCGCAGCACTTCGAGATGATGCGTCACGTCGGTCGAGCGCGCGAGATAGGCGTGGTCGTTTTGCAGCAGTTCGCGGTGCGCGGCGATCTCGTCGCGGAGACTCTCACGATAAGCGAGGAACGGCGAGATGATCAGAAAGCGGACGAGCAACAGGGCGAGCACCACGCCGGCGGCGCCGATCAGCGTGCGCTCGCGGCCGCTCAGCCGCTCCCACCGCTCGCGCCAGTTCATTCCTCGATCTCCATGACGATCGAGAACCGCTCCTCGCCTGCCTGGCCCGCCGTCGTCGGCGAGGTGAACTGCACGTTGCGGAACATCGACGAG
>JBGOSW010000203.1:0-8482 GCA_041476145.1 Binatia bacterium
AACGTGCGTCCAATAGCCATCACTTCGCCAACGGACTGCATCTGCGTGCCGAGCGCCGTATCCGAGCCGGGAAATTTCTCGAACTGCCATTTGGGAATTTTCACCACGACGTAATCAATCGTCGGCTCGAAGCACGAGGGCGTCTTCCGCGTGATGTCATTGGGGATTTCGTCGAGCGTCATGCCGACGGCGAGCCGCGCGGCAATTTTCGCAATCGGGAATCCCGTCGCTTTGCTCGCGAGCGCCGAGCTGCGCGACACGCGCGGGTTCATCTCGATCACCACCAGGCGGCCGTTGTCCGGGTGTACGCCGAACTGGATGTTGGAGCCGCCGGTGTCGACGCCGATCTCGCGGATGATGCGGATCGCGGCGTCGCGCATCAGCTGATATTCCTTGTCGGTCAGCGTCTGCGCCGGCGCCACCGTGATCGAATCACCGGTGTGAATGCCCATCGGATCGAAGTTCTCGATCGAGCACACGATGACGACGTTGTCTTTGGCGTCGCGCATCACCTCGAGCTCGAACTCCTTCCATCCGGCGATCGACTCCTCGATCAACACCTCGCTGGTGGGCGACGCCGCCAGACCCCAGCGCACGACTTCCGCGAACTCGGTCTCGGTCGCGGCGACGCCGCCGCCGGTACCGCCGAGCGTGCGCGACGGACGGATGATGAGCGGCAGCGGGATCTCGCGCCGAATCGCCTCCGCCTCCGCGAACGTGCGCGCGTAGCCGCTGCGTGGCAGATCGAGGGCGATCCGCTGCATCGCCGCCTTGAAGAGGTCCCGGTCCTCGGCCTTCTTGATCGCCTCGAGCTTGGCGCCGATGAGCTCGACGCCGTAGCGCTCGAGGATGCCCGCCTCGGCGAGCTCGATCGCGAGGTTGAGAGCGGTCTGCCCGCCGATCGTCGGCAGCACCGCCTGCGGCCGCTCGGCGGCGATGATGCGCTCCAGCACCTCGACGGTCATCGGCTCGATGTAGGTGCGGTCGGCGAACTCGGGATCGGTCATGATCGTCGCCGGATTGGAGTTCACCAGGACGACCCGATAGCCCTCCTCGCGCAGCGCCTTGCACGCTTGGACGCCGGAGTAGTCGAACTCGCACGCCTGGCCGATCACGATCGGGCCGGAGCCGATGAGGAGGATCGTGTGGATGTCAGTGCGTCGTGGCATCTTGTGATATCATTTCCCGGCTTCGGGAACCGAAAGCCCGCGGCAAATCTTACGCGCGAGGACATCCGATAGCTCATTGTGACGAGGCACAGCCTCGATAGCGCCCGTCGCCGGATTGATCCACAGGGAGTGCGCACCGCCTTCGCGCTTCATGTGGCAACCGTAGCGTCGCAGGTGCCGCAGGAGGTCCCCTCTCTTCACCCGACGACGACCTTCTCGCGCATAGCATCACGCGGCAAGGCTCGCAGAGCGTCGCGTCGTCGATCATCCAAAATTAGAGCGATCGCTCCAGCTAGGTTCCGGCGTGCGTCGGCTTTCGTCCGCCCTTGCCCGTTTGCTCCTGGAATTTCCGGACAATATGCGATGAACCACTCGCCATCGCGTTCGATAATCGCAGTGAATTCGTTTTTGAGATGTCGTTTCGAGCTTCGAGCCTTCGTCATGACTTCTCGCTCCTCAGATTCACGCGCGTCAGCCGTCGGATGCGTGGCCCACTTCACGTCTGGGCGGTGACCTCGTATTCCTTCGCGCAGCGCGCTCTCGCGTCAGAAGGGTCGAGAGGCCGAGCGCAATCACTTCATGCAGAAGCTGGATTCTTCCCGCCAGCTTAGTGCGACTGCCCGACTTCCCCTCTTCTGACAGGCCGCGGGTTACGACGAGTTCTGCGAACCACTGGATGTCGTCGGGTGTGAACACTGGGTTGTGGAGGAATTCTTCATGGCATTCATAGCAATAGACCGCGGTCTGTCCTTCAGCGTGCCAGGGACACGCGGCGAAAATCGGCTCGCGCTGCTCTTTGGGTCGATTCTTCGAACGACCAAAGAACCGCTCGGCAACGAAGTGGTGACGCGTTGCATGGGACCTGCCCGCGACAGTAGGTCTCGCGTATTCGCCCGACCGATGAAGAAAACACCCACAGATCGTGCATCGCTCTTGCAGAGCATTTGATTTCGCTGTCACTTTCGTCTCCGCTCCATCAGGTCGACGAAGCGCCGGAAGAGGTACTGCGCGTCGTGCGGACCGGGCGAGGCCTCGGGGTGGTATTGCACCGAGAAGAGCGGCTCCGTGGTGTGGGTCAGCCCCTCGACGGTATGGTCGTTCAAGTTCACGTGGGTGAGCTCGGCGAGACCGCGGAGCGAGTCGACGTCGACGGCGAAGCCGTGGTTCTGCGCGGTGATCTCGACCTTGCCGGTAGTGACGTCTTTCACCGGATGGTTGGCACCATGATGCCCGAACTTGAGCTTGTAGGTGCGGCCGCCGAGCGCGAGGCCGAGGATCTGGTGCCCGAGGCAGATGCCGAAGATCGGCACCTTGCCGATGAGCGCGGCGACGTGCTCGCGCGCGTACGGTACGGCGTCGGGATCACCGGGACCGTTCGAGAGGAAGACACCGTCGGGACGCTGCGCCAGGACCGCGGCCGCGGAAGTCGTCGCCGGCACGACGCGCACCCGGCAGCCGCTCGCGACGAGGCTGCGGAGGATGTTCAACTTGATGCCGTAGTCGTAGGCGACCACGAGCGGCCGCGGGCCCGGGTCGGGGCCGCGCGCCGCACCCTCGAGTTGCCACAACGGCTCGTCCCAATCGTACGCTTCGGCGCAGGTCACGTCGCGCACCAGGTCGACGCCGACGAGGCCGGGCCGGGCCTTCGCCTTGACGACGAGGCGGATCGGGTCGAGATCGACCGACGAGATCACGCCCTCCTGCGCACCGTGCGTACGCAGGTGTCGCACCAGCGCCCGGGTGTCGATGCCGGTGATGCCGACGATCCCGTGCTCGCGCATGTAGGCGCCGAGACTCTGCTGCGCGCGCCAGCTGCTCGGCGGATCCCAGTACTCCTTGACGATGAATCCGCGCACGAACGGGCGCCGTGATTCCGCGTCCTCGCGATTCACGCCGACGTTGCCGATCTCGGGATAGGTCATCGCGACGAGCTGACCGCTGTAGGAGGGATCGGTCAGGATCTCCTGGTAGCCGGTCATCGCGGTATTGAAGACGACCTCGCCGCCGGTCTCGCCCTCGGCGCCGAAGGCGATGCCGCGAAAGACCCTGCCGTCGGCAAGCGCGAGCACGGCCGGATGGTCCACCGATGCCGTCACCGCCCCACCCTCTCGTCCGCTCTCCTCACTGGCACAACCTTTCCGCGAAATTCCCGATCAGTCGACCCCCGATGCACACTCCCACCGCCCGCCCGCGGAGCTCGACGCCGGCGAACGGCGTGTTGCGCGAGCGCGAGCGGAACGCGGCGGGATCGACCCGCCAGCGGAGCTCCGGATCGAGCAGCGACACGTCGGCGGCGGCGCCACGCGTCAGCTGTCCGCCGGGGAGGCCGAGGACGCGTGCCGGACCGAGTGTGAGCGCGCGTACGGCGGTCGCGGCCGAGAGTACGCCGGCGTGGACCAGGGCCAGCGTCAGGCCGAGGGCGGTCTCGAGGCCGACGATGCCGAACGGGGCGTTCTCGAGCCCG
The DNA here is from genome assembly GCA_041476145.1 of Binatia bacterium. GTDB lineage: Bacteria > Desulfobacterota > Binatia > UTPRO1 > UTPRO1 > DP-19. Next base: position 3,634 of record JBGOSW010000203.1, read on the forward strand.
CGCGCCTTCTCGTCGGCGTGGTGCGGCGCGTGATCGGAAGCGATCACCGCGATCGTACCGTCGGCGAGCGCCGCCCGCACCGCCTCGACGTCGGCCGGGTCGCGGAGCGGCGGGTTCATCTTGGCGTTCGCTCCGTGTCGCTCGACGGCGCTCGCGTCGAGCATGAAATGATGGGGCGTCGCCTCGGCGCTGATGCCTTTCGCGCCGGCGCGCGCGCGGCGGATGTGGGCGATGCCGGCCGCCGTGCTGACGTGGGCGACGTGCAGACGCGCACCGACCGCCGCCGCGAGCACGCAGTCGCGCGCGATCATGTCCGCCTCGCCGCCGTCACTGCGCGTCCGATCCTCCTCGTGGGCGATGATCGGTGCGCCGAGCTCGGCGGCGGCGGCGAGCGCCCGCTGCATCACCGACTCGCGTATGATGGGCATGCCGTCGTCCGAGAACGCGACCGCGCCCGCTTGCCGCAGCGCCGCGAAGTCGGTGAGCTCCTCGCCGGCGAGGCCCTTCGTCACGGCGGCGATCGGGAGGACTCGCGCCAACGCCGCCTCGGCCGCACGCGCGCGGATCCAGCGCGTCACCTCGACGTCGTCGTTCACGGGATCGGTGTTCGCCATCGCGGCGACGGTGGTGAATCCGCCGGCGACCGCGGCGGCCGCCCCGGACGCGATCGTCTCCTTGTGCTCCCCGCCGGGCTCGCGCAGGTGGACGTGCATGTCGATCATGCCCGGCGTCACCCACAGCCCCGCCGCGTCCACGACGGCACGGGCCCGCGGCCCCTCGCCCGGCGCCGCGACGCCCATGATCTTGCCGTCGTCGATGAGGACGTCGCCGACGACGTCGAGGGTGCGGACGGGATCGAGGACGCGGCCGCCCGTGATGGCGAGATCGATCATCGCCGCCTCAAGCCGCCTTCGGATCGACGTAGGAGTAGATGACGACCGTGTCCTTGTGCTCGCGGTCGAGCTCGCGCAGGCGCACGCGCACGCGCTCGTGCGATGCCGTCGGAAGGTGCTTGCCGACGTAGGTCGGCTTGATCGGGAGCTGGCGGTGGCCGCGGTCGATCAGGACCGCCAGCCGCGCCGCGCGCGGGCGTCCGGCGCGCCAGATCGCCGCCAGCGCTTCCTTCACCGTCCAACCCGAGTTGATCACGTCGTCGACGAGCACGACCGAGCGGTCGGCGACCGTGAGCGGCTCGGCGTCGGCGTGACCGGGCCAGCGGAAGATGCCGTCGGCACCGCCGTGCACGTCGACGACACCGAGCTCGACCTCCGCGCCCCGCTTGTCGCGGATGCGCTCCGCGAGCCGATGCGCGATGAAGGCGCCGGCCGTCTTGATGCCGATGATCACCAGCTCGTTCAGCTCGTCGGTTTCGGCGAGGATCGCGTCGGTGAGCACCTCGAGGCTGCGCTCGATCTCGGCGGCGTTCATGATCGCCTTCTGCGGACCGAGCTTGTAGGGCTTGTAGCCGGCCTCTTCCGCCTGTTTCACGGAGTCGAAGATCACCAGGGCGCCGTCGCGCATCCACCCGTCGAGGTAGCCGTACATCGGCTCCTCGTACACGTGGAAATGGTGCGACTTGCGGTTACCGATCACTTGGATGCGCGATTCGTGATCGCAGTAGAGACAGACGAGGTGGGCGCGGCCGCCGGCCTCGCGGTGCAAGCGGAAGCGCTTGTCGGAGGCGATCTCCTCCCGCCGCGTCACGCAGTTCGGATTGGTGCAACGCGGGCCGATGCGGATCGTGCCTTCGGCGCGGACGGCGGCCCGCGGCGCCTCCGCGGTGCGGGCGCGATGCTCGAGCAGAAACGAGACGAGCGCCATCCGCACCGGCACGCCGTACGCGGCCTGCTGGAAGTAGATGCTGCGCGGATCGCGGTCGAGAGCCGACGCGATCTCTCCGCTCCGCGGCAGCGGATGCATGAGGAGGGTGTGGCGCATCGACGGATCCTGGAACGTCGCGGTGTCGACCCGCAGGTACTCGACGCCGTCGTCTTGTGTCTCCTGGCGCTCGCGCTGCTGGCGCGTCATGTAGAGAGCGTCGAGCGTGATCGGCTCCGCGCTCGCCAGGCGCTCCTGGAGATCGAACTCGGCGTCGGTGAAGAGCGTGAGCTGATGCGGCTTGGCGGGCATGAGGTAGAGCGCATGCACGTCGCGGGCGATCGCCCGCAGGTCGTCGGGGCGCGCGACCGTCGGCCGGTAGTCGTACTCGTCGGCGAGCTGTTGCAGGAGCCACGCCGGAAACTCCATGCCGCGCACGGGCACGACGACGATGTTGGCGCCGAAACGCGCCAGCGCGCGCACCAGCGAGTGGGCCGTACGCCCGTACTTGAGGTCGCCACCGACGGCGATCGTCAGTCCCTTCAGCGTCCCCTTGGCGCGTCGCAGGGTGTAGAGGTCACAGAGCGTCTGCGTCGGATGCTCGTGGCTGCCATCGCCGCCGTTGATCACCGGCACGACCGCGCTCTCGGCGGCGACGCGCGCCGCACCGTCCCAAAAGTGGCGGATGACGAGGAGGTCGGCGTAGCTCGACACCACCTTCATGGTGTCGCCGAGGCTCTCGCCCTTGACGGCCGAGGAGGTCTTCATGTCGGGCGCGCTGATGACGGCGCCGCCGAGGCGCCACATCGCCGCCTCGAAGGAGAGGCGCGTGCGCGTGCTGGGCTCGTAGAACAGCGTCGCCATGATCGTGCCCGCGGCGTCGCGCAAGGTCTCCCCCGCCGCGAGCACCACCTCCATGCGCTCGGCGCGCCGGAAGATCTCTTCGATCTCCTCGTCCGCGAGGTCGGCGATCGCCAGTACGTGCCGCGTCATTGGAGCCGTACCTCGTCGGCGCCGTCGAGCTCACGCACGTGGACGTGTACGCGCCGCCGCTCGCCACGCATGACGTTGTAGCCGACGAAGTCCGCTTTGATCGGCACCTCGCGATCGCCACGATCGATGAGCGCCGCGACCTGCACCGCGCGCGGCCGCCCGAGACCGCCGAGGACGTCGAGCGCCACCCGCACCGTGCGCCCGGTCGAGATCACGTCGTCGACGAGCACCACCACGCGCTCGTCGATCGGCAGCGGGATCTCGGTCGCGGTCACCTCGATGCGCTCGCGCGGCTGCTCGACGTCGTCACGGTAGGCGGTGATGTCGATCGATCCGACTTGCAGCTCGCTCGACGTCAGCTCGGTGACTTTGCTGGCGATTCGACGTGCCAGGTACACGCCACGCGAACGGATGCCGACGAGGACGACGGCGGCGATCTCGTGGTGCCGCTCGACGATCTCGTGGGCGATCCGCTCCAAAGCGCGCTGCATCTGCACGCCGTCGAGAAGGAGACCGTCGTCAGACATGACTGCGCAAAAAAAAGCCCTCCCGGCCGAGGCCGGGAGGGCTTTCGAACGAGTGAAACCCGAACGTGGAGAGGGTCACCGGACCGACCTTTCCTGACCTCGCGGGGTCAGATTAAAAGGTGCAAAGACTAGGTACGCCGGGTGATGATTGATGTCAAGTCGAGGTTCGGAGCACGCCGCCGCCACACCGATCCGAGTCGACAAATGGCTGTGGGCGGCCCGTATGTTCAAGACCCGCCCGCTCGCCGCCACCGCCGTCCATGGCGGCAAGGTCCATGTGAACGGCGCCCGAGTGAAACCCGCCCACCCCGTCCGAATCGGCGACATCGTCGCCATCCAACGCGGCGGTGACGAGCTCACCATCCTCATCCGAGCCGTCAGCACCCGCCGCGGTCCGGCTACGATCGCGGCGACACTGTACGACGAGACTGCCGAGAGCCGCGCCGCCCGCACGCGTCGTGCCGTCGAACGCGCCGCCTTTGCCCAAACCCCTCACTCCCGAGGTCGCCCGTCGAAAAAAGACCGCCGCGCCCTCACCCGCTTCAACCGCGGACGCGAGCAATCGCGAGCGGAGTGAGCGGCGGCGAAGCCGAGAGCCGAGACGTCGTCGGCGGCCTGCGGTGTCGCGCCTACTGGAGCTCGAACCGTTCGCGCAGCAGCTTCAAGAGCGCGACGTTGTCGCTGTGGCCGGTCATGCGGGCGGTGATGAAGCCCCGGAGCGGCCGCCCGAGCAAATAGAAGTCGCCGAAGATGTCGAGAATCTTGTGGCGCACGAACTCGTCGGGGAAGCGCAGCGGCGTGTTCACCACGCCGTTCTCGCCGATCAGGATGCAGTTGTGCAGACGACCGCCGCTCGCGAGGCCCATTTTCTCGAGCGCTTCGATCTCGCGCAGGAATCCGAAGGTGCGCGCCGGCGCGATCTCGCGTTTGAAGTCCTCGGTGTCGGTGAAATGGAAGGTGAACTCTTGGCGGCCGACGGGCTCCGGATACTGCAGGACGTAGTGGACGCCGAACGTGTCGGCGGGCTCGATCGCGAGGTATTCACCCCCGCCGTCGCGGTCGCCGATCTCGTAACGCCGGTCGATCACGATCTCGTCGACCGCGCCGCCTTGGTCCTCGATGCCGGCGCTCTCGATGAGCGCGCAGAACTCCGACGCCGAGCCGTCGAAGATCGGGATCTCGCCCTGCATCTTCACCAGGAGGTTGGTGATCCGATAGCCGTGCAGCGCCGCGAGGAGGTGCTCGACCGTCTTGGCGACGATGCCGTCGTGGAAGAGCGTCGTCGCGTAGCCGGTCGAATCGACGTACTCGATACGCGCGGGGATCGTCGCCGACGCCGAGATGCTGCCGAACACGATGCCGCTTCCGGCGGGAAGCGGTTGCAGAATGAGTCCGGTGCGAATGCCCGAATGGAGTCCCTGACCGTTGGCGACGACGCTCCGCCGGATCGTACGCTGGACCCACGGACGGTTCGTGAGCGGCACCGTGAGGCCGGCGGCGAGCGCGTCCGT
>JBGOSW010000204.1:0-8432 GCA_041476145.1 Binatia bacterium
GGCGGACGGAAAGGCCGCGTATCGCGCGCAGCTGCGCTGGGCGTCGGTGATGGACGAGGTCAAGGAGGCGCGCGAGCCGGGTCACTACAGCGGCACGAACCAAGATGCCGAAGGCGTCGACGACAAGAAGGCGACCGGGAAGATCGTCTTCGAGCGCGAGTTCACCGCCGATTTCGCCACCGACGTTCCGTGGCACCACTTTCCCGCGGTGACGGCGCTCAGCGACGAGGACAAGCAGCGACTGACGGCGATGCTGCAGGAGCGGGCGGGATGGTTCAAGCCCGACTTCGCCGCGCTGTACAAATCGCTCGCGGGCAAGCAGCGGATCGACGTCGACGCGGTTCGCAAGGCGAAGTGTCTCGACGCCGCCTACAAGGCCGGTGTCCGCGTCGCGGCGCCGTCGGCGGATCAGCTCGAGTTCGTCACCACGGGAAACCCCGAGGTCGTCGTGCGGCGAAAGAGCGGCGAGCTATTCGCGCTCGATCCCAAGGCGTTCGAGGGCATCAAGGGCGAGGCGCAGATGTGCGCGGAGATGACCGTTGCCACGGTCTACCCGCCTCAGCTCGTCGTCGTCCGCATGCAGAACGGCGGCTGGGAGGCTGTTTACTGAGGCCGCCGATGAGGCTACCGAGCGCCGCGATCGAGGATCACGCGCTGCCACAGGTCATGACGCCTACTCGATAACAGTACTGGTATCCTCGCCTGATTCGAGATGCCGGGAGCGGCGGCCCACAAGTCCCGGCCTCCCGGTGCCGTCAGCGCAGTGTGGTGGTCGATGGCCTCGGTGCGTCTTGACGGCGGAGATTTCGCCCTGTGGACGTCCCCGACCTTCCGAGACTCACGCGCTCCGCGCGCTTGTACCTGCCGGCGCGACCCTCGCGGAGGCCGTTTTGTCTGCGTCTGCTCGCCGGAGAATAGCAAGGCGAACATTCGAGAATGGCCATTGTATCGCCCACGACCCGTTTCATTCGGGGGATCCAGCGGATGCCGAACATACGGAGGTCGCTCCTCGACCGTCAGGGATATGACGGAGATCGGCGAGGATCGGATCGAAGCATGGCGGCCGAGTCGACCACTTTCGGCTTGGTGCTCAAGGAATCCGACGATCGTGTCGATATTCGCGATCGAGGCGCCGCTCGATCGAAACCCTGAGATGCTTGCACGCGGCGCGCCCACCAGGAGGTGGCTATGCGCCAGCGCTTGGCTGTCATCGGGGCCGTCGCAGTCGTGATGTTGACGATCGGAGTCGTGGCGCGACGCGGGTCGCAAGACGCGGGAATCATCGGTCCTGCTCGAACCGCCGACGGGGTCGCGACCGTCGCCTCGGCCGGCACCGGCAATGCTGGTGTGCCCGCGAGGATGCAGGACGTCGCACCGCCGGCGTCCCCTCCACCCGTCACTCAGGCGGCGCCCGGAAGTCGACTCGAGGCGCAGCGCCTCCTCCGCGCCCGCGACTTCCAAGCGCTCACGGCGCTCGTGGAAGCGAAGCAGGCGCGGGTCGAGGTGGACGTGCAGCGCGAGGACGAGCTGACCCGCGTCGTCGATGCCTTCAACGTCGCCGATCCCACCATGACGCAGCTGCTCGACGCATGGGTCGCCGAGCACCCCGCGTCCTACGTGCCGTGGGTCGTCCGCGCGCAGCACCTCCTCGCGATCGCGTACGACTTTCGCGGTTTCAAGTACCGAAGCGAGACGACGAATCAGCAGTTCAGCGACATGGACGGGGCGCTCCAGAAGGCGATCGCCGACGCCGGCGAAGCGCTTCGGCGCAATCCGACGCTCACGCACGCCTACGTGATGCTCATCGTGATGGCGCGCACCAAGGGCGATCAGGAGGCGTGTCTGCGGCTCGCCGAGCGCGCGTTCACCGTCGCGCCCGCGAGCTTCGCCGTGCGAACCGCCGTCGCGCACTGCCTGCTGCCGCGCTGGGGCGGCTCGTACGGCAGCCTCGACGCCTTCGCGCGCGCGTCGCAAGCGCGGGCGGCGGAGAATCCGCGACTGAAGGCGCTCCTCGGCTTCGTCGATTGGGACCGCGGTCGCGTTGCGATGCAAGACGAGCATTATGATCAGGCGGTCGCCTTCTTCACGCGCGCAATCGCCGCCGGCGATCACTGGCAGTTCTACGACAGTCGCGCCGAGGCCGAGTCGCGGCAGAAGCGCTACACCGACGCGCTTGCCGATGTCGCCAATGCCCTTGCGCTCCGACCCGAGGAGCCGGACGTGCTCGTCCTCCGCGCTCAGGTCCTCGCCGCCCTCGGACGGCGTCGCGAGGCGCTGCCCGATGTCGTCCTCGTCAGCGAGCTCGACGCGAAGAACGAGGATCTCGACTGGTTTCGCACCCACGAGATCAAGACCGCCGTGTCTTACGGCCATCAGCTCCTCGAGTCGAACGATGTCGACGGCGCGCTCGATCGTTTCAACTGGGGTATGCAGCTCGCGGGCGAGACGCCCGATCTGCTGTTCTGGCGCGGTCGCGCGTACATCAGAAAGAACGAGCACGAGCGCGCCCTGCACGACTTCGAGGCCGCGCTCCGTCTCGACCCGCGGAATATCGAGTCCTACCGCAACGTCGACTGGCTGCTCGCGCAACGGGGCCGCTGGGACGACATCATCGGCCACTGGAGCACATACATCGACCTCGAGCCGCTGAACGGCGAGGCGTACCTAGAGCGGGGCGGTGCCTATCATCACAAGGGCGACGAGCGCGCCGCCGTCGCGGACGTGCGAAAATCGTGCGGGCTCGGAACCCAGCGTGCCTGTGACCTCATGGCGACCCTGCGCTGACCTCTGCTGCAGCCCAACGGCGGACGAATCGCTCGTCCACCCGCCACAACCCTCATCTCCGATTTCCCCGACCGATTCGAGATGCCGGGGGGTGGCGGCCCGCGAGTTCCGGTCCCTCGTTCTGGCAGCTGCAGATACGCGGTGAACTACCGAAACGAGCACAAGGAACAAAGCAACAATCAGCGGAATGGTGGCCGGCGGTGGACGCGATACCGCCTACGGGCCGCAGTTCCCGTCAGAGTTACAGTTGGCATTCGGCACGAAAGTTCCACCGAGGTTGCTGCAATCAGACGAATTGACGCTCGGCCCGCCCAGGCATATCTGGCCCATGTGGCAGCAGTTCCCAGGGCTCGGCGGCAGCGGGTCGCAATTCCCGCTTGAAGCGTTGCACAGTTCTCCCGCTGCACCCACCGTACCCCCAATGTCGATGCAGTTTTGGTTCTCCACAGGGTACGCGCAAACGGCATTGCTAGCAGAGAGGTCGCAACAGATGGGGGGCGGCGTCGCGGTCGGCGTTGGCACCGTCGTCGGCGTCGCGGTGCTGGTCGGGGTCGGCGTGACCGCCGGCGTCGCGGTCCTGGTTGGGGTCGGCGTGGCCGTCGGCATCGGGGTCGGCGGATTCTTCAGCGCCGGCACGCAGAGCTCCAGGGGCTTCTTCACGTCGAGGGTCTCCGGCCCGAACTGGTTGTTCACGAAAACCCCGAAGATCGTCATGAACGGTACGGGGCCTTCCTGCTTCACCTGGTAGCACATGAGGTGCCGCGCATGGCTCGGCGCCGACGGATCCTCGCCGTTCTTGTCGACGGGGTTGCAGAGGAACGCCGGCTTGTTCACGTCGACGGCCATCGGCCCGAACTGGTCCTGGAGGTGGACGCCGCGCCTCACGAACTTCGGCCTACCCCTCGAAATCTTCACTTTGTAGCACTCGAAGTGATCGGTGGCGAAAGCGTCGGGGAGCGGCGGCGGCGCGCTCAGGCTCTTCACGGTGGGGACGAGGAGATGCGACTGCTTCTTCGCGTCGACGAAGAGGCCGCCCGGATTGAACTGGTCCACCACCTTGATGTTGGTCGGGAAGACTCGGCTCACCCTGTTCCTGATCGGGTAGCCTTTCAGGTGCTCGGGGTGCAGCTCCGCGCCCGGGTTCTCATTGTTCTTGTCGGTCGGCGCGCAGAGGAACTTCGGCTTCCTCACCGCGACGCTTGACGACCCGAACTGGTCGACGAGGTTCACCCCCGGGGGAAACGGTACGACCACCGATCCCTGTTTCAGGTTCAGGAATGGCCTCACCGTGTAGCAGGTGAAATGATCGAGCGGCCCGAGCGTCGGTGTTGGGTTCGGCGTCGGTGTTGGCGTCGTCATCAGTGTCGGCACCAGCGTGATGTCCTCGAGCTCATCCGTCGCGCCGCTCGGCATGCTGGCGAGGACCGTGCTGAACGGCGGCCCACCGAGGTTCACGATCCTCGGATTCGGATTATTACTGAAGAGGTCGAGGTCACTGGCGATGAGCTGCCCGTTTTCGTAGTCGATCCCGGTCGGCCCGAACGGCAGCGTGTACGTCGTCACGATGGTGCTCACACCGCCGCCGGTGCAGGTCGCCGCGTCGATCACCCGGAGCGTCGTGTTGAACTCGCCGGCGTCCGTGAGCAGGTACTTGCCCGACCCGGGCAGGCCGCTCAGCTGCGCGACGGCGAGCGTGTCATTGAAGCCGCCCGGCGTGGAGCACGACGCGAGGATCGCGCCCGTCACGCGGTCGACCTTATAGATGAACGCGTCGGAGCCAAACTGAACCGCCGTCGCATACCCCGCCGCCCACAGGTTGCCGTCAGTCGGATCGACGTCGAGCGCCCCAATGTCATCCTGAACCGCGCCCCCCGGTCCGTCCCCGAACGGAATCGAGCCGACTGCGGCGCAGGAGGTCGTGGCCTTGTGGATCAGCCCGTCGCCGGGGAGGCGTGTGTACCAGAGGTTCCCGTCAAAGGGATCCATCGCGATGCCGCGGCCGTTCGCCGCCGGATCGGGCACGCAGCTTGAGAGCAACGTGTCGGTACCGATGTCGTAGCTGTCGATCTTGGCATTACCGGCGGCGGACTCGTATCCCCAGAGAAGCGTTCCTGGGCTATTGTGAGTCGCCGGCGCGCCGGCGGGGAACGCGAGGACGATGAGCGCGAGGGCCGCCGCGAGTGCCAGCCAGCGCGCATGGCGCCGACGTCTGGACATGCTGCGCATGAAATCCTCCTTGCGGTGAGTGTGGCCCGGATTTGGTGCACGGACGTTCGCACAGCGCCTTTCAGTCGTCGAGTCGAAAATCAGCGGATTCGGTCACGCCGACCGAGATCGGGACGCAAGTGGACAGCAACGCGGCGCGTTGGACCGTCGATTCTGCCTCATTTTGCGTGGTCTTGCCCCGCTCTCCTGACCCACCCGGTCTCCCGTAAAGAGCGTCGTCGCGGATCCCCACCCAAGGAGGAGACGGGACGATGCGAACGAGCAAATTCACGCCGGAGCAGATGATGCATATCCTCCGGCAAGGAGACAGCAGCGTGCCGGTCGTCGAGCTCTGCCGCCAGCAGGGCATCAGCGAGCAGACGTTCTACCGGTGGAAAAAGCGCTTCGGCGATCTCGGGACCGCTGAGGTGCGCGAGCTCCGCCAGCTCCGCGAGGAGAATCGCAAGCTGAAGACGCTGGTCGCGGACCTCACCCTCGACAAGCACATCCTGAAAGAGGCGCTCGGAAAAAAGTGGTAGCGCCGGCCCGATGGGGGGAGCTCGTCGACTGGGCGCAGCGTGCGTATCAGCTGCCCCAGCGCCGGGCCTGCCGGGCGCTCGTCGCCGCGCGCGCGAGCGTCCGGTACATGGGTCGCCGGCCCCCGCAGACGGCGCTCCGCCGCCGGCTGCACGAGATCGCCGAGGTCCGGGGGCACTTCAATCGCCGCATGCACGTCTTGCTGCGTCGGGAGGGCTGGACCGTGAATCACCAACGCGTGTATCGCGTCTACTGCGACGAGGGCCTGGGCCTGCGGCGCAAAAAGCCGAAGCGGCGCCGCGCCGCGATGGCGCGGCAGCCACGCGTCACGCTTACGCGGACGAACGAACGATGGACGATGGACTTCATGAGCGACGCGCTCGCGAACGGGCAGAAGCTGCGGGTGTTGACCGTGCTCGACGCCTACACCCGCGAGTGCGTTGCGCTCGAGGTCGGGGCGCAATTTCGCGGGAGCGATGTCGCCCGCGTGCTGACGCGCGTCGCCGCCCAGCGCGGCCGGCCCGCAGTCATTGCCTGCGACAACGGCACGGAGTTTACGTCCCGCGCCCTCGACCACTGGGCGTGGATGCACGGCGTCCAGCTCGACTTCAGCCGACCCGGCAAGCCGACCGACAATGCGACGAGCGAATCCTTCAACGCCAGCGTCAGACGAGAGTGTCTTTCGCAACATTACTTTTCGACTCTCAGCGAGGCCGAAGTCGTGCTCCGAACCTACCGCGCTGAGTACAACGATGACCGACCCCACAGCAGCTTAGGAGACCAAACCCCGACCGAGTTCCGACTCGGTCTGCCGACCAACGACGATCCCAACGACGCTCCTAAACGAGTGGCCTAGTGGCTCAAGGTTGGGGTGAAGACCATACCCACCGCCTGACCACCGCCTGAGAGAACTCGCGCCATCCGAGGGTTAGGGGTGTCGAGAAGAGTGTTACGAGAGCCGCCCACGCCGCGGCGATCACGACCACGAGTGCGAGAAGCAGAAGAGCTAACCCCAGAGAACGTAGACTTGATGTTAACGGACGTGCTCCAGAAGGCGACCGCTGCTGCGGAGCGCGTCCCGTTAAAGTATCGGGACATCGCATTTGCTGCCATAGAGACCGAGCGCGAGGCTGCCATACAAAAGGCTGAATCACTCGCACGCGGGGCACGCGACATACGCCATTTCGGATTCGACCATGAGATGATCTGCGAGAGGCACCTCGATCAGCTCGCGGGCGAGTTTGGATCGTATCCTCTTGCGCAAGGACTTGCGCGTTGGTCGTGGGCTGTTGAGACAGCGGCACCGGAGACGAATGGTTGGTAATAGGCGCCGGGTTCACTCCCGGCCGCGACGTCCATCACTCGCCGGCGATCGCCAACAGCTCGGCCGCCGCGCGCGCCACGTCCGGCGCGCGCACGACGGCGGCGATGACGCCCACCGCGTCGGCGCCGGCGGCGAGCACCTCGGACGCGGTCGCGGCGGTGATGCCGCCGATCGCGACCAACGGCTCGGTGATGCGCGGGCGGACGGCGCGCAGGCGCGCGCAGCCGATCACCGGATCGGCGGCCGATTTGCTCGTGGTCGCGAAGATCGGCCCGAGCGAGAGGTAATCGGCGCCGCGGCCGGCGGCGGCGTCGAGCTGCGCCTCGCTGTGCGTCGAGAAGCCGATCCAGCGCTCGGGACCGAGGAGCCGGCGTGCCTCGGCCACCGGCACGTCCTCTTGACCGAGGTGGACACCGTCGGCCTCGACCGCGAGCGCGACGTCGACGCGGTCGTTGATGACGAGACGCGCGCCGGCGGCGGCGGTGAGCTCGCGGATGCGACGTGCGATCGCGACCAGCTCTCCGCTCGCGACGCCCTTGAGGCGCAGTTGCAGCAAACGTGCGCCCCCCGCCAGCATGGCGCGCGCGAGCTCGACGGGATCACGCCCGGTGTCGAGGGGATCGACGATAAAGTAGACGCGCGACGGCAGGATCATTTGCTGCCGCGCGGAACCGTGATGCCGAGCGAGGTGATCTTCTTCCGCAGGGTGTTGCGGTTGATGCCGAGAAGGTCGGCGGTGCGCAGCTGGTTGCCGCCGGTCTGCTCGAGGATGAGCTCGATGAGCGGGCGCTCGACCGCCGCCACGACCGCGGCGTACATGTCCTTCGCGGGGCGCTCGGGGTCGCGCACCAACGCCGCGACGGCGCTCCGCAGCGTGTCGGCGAGGGAGCCGCTCAAGGGCGGCGGCGGCGTCGCCTCGGAGAGCTGCAGGTCCTCGGGGGTGAGGGTGCGCCCCGGCGCCAGGACGGCGGCGCGCAGCAGGCAGTTCTCGAGCTCGCGGACGTTTCCCGGCCACGGGTGATGGATGAGCAGCTCCTCGGCCTCGGGCGCGATCGCGGTGATGTCGGTGCCCATTTCGGCGTTGATCTTGGTGAGGAAGTGGCGGATGAGCTCGGGGATGTCGCCGCGGCGGTCGCGCAGCGGCGGCACCATGATCGGGACCACCTTCAGACGGAAGAAGAGGTCTTCACGGAAGCGCTGCTCGCGGACGGCGCGCTCGAGGCTCTGATTGGTGGCGGCGATGATGCGCGCGTTCGCCTTCATGACCTGCGTGCTGCCGACGCGGCTGAACTCGCGCTCTTGCAGCACGCGCAGCAGCTTCACCTGGAGCTCGATCGGCATGTCGCCGACCTCGTCGAGGAAGAGCGTGCCGCCGGCCGCGGTCTCGAAGCGGCCGACGCGGCGCTCGCTGGCGCCGGTGAAGGCGCCGCGCTCGTGGCCGAAGAGCTCGCTCTCGAGGAGATCGCCGGGGAGGCAGGCGAGGTTGACGGCGACGAAGGGCTGGCCCGCGCGGGGGCCGTGCTGGTGGAGGTAGGTGGCGGCGACCTCCTTGCCGGTGCCGGTCTCGCCGTAGAGCAGCACC
>JBGOSW010000205.1:0-8426 GCA_041476145.1 Binatia bacterium
CGCCGCCCGATCACCGTCGTGTACGTCGCCGGCGTGCCGGACGAGACACCGTACTACGCGTATCCGAACCCCGGCGGCTGGGAGAACGTCGAGGAGCTCGAGGAGATCTCGGAGCAGTTCGCGAAGAAACACTACCGGCTCGAGCCGCACCGCGCGCTCTACCGCGACTTCAACACCGCCTTCCGCAACGCCACCGGCTTCCGCGCGCGCGCCGTGGAGGCGTGAGCGCGAGCTCGCGGCGTGGCGTTCGACTTCGGCCGTGAATGGCCGTTCTTCCCCGACGACGAGAAGCTCCGGATCTACGAGCCGCGCGCCAACGTCGCACTCCTGATCGGCCACACGACGGTCGAGATCGGCGGCGCGACGAAAGTCGATCCGCCGCTCGCGGTGATCCTCGAGCGCCTGCCGCCCGGGCTCGTGACTGATCCGGTCGCTGCGGTCGGCGCCGTCGCCGCACCGCTCCGTCCCATCGCCGCGATCGGGACGATCGCCACGTTGCGCGACGGTGTCGAGCGGGTGGTGCAAAATCTCTTGACGAACCCGTACATCACCGTGCTCGTACTGTGTGGTGACGACTCGCCGGTCTTCTATCCGCTCGAAGGGATCCGCTGCCTCTATGCCCACGGCGTCGACGAGGGCCGTCACGTGATCCCCGAGGACGACGGTGGTCGCGCCGCCAAGGTGTTCGCGCGCGACGCGCTGGCGACACTCTCACCCGAGGAGATCGCGTGCTTCCGCCGCCGCGAGCTGACCATCGTGGACGCGCGTGGTCCGCTCGATCCCGCAGTGTTCTTCGCCGACGTCGTGGGTCGCCTGCCTGAGCTCGTGCGACCGCTCGCAACGCCATCCTGGCAGGTGCTCGAGGAGATCGACCCGTATCGCTGGCGGCCGCGGACGATCCAGGTGTCGACGGGCGAGCTGGCGCCGGTTCCACACCTGCGCGTCCGGCGTGCCGCGTCGGAGCTCGTCGTCGAAAGCGACGTGCCGGGCACCGCGCGCCTCGTCTCCACCGGGAAGGCGGACGGGCGCGCGCAACGCGCGATCCACGAGGTACTGCGTCGCGGTCTCTTGCCGGACGTGCCAGGGTGGGCGTCGCGTCTCGTGGCGTTCGGTCTCGCCGCCGAACGGACGGTGCTCGCCGGCGAGTTCCCCGAGGACGCGGCGAAGCTCGACGGGTCCGCCGCGACCGCCGCCGTCGCCGCGGACGATGGCGCCGCACCGGCGGGCGCGGGTCCGGACGCGATCGTCGCGCGCGCCTCGCCGCTGCGCCTCGATCCGACCGGCTTTTTCAAGATCCGCGTCGCCTACGAGCAGGGAACGCTCGCAGCCGACTATCACGAGACCGCCGGCCGCCACGTCGAGACCTTGGTCGCCCGCCGCGCCGAGGATCTCCTCGCCGCGATCGTCGCCGGGACGTACGTCGGCGGCGACGAGGAGACGCACGCGCAGCACCTCGCGTATCTCGCGGTGCAGATCGCACGCGCCGATTTCGCGCTGCGTACCGGCCTGCGCTTCGAGGAGGGGCAGGGCCTCTCGTCCGAGGCGCGGAAGAACGTCGACCGAACACTCTACGCCCACGGAATCGTACCGGCTGATCTGGATACCGTCGCGTCACTCGAATGGACGTGGGTCCACGGTCTCACGAAGCTCCGGGAGGAAGGCCTCATCACGACGACGCAGAAGGGCAGGGTCGTCGAAGGGTGGTGCTCCTTCTTCGGCATTCCCGACATGGCGTCGATGAAGATCCCCGATGCGTATCCGGCGAATGACGAGCACATCGACCGCTATGCCGAGGAACTGCTCGCACCTGCGCCGGATGTACGTGCGCGCGGGGACTACACCTACGGTGATCGCACCTGCCACTACTTCTTCGACCAGATCGCGGAAACCGGCCGCCGCCTCGCCGCCGATCCGACGCGGATCTACGTCAATCAGCGATGGGTCCCCGAGGTCGATCTGTCGACGCGCGCCCACCATCGACCGTGCCTCGTCTTCGATCTGTGGTTCCGCTACGCGGGGCGATTGCACACCCTGCAGATCGCGCGCAGTCACGACGTCTACGGCGGCCTGCCGCAGAACGCCCTGGGCATCGCCCGCGGGTGGGCGCGAGCGCTCGCCGATGCGAGCGGCCTCCCACTCGGCGATCTCTGGTTTTGCTCCATCTCGAACAACTTCCGCGTCGGCGACGACGGCGAAAACGTCCGCCGCGCGATTCAATCCGGTGTCCATGCGGCGGGTGTGCCGCCGACGCTGCCTCCGCCGCGCTACCAAGGCGTTGTCGAGGAGCAGGATGCGGGTCCAACGCTGGGGGACCGCCCCAGTGGGGAAACGGGTCCCATCAGGGTGGTTGCAACAGGACCTGCAACGCGTACGGTCGCGTCGCCGGACGAGATCCTCGCTGCTACACCCGGTCTCGCGACGCGCCTGCTCCGCTACCGTGGTGAGCTCGATCAAGTCGCCACGGTCGTCGCGCGTCTTCGCGACGAGATCATGCGGGGCGGACGCGAGCACAGCAACAGTCTTCTTCTCTCGCCGCGGAGTCCGCTGGAAGATCGCACCGTCGAAGCGACCCCGCTGCTCTGCCTCCAATTCCGCCGCCAACTGGGTCTCCTCCATTCCGTAGCCGTCGTGCTCGGTCCCGAGGGTCCCGCGCTCGTTCCGACGATCCTCGACCTTCACCGCTACGTCGCCGCCGCCACCGCGATCCCCATCGGCTCCGCGACGTTCGTCCACATCGCAAATCCCCCCGCATAGGCTGGAGCACCGCGGGCTATGCCCGCGGTGCGACGACCCATCGGAGCACCGGGCGCGAAGCGCCCGGGCGCACGGGGGCTCCCCCAATTGACATCGCGGTGCCGAGTCCCTACCATCCCCCCCCTCCTTCGAGGGACCCATGCGAAAAGCCTTCTTGAAAAACTCACGCGAAACGCTGCTCGAGATGAAGAAGCAGCTCCTCGCCGAGATCCAGCAGGACCTGAAGCAAGGGCGCGAAGCCTCCAAAGACGAGGGGATGGATACCTACGATCTCGCCAGCGAGGCCCGCGACCGCGAGATCAACTTCATCCTCACCGACCGCGACCGCGGCAAACTGCAAGCGATCGAAGACGCGCTCGAGCGTGTCGACGACGGTTCCTACGGGATCTGCGAGAGCTGCGAAGCCGAGATCGCCGAGGGGCGGCTACAGGCGATGCCGTTCACGCGTCTCTGTGTGCAATGTCAAGCCGATCGCGAGATCGAAGCGAAGCAAAACCGTCGCGGCGACGATGATCGCGCCTATCGACGGCTCAGCACCACTGATCTCGACGAAGACAGCCACTGAGCCGGTAGGCGTTCGCCCCCGCGCTCAGGTGCAGTGCGGGACCATCGGCATCATGGGCGCGGGTATCCAGAGGTGCGCCCAGCCGAGCGTCCAGACGATGGTGCCGATCGCGATGAAACTCAGCAGCAGCGTGAGGACCGCCTTCCCGGCGTCGAAACCGTGGACGCGCTCGATCCCGAGGATGACGAGGAACAGCAGGTACAGCGCCACGAGGGGCCGGATGAGCGGAATCCAGAGCAGCGCGACCGGCGCGCTGCTGTAGGCGAGGGCGCGGAACGTCGCCTCGTAGTCACCCGTGCCGCGGAACACCTGCCGCGCGACGACCATCACCACCAGCGCGCCGATGAACGCGCGCACGACGCCGAGGGCGAGGATCCAGAGCGCGAGACCGCGCGGGCCGATCACGAGAAAGCCGACGGCGCTGATCGCAAGGCAGACGAGAAGAAAAACGAGCGGGTTTTGCAGTCCGCCGCTCACCGGCATTTCCTCGAAGAAGCTACGCGGTTCGGTGGTCACGCGTTTCCAGACGCCGGTGAAGCTTTCGTAGAGATTGTCGATCTGGAGCTCGTGATGCATCCGGTCCTCCGTGCCGCCTGCCGCGACGTGCGGCATGTGTACAGAATGTGCTTCAGGCAGGCAAGGTGAGGGGCGACGCGCGGCGCGGAGCACCCGCGGCCGCCCGCGTTGCGCTGACGGCGCTCTTCGAGGCGGCGCTCGCGACGCTCGAGCCGCGCTCGCTCGTGCGCGCGCTCTTCGCATGTCATCGCGACCGCCTCGCGCCCGTGCTCGACCGGGCGCGTCGCGAGGGCGTGATTCTCGTCGGAGCAGGGAAGGGTGCGGCGCGGATCGCGGCCGCGCTCGAGGCGGTGCTCGCGCCCGCCGTGACGGGGGGTCTCGTGATCGTCCCGCCCGGGTACGCGTGGCCGACGCGCCGAGTGACGGTGCGCCTCGCGCGCCATCCGGTGCCCGATCGGCGCAGCGTCGCCGCGACGCGCGCGCTGCTCGCGGCGCTGGCGCGCCGACCGCGCTCGCCGGTGCTCGTCGTCCTCACCGGCGGCGCCTCGAGTTTGCTCGTCCTGCCGGCGGCCGGCCTCACGCTCGCCGACAAACGCCGCGCGCACGCGCTGTTGCTGGCGAGCGGCGCGACCATCGCCGAGGTCAATACCGTCCGCTCCCACCTCTCGGCGGTGAAAGGAGGCCGGCTGGCGGAGCGCCTTCGCGGCCGTCCGGCGGCGGCGATCGTGCTCTCGGACGTGCCCGGCGACGACGTCGCCGTCATCGGTTCGGGACCGACGGTTCCCGACGCGACGACGTTCGCGGACGCGGCACGCATCGTGCGCGACTATGACATCGAAAAGCGACTGCCGGCGCGCGTCCGCCGCCATCTCGCGCGTGGCGTCGCCGGCCGAGTGCGCGAGACGCCGAAGCCGCGGGCGACGTACGCGCCCGTGCCGACGTTGCTCCTCGCCGGTAACGACACCGCCTGCGCCGGCGCCGCTCGGTCGGCGCGCGCCCGCGGGTACGCGGCGGTGCTGCGGCTTCGCCGTCCGCTGACCGGTGCTCCGCGCCGCGTCGCGCGCCGCCTCGCCGCGCGCATACGCGTTTTGCGCGCGCGCGTGCGCGGGCCGCTTCCCGGCGTGCTGGTCGCCGGCGGCGAGACGACGGTGCGCATCGACGAGGCCGAGATCGGCGGGCGGGGCGGGCGCAACCAGGAGCTCGCCCTCGAGGTCGCACGACTTCTCGCCGGCGAGTCGGGATGGTTGCTGCTCTGCGCCGGCACCGACGGCGTCGACGGTCCGACCGACGCCGCCGGCGCCTTCGTCGACGGCGGGACGGTTGCGCGCGCCGCGCGCGCCGGGTGGTCCGTCGAAGATGCCCTCGCGCGGCACGACGTCTACCCGTTGCTTGCGGGGATCGGCGCGCTCTACCGGCCCGGGCCGACCGGAACCAACGTCGCCGATGTCGCGCTCGCGTTGGTGTGGAGGAATCGCGGGTGGCGGGTGCCCGCGGCCGTGTGATAGAACCGCGCGACGTATGAGTGAGGGCGTCCTGCGAGCGCGGCGCGCGGCGGTAGCGCAGGCGCTCGCGACTCCCACCTTCGATCTTCTCGTCATCGGCGGCGGCATCAACGGCGCCGGCATCGCCCGCGATGCGGCGATGCGCGGCCTCCAGGTCGCCGTCGTCGAGCAAGGCGACTTCGCCAGCGGCACGAGCAGCAAGTCCTCGAAGCTCATCCACGGCGGCCTGCGCTATCTCGAGAACTACGAGTTCGCGCTCGTCCTCGAGGCGAGCCGCGAGCGCGATCGCCTGCGCCGCCACATCGCGCCGCACCTCGTCCATCCGATGCCGTTCGTGTTTCCGGTCTTTCACGGCGATCCGGTGGGACGGCTGCGGCTCTCGGCGGGGCTCTGGGTCTACGACGGCCTGGCGGCGTTTCGCAACATCGCGCGCCATCGCTCGTGGGGACGCCGGGCGACGTTGCGCCACGAGCCGCGCTTGCGTGCCGACGGGCTGCGCGGCGCGCTGCACTACTACGACTGCTGGACCGACGACGCGCGCTTGACGCTCGAGACGATGCTCGCCGCGATCGCAGCGGGTGCGGTGGCATGCAACTACCTCGGCGTCGTCGAGCTGCTGCGCGACGACGCGCACGTCTGCGGCGTCCGCGTCGTCGATCGCCTGTACGGCGGCACCCTCACGATCGCCGCCCGCCAGGTCGTGAACGCGACCGGTCCGTGGCTCGACGTCGTACGCCGCCTCGAGGATCCGGCGGCCGCGCCCGTGCTGCGGCTCACCAAGGGCGCCCACATCATCGTGCCGCGCGAGCGCGTCGGGAACGTCCACGCGATCGTGCTGCGCGCGCCGCGGGACGGCCGCGTCATGTTCGCGATTCCGTGGGAGCACCAGGTGCTCGTCGGCACGACCGACACCGATTACGACGGTGATCCGGGCGCGGTCGTCGCCGACGCCGATGACGTCCGCTATCTGCTCGAGGCGGTGAACCACGCCTTCCCGGCCGCGGCGCTCGTCGAGCGCGACGTCGTCGGCGCCTACGCCGGCCTGCGACCGCTCGTCGCGCCCGCCGACCCGAGCAGCCCGTCGGAGACGTCGCGTGAGGAGGCGATCTTCGAAAGCGCCTCGGGCATGCTGTCGCTCGGCGGCGGCAAGCTCACGACCTATCGGCGCGTCTCCGAGCGGGTGGTCGATCGCGTCGTCGAGCGTCTGCGCGCACGGGATCCGGAACGGCGCTTCGGCCCCTGTCGCACCGGCGCGCTACCGCTACCCGGTGCCGATGTGAAGCTCGCGGAGCGTGGCGGGTTCGGCGGCTTCGCGAAGCGTCTGCGCGCGAGCGCGCCCGCGGGTGTCGACGACGCGCTGATGACGCACCTTCTGTACCGTTACGGGACGCGCGCGCCCGAAATCGTGGCGCTCGCGGCCACCGATCCCGATGCCGCTCGCCGGATCCTCCCGGCGCTGCCGTACCGGCGCGGCGAGGTGACGCACGCCGTCGCGGCCGAGATGGCGGCGACGCTCGACGACATGCTGCGCCGGCGCATCCCGCTCGCCTTCCGCGAGCGCGACGGCGGCCTCGGGGTGAGCGACGACGTCGCCGGCCTGATGCGCGCCGCCCTCGGCTGGAGCGTCGAGGAGACCGCGCACCTCGTCGCCGAGTACCGTCGTGGCGTCGAGCGCGAGCGTGAGCGGCGACTCGGCGGCCGTCCGACTGGAGACCGCGATGTCGAGCGGCGACTCCGCGCTTGATCCGTGCTCGCGGAGACGCGCGTCGTGACCCGACGGGCGCCGGCTGAGCACGAGACGCTTCCCGAACGGCGCGCGCGCGCCCGCCGTATCGCGCGCGCCTTGGCGGACGGGTACCCGGACGCGTGGTGCGCGTTGCGGCACGACGACGCGTGGCAGCTCCTGGTCGCAACCATCCTCTCGGCGCAATGCACCGACGAGCGCGTCAACATGGTCACCCCCGCGCTCTTCGCTCGCTACCCGACGCCGGCGGCGATGGCGGCGGCGCCGACCTCCGAGCTCGAGACGCTCATCCGCTCGACCGGATTCTTTCGGCAGAAGACGAAGGCGCTGAAGACCGTCGCGACGGCGATCGCCGCGCGCGGCGGCGACGTGCCGCGCGACATGGACGCACTCGTCGCCCTCGGCGGCGTCGGGCGGAAGACGGCAAACGTCGTCCTCGGGACGGCCTACGGGATCCCGGCGATCACGGTCGATACGCACGTTCGGCGGCTCGCGAACCGTCTCGGCCTCACCCGCGAGGACGATCCGGTGAAGATCGAGACCGACCTGCGCGACCTTCTGCCGGCGGCAGCGTGGACGCACTTCTCCCACCGGCTGATCCACCACGGGCGGAGAATCTGTAGCGCGCGCGCCCCCCGCTGTCCCGAGTGCCCCCTCCTCCGGTGGTGTCCGCAGATCGACGTCCCCGCCCGTTTCGCTACCAGTGCGCGGGCGCGCGGCCGGCAGTAACCTGGTACCCTCCAAGGGCGTGTACCCCTCGAGCCGGTGGCGTGGGACCGGCGCTCGTGCCCGTTGAAGGTTCTCCAAAAGCGCTGCAAATTCGGCGACCTGTCACTGCGCCCTAGGAGTCGTCGCAGACGTTCGTCCAGGGATATCGAGGCGCTGCGCACGGCATCTGCGGCGCGAGTGTCCCTGGCGGATATTTCTGAGATTGTTATTGACATTCGCGGGGTTACGGATATAACTACGCGATCGTCCGATCACCCCACGAAACGGCGCTTGCGACCATGGCAGTGTATACCTTTCTCGACAAACGGCACTTGACGCAGCTCGCCGACGACTATGGTCTCGGCAAGTTGCAGGCAGCGAACGGCGTCCCGGCGGGCTCGGTCAACACGCACTACCGGCTGGACGCGGCCAAAGGACGGTACTTCCTCAAGATCGACGAGGTGAAGAGCGAGATCGAGGTGAAACGCGAGATCGATCTCCTCCTCTATCTCCGCAAGCACGGCTTTCCGTGCCCGCAGCTGATCGTCGATCGTAAAGGCCGCCAATACCGCGAGCTCGGCGGCAAGTGCCTCTCGCTCTACAAGTTCATCGACGGCCACTCACGCGAGCCCGCGGA